>DASQEB010000515.1:0-8992 GCA_035633875.1 Thermoanaerobaculia bacterium
GGCCGAAGGGATCTGGCGCGCCTGGCTCCAGGGCTCCCAGGACGAGGAGGACCGCCTCCGGGCGGTCGCCGCGGAGTTCCGGCGCTGCGGCCTCGACCCCGGCCGCCCCTACCTGGGGCCGGGCTCCACCGACGTCTACGACGTGCCGGGCCTCCCGGTGGCCGGAGGGGACGGGGAATGAGCCGGCCGGAGGACGCCTTCCTCGACGCCGCCGCGCGGATCGGCGCCGAGCTCTGCCGCGACGCCCTGTGGCACGGCGGGCGCTGCAACTGGCTGGGCTCCTCCCTGGAGCTCGCCGACGGCGCGGTGCGGGTGATCGAGCGTTCCTGGGGCCCCACGCTCTACGACGGCACCGCCGGCATCGGGCTGTTCCTCGCCCGCCTCTTCCGGCGGACGGGGGAGCGGCTGTTCGCCACCACGGCCGCTGGGGCCTTCGCCCAGGCCACATCCCGGAGCGCGGCCGTGCCGCCCGCCGAGCGCGCCAGCTTCCATTCCGGCTGGGTGGGGATCGCCTTCGCGGTCCTCGAAGCGGAGCAGGTCCTGGGCCGCGAGGAGCTCGGCGAGGCCGGGCGCCGGATGCTGGAGGACGCCGCCGCGGCCGATCCCGCCGCGGCCGGGCTCGACGTCATCGCCGGCAGCGCGAGCGCCGTGCCCGCCCTCCTCCGCCTCGGCCGCGGCGAGAGCGCCGCGCGCCACGGCGAGCGCCTGCTGGCCGCGGCGAGCCGGGGGGAGGACGGCTGGTCCTGGTGCACCCTGAGCCCGGAGGCGCAGGCGGCAGGGGCCGTCCGGCCCGACCTCTGCGGCTTCGCCCACGGCGCCGCGGGCGTGGCCGCCGCGCTCGTCGAGCTGGGGGCCGCCCCCGGGGCCGGGCGCTACCGGGCGGCGGCGGAGCAGGGCTTCCGCTACGAGCGGCGGTGGTTCGACCCCGGGCGCGGCAACTGGCCGGACCTCCGCCGCCCGGGCTGGCGCGAGGAGGACGCCGCCTTCCGGGCCGACTGGTGCCACGGCGCGGTGGGGATCGGCCTGTCGCGGCTGCGGGCCTGGGAGCTCTCCGGCGGCGAGGCGTGCGCCGCCGAAGCCGCGGCGGCGGTGCGCGCCACCGTCCGCGCCCTGCGGGAGGAGCGGCCGGAAAGGGCCGACTGGTCGCTGTGCCACGGCACCGCCGGCCGGCTGGAGCTGCTCCTCGAAGCCCGCGGCCTGCCCGGCGCGGACGAGGCGGCCGGCCTCGCCGGGGAGATCGCCCTGCGCGCCATCGAGCGGCACCACGGGGAGGACGAGCCCTGGCCGTGCGGGGTGCGCGGCGGGGGGGAAACCCCCGGCCTGATGCTGGGCCTCGCCGGGATCGGGCACCTCTTCCTGCGCCTGCACGACCCCGCGGCGACCCCCTCGGTTCTGCTCCTACGGACGTAGCCCGGCGGCCAGGACGCTCAGAGCTCCGGCCGGGTTCGCCCGGCGCAGCTCGCCCAGGGCGAGGGGGAGGCTCTCCAGGCGCTCCCATCCCCGGGCTCTCCCGGCGAGGTGGAGGGCCGCCCGGACCCGCGTGGCCTCCACCGCGCGCCGGGCCTCCGGAGACAGGGGGCACCGGCGCTCGAGCCGCGTCATCACCTCGTAGCGGGCCCGGTCCCAGACGCGGCGCTCGCTGCGGGGCCCGCGGCCCCCGGGCATGCCGCGAGCGCCCCGGGTGCCGTCATCGTAGCGGCGGAGCTTGGCCAGGATCCGCGGGCAGACCGCAACCCGGCAGTTGAAGTACATCCGCACCTCCATCTCCCAGTCCTCGCCGTACGGGAGGGAGGGATCGAAGGGCCAGGGGCCCAGCTTCGCCAGGGCCTCCCGGCGGATCGTGATGCAGCAGGTCGGGACCAGGGTCTTCTCCGCCCAGAACGGCGGGTCCTCCGGGCCGAAGAACGGGGCTCGCTCCGCCGCGACCTGCAGGCCGCTCCAGCCGAAGACCGACGGCATCTCCAGGCTCCCGGCCCGCCAGACCTCCCCGTCCGACACCACCGCCTCCGCCTCCGGATATCGCTCCAGCAGCTCCAGCTCGGCGGCCATCTTGCCCGGCAGCCAGAGGTCGTCCGAGTCGAGGAGCGACACCAGCCGCCCTTCGGCCACCTCGATGCCGCGGTTGCGCGCGATGCCCGCCCCCTGGTTCTCCTGGTGAATGTAGACGATCCGCTCGCCATGCCGGCGGATGCAGCCCGCGACCGCCTCCGGCGTGGCATCGGTCGAGCCGTCGTCCACCACGATCACCTGCACTTCGTCGATGCCCTGGAGGAAGACGCTGTCGATCGCCTCGGGCAGCACCCCGGCGCGGTTGAAGGTCGGGATCACGACCGAGTAGAGGGGGCCGTCCATTCAATCCCTCCACACCTGCGAGACCGGCAGCGCCCGGTAGCGGTCGTGGTCGCCATGGGTGATGCGCCAGCCCCCGGCCTCCTCCAGGGCGGAGTCGAGCCCGCCCTCGACGCTCAGCCAGAGGGGGAGGCCCTCCGCCTCGGCCGCCCGGCCCGGGAGCGCCCGCGCCGCCTCCGTGAAGCGCCGGGCCGAGAGGTGCGCCCGCACCACGTCCGCCGCGCGAAAGGCGGTGCGCCGCGCCGCCTCCAGGATTTCTGCCTCCCGCCCCGGGACCGCGTCCACGTCGATCACCTCCACCGCCAGCCGGGGCCGCAGGTCGGACCGGGCGGCCAGCACGAAAAAACCCACGGTCTCGCCGCCCACGGCGACCCGGTAGGGCAGGTGGAGCGGCGCGAGGCCGCCTCCGAATGCGTAGCGAAGGTAGGCGGCGTCCCTCGGCACGCCGCTCTCCCCGGCCGGCGCCCGGGCCACCCAGGGGGCGGGGCCGTCCAGCGTCTCCATCCGGCGGGCCTCGACGCGGCCGTCCCGGCCCTCCCAGCCGACCGCCTCCGGCGGCCTCCCCCGGCTCCGGCGCCGCAGCCGGTCGGCCAGACGCGGGCAGGCCGACGTCCAGCGGAACGAGACGAGATTCCCGGCGTGCGTCCAGCCCGTCTTGCGGAGGACCGGGGTGGAGTTCCGGTTGCCGCCGATCACCAGCCGGATCCGCGCCCCCTCCCGCGTCGCCTCCATCAGCCGCTGCCCGATTCCCCGGCCGCGATACTCGGCCAGCAGGTGCAGGTTGATCGGCCACCGCCCGGTCGCCTCCCGGCCCCGGAGCCGGAGAGGCAGGTCGAGATAGCCGATGATTCCCACCAGCCGGCCGCCGTCGCGCAGCCCCAGGGTCACCATCTCGAAACCGGGCGCCGGACGGCGCGGCCAGGCGAACTGGCGGACGTTCTCGGGCGGAACGTCGAGCCCCATGCGGGGAAAGAACTCTACCAGCTCGGGCATCTCCCCGGCCGTCAGGGGAGAGATGCTCACACCGGGGCTCCGTGGGGGAACGCCGCCACCGCCTCGCGCAGCGTGCGGGGCATCACCCGGCCGGTGCCCGCCGCCGCCCGCACGATGGCGGCGAGGTCGCCGAAGAGCCGCTCCACGTCCTCCGGGCGACGGCTGATCGGGCTCGTCCCGGCGAACGCCTCCGAGGAGTGGAACATCACGTTGAGGATCGGCGCGCCGCGCTCCACCAGCGAGAGGGCCGCCCGCACCAGGTCGGCCCGCGGATGCTTGAGCGGCCTCACCCAGACGAGCCGGACGACGCCGGCCGCCTCCAGCACCCTCCCGACCGCCCGCCCGGGAGAGGACGGCCGGTGCCGCGCCCCGCAAACGCGGCTCAGGCCCGCCGCGAGAGCGCCCGAGCCCAGCCGGCCCACCGGCGTGATCGACACCGGAACCTCCCAGAGCCCTCCCACCCGGAAAGGCCGCGGCGGAGCGCCAGTCAGCCAGCGGCGGAAATCGGGACCCGTCCGCCGCAGCCCCGAGCGGTCGCGGAAGTCGATCCCCGGCGGAATGCTGCTGTCGATCCCGTAGCCCAAGGCTTCCAGGTGCTCGTACTCGGTCGCGTCGAGCCCCCAGCGGCCGGCCCGATAGCTGAACGGCCGGGCTCCGAACGCCTCCTCGTGGGCCGCCACCAGCGAGGCGTGCTTGGCGAAGCGGACGTCCTCCGGGTACTCGTAGAGGAACGGCCGGTGGGTGCGGTCCACCTCCGTGAACGGAGGCGTCTCCCAGCCATGGAGGTGCCCGGCGATCTCGTCTCCCTCGGCCGCGGCTTGACGCAGCACCTGGGCGCTCTCCGGATCGCGGGCCACGGCGTAGGAGGTCATCCAGGTGACCGGCGCCCCGAGCTCGTGCAGGAAGTCCTTGAGCCGGCCCAGGCCGCGCGTGTTGGCGAAGGTGAACGGGGGGAGGCGGCCGCCGGGCCCCGGCGGCGCCCACTGGTCGTCCGGCTCGGTGTCGACCGTGATCACCAGGCTGGCGCTCACGGCGCCGTTCCGCCTCCGTCCCCCTTCATCAGCCGGAGCTGCTCCTCTGGGTCCGGATAGAAGTAGGTCGAGGGATGGGCCCCCTCCCCCAGATCGCCGAACAGGCGCCGGCGGCGCGGCGTCATCCGGGCCAGCACCGCGGGAGGCAGCCGTTCGTAGTCGTAGGGCCGGGACCACAGGGGTCCGTACCGGAACGTGACGCTCTTGCGCACCCGTCCGCTCCGGTTGGGCGCCACGGCGTGCCACAGCGACCAGGGGAAGAGCAGCACGTCCCCCGCCTTCGCCCGGACCTGGACCGCTCCCGGGGGCACCGCCGCGGCCCCGCCTTCGGGGAACGGGCGGCGGTGGCTGCCCGGCACGAGCATGAAATTGCCGCTGTCCGGCTCCGCGAGATCGGTCAGGAAGAACTGCACCTTCATCTGCAGGACCGGCGCTCCGGGGCTCGCCAGGAGCCGCCCCAGCGCCGGGCCGCCGTCCGTGTGCCACTCCACCAGGGGCTCCTCCCCCGGGCCGGGCCGGCGCACGAAGATCTCGGTCCCCAGGATCTGAAGATACGGCCCCAGGAAGTCCAGGAGCCAGGGGAACACCCCCGGATGATCGGTCAGCGGGTCCAGGGCCTCCGTGCGGGCGATCGCCTGCGCCACCTTGAACGCCCGCGCGGCCTCGCCCGGCGCGCCGCTCTGCTGCGAGAAGACCCCGCCACCCTCCCGCCCGGATTCCGCGAGCACGGCGTCCACGGCCGCGAGGACCCGCGCCACCTCGCCCGGGGACAGCACCTGCTCCAGGAGCACACAGCCCTGCTCCTCCCACTGCCGCCGGTGCTCCCTGGCCACCGCGGTCCCAGCGCTTCCGTCCTGTGCCATGCCTTTTCGCAGATTCTCCGGGAGCGCCGGGCCGCCGTCAATCCCCGTTCGCCGAGCGGCTGGTCATAGAAGGCCATGACGGTCCGCTTGTTCCGCTGCCTCGCGAGCGATCTTCGTCTCTTTGAAAACCTTCCCATCTCTTGCCGCGAGCACCCACACCGGCGATGCGGCGCCGGATCGAGCGGGCGTGACCAAGCCAGGGCCTCACGGCAACGGCGGCGGTCAGGTGCCGCGACGACGTTTGCCGGTCGGTATAACTCCGGTTATACTCATACCGTGAAAACGGCTGTCTCTCTTCCCGACACACTGTTCGAAGAAGCGGATCAGCTCGCGCACCGGCTCGGGGTCTCGCGAAGCGAGCTCTACGCGGCAGCCCTCCAGGAGTACCTTCGGTCCCACCGGAAGCAGGGGGTCACCGAGGCGCTGAACCGTGTCTATGAGGAGGAAGACTCCTCTCTCGATCCAGTCCTCGCGGCGATTCAGGGGGTCTCTCTCCCCCGAGACGAGTGGTGATCCGCAGAGGGGAGATCTGGTGGGCCTCTCTCCCGGAACCCGCCGGCTCCGAGCCCGGATACCGCCGCCCCCTGGTCATCGTCCAAGCGGACAGCTTCAATCAGAGTGGGATCAGGACCGTTCTGGGAATCGTGCTCACCACCAACCTGCGGCTGGCCGACGCCCCTGGAAATGTCCTTCTGACACCACGCCAGACCGGTCTTCCCAAAGACTGCGTGGCGAACGTGTCCCAGATCGTGACCGCGGACAAGGGCGTGCTGACCGAGCGAGCAGGCTTCCTCCCGCTCTCTCTGATGGCTCGGATCGAGGAAGGGTTGCGGCTCGTGCTCGATCTGTGACCTCAGAACCTCCCTTCCCAGATCCCGCGCCCCCCGTGCCCACGCACAGGCCGGCGGGGGCGTGCGCCAGGGCGGTTCGGAGCCGGCCGCTTTCCTCTGGAGGGGAGCGGTCCCCTTCGGGGTTTCTGTTGCATTCCTCTCGGTCTTGATTGCAACCAGCCCGAGGAGAGCGGTCCCCCCCGGAAATTCTGTCGCGATCTTCACGAGGGGAGCCTTTCCCCCCGGGCGGGGAGACTCCGCCCACGCGGTCTGAGCGTCTCCCCTCCGAAGGGGAGCCTTCGCCTCGGAGAAGAGAGTCGTCGCCCTCGAACCGCGAGCGGCTGTCGACCCAAGGGCAGCCGTTGCCGCCAGGAAGGGAACCGTTCCCCTCGCCAGGGGAGACGCTCCCCTCGCCGGGATTGCGACAGCGGCCAGGAGGGCTGCGACAGAAACCCCGCGGGGAGACGCTCCCCTCCCGGGGTTTGCGACAGCCCTGGAGAGGGCTGCGACAAAAACCTGGAGGGTTGCGACAGAAACTTCGGGGGTCGTGACGGTTGCCGCGGAGACGGCGGATCTGCTCTGCGCGCCCGCTCCCCGGCGGCCGCCGGGTGTGGCCTTTCCCGGCGGCCGTCGTCCAGCGAGCTGCTAGAGGCAATAAGGATAGTAGGGGGCGCAGGGATCCTGGTATTCGCAAGTGCAGGAGAAGGGGTTCCAGGACCAGTTCGGTCCGTTGCTGTTGCAGATCTGCTGGTCGTAGGGATTGCAGATGTCGGGATCGAAGCGGGAACGGTACTCGTCGCTGGTGATGAAGGCTTCGACCACCGTCCGGTAATCATCGTTGGTGACCTGGGAACCTTTGGAGTTGAGGTAGCTCACCCAGTCGGTCGAGTCCATGGCGCGCTTCCAGTACCGAAGGTAGAGCTCTTCCACAAGGGTCTGGTTGTAGGCCGGTGTCCCCCAATTCGCATGGCTGAGCCGCGGATCGCGCGCCTGTAATTCGCTTGAATAGATGAAGCCGAGAGGGAGATCTTTGCGCCTGAAGGCCATGCAGGCGGTGTCGCTGCCACAAGCCGTGAGGTAGGCGGTCCAGTTATTCCAGCCGCCGGGGTCCGGTCCCCGGTTCAACCAGTCAGGGTACTGCCAGCCGGCGTAGAAACGTGGATCGTCGATGGGGTTGCCGGGCTCGGGATAGATGAAGCTGATCCCCGTCACGTCGTCCAGGCCGAGCCATGCTCCCCGGCCGTTGTTATGGATCGTGGCGCGCATGATGGGATCCCAGAGGTTGGAGTGGTCGAGGCCGAGGGAGTGCCCCAACTCGTGGGTGGCGACCTCTTCGATGATCCTCGTTGACGGATCGTCGAGGAACAGCGGGCAAGGTCCGGCCGTCCAGCCGTTGTTGAAGACGACGTCGCTCTCCAGGACGCGATAGAACCCCACACGGTTGACGACTCGAAATTCATTGTTGCGCCGCACGTACGAGCTGCCCGCGACGATGCCGCTGCAGTCGTAGGGATTCGGGTCGGCGAGCTGACCGAGCGGATCCTCGAAGGAGATCATCGAGAAGAAGTCCGGGTAGAAGCCGCCGGCCGTGGCGTACCCCGAGAAATCGAGCCTCACCCGGCTCGACGTCACGTTGGTCCAGGCGCCCAGGGCATTCATCAGGCTGTCGTGAGCGTTCGCGGTCGGCGCGAACGACAGGTTGAACCAGAAGCCGAGGCCAGCCCCGCTGTCCGGCTCGAACCAGCGGCGGTAGACATTGCCGTCCCGGAGCAGCACGAAGGGCGCCGTTTCCGAGGAGAGCCCGGTCTCCGAACCGGCCTTTGCAACCGGGTGGTACTCGCGAGGGATCTCCACGACGGCCGCCGCTTCCTGCGCGGGGACCGCCGCGACCTTGGTG
Organism: Thermoanaerobaculia bacterium; assembly: GCA_035633875.1. Lineage (GTDB taxonomy): Bacteria > Acidobacteriota > Thermoanaerobaculia > Multivoradales > UBA5704 > DATARR01. The sequence goes on from DASQEB010000515.1 coordinate 7,964, forward strand.
CGGACCATCTCCGAGATTTTCTTCTGGAACTCCGCGAGATCGGCCTCCGCGGTGATCTCCCCCGGCAGTCTCTTCCGGAGCAGGTGGGTGTCGCGCCCATTCACCTTGCGCACCACCCGGTCCTTGCCGGTCCTGGCATCGCGCACCACGTCATACTTGCCCATGAACAGGTTGGTGACGCGCAGCGCGCCGTCCGCCCAGGTGTCCAGGAAGAGGAGGACGCGCTCACCGCGCTTGAAGATCGGGGAGCTCTCGACCACCATCGTCACGTCCTCCACCGTGCCGCCGAGCTGCTTGACCACGACCTGTCGACCCTTGACGTTCCCCTTGAGCACCCGGCCGACGTCGAGCCGGATGTAGGTGTAGATCTCTTCCCCGCTCTTTTGCGAGGTCACCGAGACGACCTTTCCCGTGAGGACGACCTGGGAGCTCCCGGTCAAGGCAGCGTCGGAGGACAGGATGGCGACCGTTGCGGTGCCGGCCCGGGTGACGAGCAACCCGAGAAGCAGGGAGAGGAGGACGCGAGGCAGAAAGAGGGACGGAGTACTTCTCATACACGGCTCCTGTAAATGGTTGCCGAAGCAACCGGGTCCTGCGAAGGGGAGCCGGCCGGCCTTTCCTGCCCTTCTACTATATTGTGAAGATACTGAGAAAACGTTTCACTGTAAACCCGCTTGCCGCGAGAGGAGGAAACCGGGGCGGGGTCCCGCTTCCTTGCCCCGCCCCCTCGATCACCCGCCGCACACGGCAACACTCCCCCCTCACCTCCGCCCACCCGACCGCCGCGCCGCCTCGATGTCCCGGATCACCCGCCGCGCCAGCTCCACCGTCGCTGCCTCCCGCCGCGCCGGAGGGACGACCGGAGTCCAGCGGCCTTCGCCGGCCCCGGCCGGGACGGCCGCGAGGGCGAGGAAGAGCAGCAGGGTCGGAATCGTCCGCCCGGGGCGGAGGCCGGCAGAGGAACGCGCGGGCATGAGGTTGCCTCCTTCAAAAACATTCGCGACGCCCTTCTATTCTGCCTGGTTCTCC
>DASQEB010000516.1:0-1819 GCA_035633875.1 Thermoanaerobaculia bacterium
CGCTCCGGTCCCAGCACGAAGAGCCCGGTCGAGAGGCAGTCCGCCCGCAGCGGGTCCTCCGCCCAGACCGTCAGGCTCCCGAAATCGGGCGCCGGCTCCCCCGTCCGCGGGTCGAGGATGTGCCCGAGCCGCCGGCCGGCCACCTCGATCCCGCGTTCGCTGTTGCCCGAGGTCGAGACCGATCCCCGGTCGATGGACAGGGAGACCACGGCGCGGTCCCGCCGCTCCGGGTCGGCGACCGGGACGTCCCACCGCTCCCCGGTCCCCCGATCGAGCACCGCGAGCTGCCCCCCGAGATTCAGGGAGGCGCGGACGACCTCGGGATCGCCGGCCAGGACCGCGAGGGCGTCCGCGAGACCCGCTCCCTGGCCGAACCCGCCCTCGTCCAGGACGAGGCCGGCGCGCTCCCGGACGGCGGTGCGGCCGTCCAGGCGGAGGCCGTCCATCCGGCCCGCCTCCACGGCCTCGCGGCGCTCGGCCGGAGCAGGCACCCGTCCCTTGCCGCGAAGCCCCCAGGCACTGACCAGGGCTCCCACCGCCGGGTCGAAGGCGCCGTCCGTCTCCTCCCCGCACCGGCGCGCCGCGCCGAGGTCACCTGCCAGCGCGGGGGAGAGGGTCTGGGCCGCGCCCACGGGCGCGCGGTTGAGGCGGGCCAGCTCGGTGTCGTCGCGCCAGGTAGAGAGCCGCGCCTCGGCCGCCTCCAGGGCCTGAACGGCCCGCTCGCTCGCCGCGAGCGCCGCCTCCCGCCTCGCGGCCTCGACCGCGATCTCCAGCGAGGTCCCCATCATCCCCAGCCGGCGCTCGACCACGGACCGCTCCGGGGTGGCCGCCGAGGCACAGCCCGCCAGGGTGATGAGAACGGCGAGAGCGGTCTTCACGCCCTGACCTCCGCCGCCCGGGAGAGCGCGCCCAAGGAATTCGTGGCGCAGCAGCCCTCGCCGGGCGGAATGGGGCGGCCGTGCGGGCATCGCTCCGGATGGTCGAGGAACGCGCAGACCTGGTCCTCGAAGCCGGCGGCGACGGGAGTCTCCCGGCCGCATTCGCCGGGGGTGCGGTCCAGGGTCCGCTCCAGCAGCACCTCGGCCAGGCGGACCCGCCGGACCACCGCCCGGGCCTGCGCCCGCCCGCGCTCCGTGAAGGCGATATGGCCGTCGGAGAAGGAGAGGCCCCCCTCGGCCAGGAGGTCCGCGACCCCGCGCCGGGCCACCGAGACGAGCCCGCCGTCCTCTTCGAGGCTGCGCCAGAGGTCCGCGAGGATGCTCTGCAGCTCCAGGTCACCCGGATCTCCGGCCGCGGTCAGCCGTCCGTGCTCCAGCCGGACCTCCCGGCCGGCCCGGGCCGCGATCGACGGGTCGTGGGTCACCAGGATCAGGGTGTGCCCGCGCTGGTGGAGGTCGGCGAGCAGGGACATCACCACCGCCTCGTTGACGGCGTCCAGGTTGCCGGTGGGCTCGTCCGCCAGGATCAGGGGCGGCTGATTGATCAGCGCCCGGGCGATGCAGACCCGCTGCTGCTCGCCGCCGGAGAGCTGGCTCGGCAGGTGGAGGAGGCGCTCGCCCAGACCGACCCGCCGCAGGGCCTCCTCGGCCTCGCTCTGGTCGGTGACGCTGTGGACGTACTGGGCCAGCATCACGTTTTCGAGCGCGGTCAGATAGGGGATCAGGTGGAACTGCTGGAAGACCAGCCCCACGGTCCGCTGGCGGTAGCGGGCGAGCTCGCGGCCGGCCAAGCCGGTGAGATCGAGCCCGCCGACCCGGACCCGGCCCGAGGTCGGCCGGTCGAGACCGGAGAGAATGTTGAGCAGGGTCGTCTTGCCGGA
>DASQEB010000517.1:0-25453 GCA_035633875.1 Thermoanaerobaculia bacterium
TATACCAGAAACCCGGGACCCTCTGGTTTCGTCACTATTTCCCGCCAACCGTACCCTGTCACACCTGGAATCAATAACTTACAGCCCCGAAGACGCCCAATTTAGCCTCTTCGGGGCGGTGGACCGTGGAAGTTGGGCTAACGGCGATCTGGTTATAAAGAGACAGCGGGGGCCTCTTGCGAATGTCTCCCTTCTCTGAATCGACCGCCGCGTGCGTCCGCTTTGGTCTGTTTTGGGTGTCGTGATACCGAAGAGGGTAAGAGCAAGGCCGGTGCCGGAGCGAGAACGCCGAAACCTCGGAGAACCAGGCGTTTACAGCGCCGCCCGACGCGTCGGGGATGTCCGTCCTCTCAGATCAGCCGGAGCTGCTCCGGCCGCCGCGGACCCAGATCCGGCTCCTCCCTGGGCTCGAGGAGGGCTTCTTCGAGATCGGCCATAAAAGGAGACGGCCCCGTCTCCCGCATGTCCCCCCGAAGCATCCGCTTGCGGCTGTAGAACAGAAAAAGCCGCGAGCCGGCGCGGGTGATCCCCACGAAGAAGAGGCGCCGCTCTTCGGCGAGATCCGCCTCCTCCACCCCGGGCCAGATGAGCGGCAGGAGGCCGTCCTCACAACCCACGAGAAAGACCACGGGAAACTCCAGTCCCTTGGCGGCATGGAGGGTCAGAAGAGAGACCCGTTCAGCCCGCGGGTCCCAGGTGTCCACCTCGCCTCCCAGAGCCACCGCGGCAAGAAACGCGTCGAGATCGTCCCCGGACCGCATGGCGAGCGGGCGCAGGAGCTCGGCGGCGGCGAGGACGGCCGTGCGGGCGAGAGGATCCGGCAGCAGGTCGTCGGACGTCAGCCCCTGGAAGGCCTGCTCCAGGAGGGTCTCGACGCGACCCGGTCCGCCCTTCTCCACCGCCTTTTCGAGAATGGGAAGCAGGACGCGCACCCCCGGCTGCTCCGCCAGCGGCCGGTGGGATCGCTTCTGGAAGGGGATGCCCGCCCGGCCCAGGGCTTCGATCAACGGCGGCGTCTGGGCCTCCGTCCGGTAGAGGATGGCTACGTCGTTGAAGGAAAGCTCCTCGCCCTCCCCCGCTCCCACCCGGCCGCTGTCGAAAGAGAAGGAGGTCGTGCCTCCGACGAGCCGCTCCAGGGTGTGGACCACCAGTTCGGCCTCGGCCCGCTCGCTCGCCGCCGGCTGGATTACGATCCGCGGAGCGGCGCCGTCCCGGACGGCCACGAGGCGCCGGTCCGGCACGAGGCTCGCCGGGCGGATGACCTGGCAGGCCGCCTCGACCACGGTTCGCGTGGACCGATAGTTACGGGTGAGGTGGACGACCCGGGCCGCGGGCCAATCCTCCCGGAAACGGAGGAAAAAGCCCACGTCCGCTCCACGGAATCCATAGATCGACTGGTCGGGATCGCCGATGGCGCAGAGGTTGGCCTCCGGCGGCGCGAGGAGGCGGACGAGGGCGTACTGGAGAGGATCGATGTCCTGGTACTCGTCGATCGAGATCCAGCGGAAGCGGTCCCGGTACAGCGCCGCGAGGTCCGGCCGGTCTCGGAGGAGCGCCAGGGGTTTCAGAAGAAGGTCGTCGAAATCCAGGAGGTTTCGGCGCTCCAAGGCCTCCTCGTAGAGGAGGACCCGGGGATCGCTCTCCTGGCGGCGCCGGATCTCTCCGATCTCTTCGAGCAGCCGTTCGGCCTTTGCCGGGGTCACGCCGAACAGCTCCTGGACGATTTCCGCCCGCTCCGCCGGCAACGCCACCCGGCCGGCCTGCGCCGCCTGCTCGCGAAGGATCGTGAGACCCAGACCATGGAAGGTCGCGACGGGAATCCGGCCGGCGGCCTCCGGGATCAGCGCAGCCAGACGCTCCTCCATCTCGGCCGCGGCCCGGCGGCTGAAGGTGACAGCCAAGCACCGCTCGGGCTCCACGCCGCGCTCAGCGATCAGATAGGCCAGACGGTGGGTGAGCGTCCGGGTCTTTCCTGTGCCGGGGCCGGCGAGGATGAGGAGGGGGGCGTCCACGGTCTCGGCGGCGGATTGCTGCTCGGGGTCGAGGGAATCGAGGAAGCTCCCCCGCCCGGGGCCCTCACCCCGGCCCTCTCCCGGAGGGAGAGGGTGCAAAACCAGTTTGTCGGGTTCCGCGTTCATCGAACCCAAACCCCGTCTTACCAGCTTTTCTCCCTCTCCCTTCGGGAGAGGGTCGGGGTGAGGGCCGGGGCGGGTAGGCCGCTTCAGCTCTCCCCTGCCGCTTCCCGGGCTTACCAACTCCCCAAACAGCGGCGCCACCACCGCCCGCCCGCGGATCTCGTCCGGCTCGAAGAGGCGGATCAGGCCGTACTCGCCGTCGTACCCCGCGTCCCGCCGGACCTTCCCCGCCCGGAGGCGGGTGAGGGCTTCGCAGAGAAGGGTGTCTCCGGCCCGGGCCACGTCTTCCAGAGAGAGGCGTTCGAGGATGTCCAGCTCCGGTCCCAAGCGGGCGACGAGATCCGAAGCGGCCTGCTCCACTTTCCGGGACTTGACGCCCACGCCGTGGATCTCCGAGAGGATCTCCGGCAGGGGCACGAGGCAGCGGAAGGGATCGGTCCGCTCGCGCCGCGTCTCCTCGGGACGGTCGGCCAGCTCTTCCACCCGGTGCATCACGCCGACGGTCAGGGGCTTCTTGCACTCCGGACAGAGCCCCTGGACACGGCGGGTCTCGTCCGGCTCCAGACGCACGCCGCAGGCGCGGTGGCCGTCCAGGTGGTACTTGCCCTCCTCAGGGAAGAACTCCACGGTTCCCCGGTAACCCTCCCCCGTCTCCAGGCTCCGGCGGATCGCGAAATAGTCGAGGTCGGTGTCGAAGGAGCAGGCCTCCCGGCCCATCATGGGGGGCGAGTGGGCATCCGAGTTGGAGACCAGGGTGAAGCGGTCGAGGTGGGAGACCCGCCAGTTCATCGGCGGATCAGAGGAGAGCCCCGTCTCCACGGCGAAGATGTGGGGCGCGAGGTCGCCGTAGCACTCCTCCACCGAGTCGAAGCCGGATTTCGAGCCGAGGACGGCAAACCAGGGGGTCCAGATGTGGGCGGGGATGAGGTAGGCGTCCGGCCCGCTCTCCAGGGTGATCTCCAGGAGGTGCCGGGAATCGAGCCCCAGAATGGGCCGGCCGTCCGCGGCGATGTTGCCGATCGTCGCGAGCTTCTCCCGGATGCGGGCCGCCGTGTCGAGGTGGGCGGCGTAGAGGAGGTGGTGGATCTTCCGGGTGCGGTCCCCCTTCTTGTAGATGGTCGAGATCTCGACCTCCAGGAGAAAGCGGGTCGGCGCCTGGCAGGAAGAGGGCAGCCGCCGCTCGATCTCCCGCTCGATCTCGGACCGCAGGCGGAACAGCCCGGGCTCGGCCGGCACCAGCTTCGAGCGGATCTCCTCAAACCAGGCCGGATGTGTGAAATCGCCGGTCCCCACAACGGTGATTCCCTTTCGTTTCGCCCAGAGCGCCAGATGCTCCAGATCCGCATCCCGGCTCGTGGCCCGGGAGTACTTGGAGTGGATGTGGAGATCGGCGTAGAACACAAGTATACGGATCGACGGAATCGGGGTGACGATACACGGTCACGCCGATTGTGTCTAGCCGCGTCTTGTGTCGTCAGGAGGAATCCTGTTGAAATCACAGAAACCGGTGCATCACAAAGATATCCACCAACTCCAACTTCTTGCGCCGGAAAGCCTTCGGCACGGTGCCGACGATCGCGAACCCCATCTTTTTCCAAAGCGCCACGGCGGACTCGTTGGTGCTCACCACGGCGTTGAACTGCATGGCGAGAAAGCCCATCCCGCGGGCCTCGTCCATGGAATGGGCGCAGAGGGCCCGGCCGATGCCGCGCCCGGAACGGCGGGGGTGGACCATGTAGCCGGCGTTGGCCACGTGGGAGCCGAGGCCCGGCTGGTTGGGCTTGAGGATGTAGGTGCCCACGACCTCGCCGTCGAGGAGGGCCACGTAGGTCGCGATCCCGGGCGCCATCCAGATCGCCCGGGTCTCCTCCTTCGTGGTCCCCGGGGCGTACATGTAGGTGTCCCCCTGCTCCACCACGGCGTGGAAGATCTTCCAGATGCCGTCGAAATCTGCGTCCCCGGCCCGGCGGATGACGATCCCGTCGCTCATTCGTGCCTCCTGTATCGAGGGCGAATTCTACGCGGCGCCTCCCCGGCAGCGGATAGGATGGTGCCGATGAAGAGCGGAAAAGAGCCCCTCCAGAGAATCTACGCCGTGATCGAGCGCATCCCGCCAGGCCGCGTGGCAACGTACGGGCAGATCGCGGCGCTCGCGGGGCTCCCCCGGCAGGCGCGGCGGGTCGGCCATGCGCTCAAGGTCCAGCCGGACGGGTTATCCCTGCCGTGGCACCGGGTGATCAACGCCCAGGGCGGGATCAGCGACCGGGGCGCGGGTTGGGAGGCAGGCTACCAGCGCCACCTCCTGGAAGAGGAAGGCGTCGCCTTCGACGCCCGGGGGCGGATCGACCTCGACCGTTTCGGCTGGGAGCCGGACGCGCCCGTCCCTAATAGTCGAGCTCGGCCCCCGCGCGCTCGACGAGCAGGAGCGTCACGTCGTCCGTGAACGGCCGGCCGCCGCAGTGGTCGCGGACGACGCCGAGGAGGCTGTCCAGGGTGTCGGCGGCGGAGAGCTCGCTGCAGCCGGCGAAGGCACCTTCGAGCCGGTCGATGCCGAGCTCCTGGCCGGCGGGGTTGCACGCCTCGAAGACGCCATCGGTGTAGGCGAGGAGACGGTCCCCCGGATGCAGGACGACCTCGCGGGCCGGCAGGGGCTGGCTCCGGAGGCCCGGGTGCAGGAGGGTGCCGGTGGCGGGCAGGCGCTCGATCCGGTCGCCGCTCTGCCAGAGGAGAGGCGGGTGGCCGGCGTTCAGGAAGCGCAAGCGGCCGTCCGGCAGGAGGAGACCGTAGACGAGGGTGGCGCTGCCGGTATCCTGGGGAAAGTCGAGGCCGGAGCGCAGCTCGCGGCCGATGCGCTCGGGCTCGGGGGCGCGGCGGCGCGCGGCGTCCAGAGTGGAGCGCAGCATGCCGGCAAGCATGGCGGCGCGGACGCCGTGCCCCTCGACGTCGCTGATGGAAAAGGCCAACCCGGCCATCTCCGTCGTCTGGGCCTGATAGAGATCCCCTCCCAGGCGCTCGCAGGAGAGGAGCCGCCCCTCCAGACGCCAGCCGGCGGAGAACACGGATCCCCGGGGAAGCAGACTGAATTGGAACAGACGCGCCTTCTCCAGGTCCTCGGCGAGGGTCTGGGCGAAGCGCTCCTTGGCGAGGCGTTCGTGCTGGAGCCGCAGGCAACGGTCCACGAGAGCCCGCAGGACACGGCGGTCGAACGGCTTGAAGAGGAAATAGAAGGCCCCCTCCTCCAGCGAGCGGAAGAGCTTCTCGTCCGGCTCCGAGAGGGAGCCGGTGATCAGGATGACGTCGGTCTGCGGCCGCATGCGGAGAATGTCGCGGCAGAGGGTGTAGCCGTCGCCGTCGCGCAGGCGCACGTCGACCAGGGCGAGGTCGAACCCGGCGCGCTCGATCCGGGTCAGGGCCTCGGTGACGCCGGAGACGGCCTCCACGTAGTAATCCCCGCCGAGGATGCGCTCCAGGGTGCGGCGTAGGCCGGGATCGTCATCGACGACGAGGACACGGTTCGGCACGGCGCTCAAGGTCTCTCGTCCTCGGGCCCGCCGGCCACCCGCAGGCCGACGATGGTGCGGGTGCCTTCGCCGGGAGAGCTCTCGATGTCGAAGCTCCCGGAGTTCTGCCAGGCGAGGGAGCGGACGATGGCGAGCCCGAGGCCGGTGCCGCCGGCCTTGGTCGAGAAGAAGGGCTCCTGGACCTTGTCGATCATCTCGGGGACGATGCCCGGACCGTCGTCCGCCACGGTGAGAAGGGCACGGCCGTCACCGTCCAGCCGGGAGGAGACGACGATGCGCCGCCCCTGCCGGAGGAGGGCCTCGAGGGAGTTGTTGACCAGGTTCAGCACCACGTGCTCGAGATCGTTGCGCGAGAAGCGAACCGCTGGCAGGCCGGCCGCGAGGTCAAGCGAGATCTCGACGCCCTGGCGCTCGGCCTGGCCCTGGACGAAGGGCAGGGTGTCCCGCACCACCTGGTTGAGGTCCACGGGCCCGTCGCCGGCCCGGCCCGCCCGGGAGACGCGGAGCATGTTGGAGAAGATCCGCTGGCAGAGGCGGGCCTTCTCCTCGATCAGCTCCAGGTCCCGCAGGAGGTCCTCGCGGCCGATCTCGCGGCTGGGCCGGGCGAGGTCCTCGCGCATCTGCTGAGCCAGGGGCAGGATGGTGCCCACGGCGTTGTTGACGTCGTGGGCCACGGCGCTCGCCAGGGTGACCAGGGTGGCCTTGAGCTCGGCCTGGATCGCCTGCCGCTCGAGCGACATGTTGAGCCGGGCGTTGCGGATCGAGACCGCGGCCGCCGGCAGGAAGCGCTCGACCACGGCGAGGTCCCGGCGGTCGAAGGGCCGGCGCCGCCAGGCCGCGATCTTGAGCAGGCCCAGGAACTCCCCTCCGAAAAAGAGAGGCGCGCAGAGAAGGCTCGCCGCGGACGGGATGGCGTTCCCGCGATGGTAGTCGAGCACGGTCCAGGCGCCACTTCCCTCCCCGTCGACCCGGTACGTGGCGGGCCCCCGCCGGAGAGCCTCGACCTGGTCGGGAGTCACCGGGATCTCGTGGCCCACGAAGGCGCTCTTGCCCTTGGTCCAGACGACCTTCTCGGCCTCGATCCGGAAGATGCCGGGGGTCGGGTCCCAGGTCAGGAAAGCCGAGGAGTGGTCGTAGTCCACGAGCTGGTGGAGCCCGTCCAGGATCTGGTAGGCCAGATCGCGGGGCCGCAGCTCGGAAACGATCTTGCCCCGGATGCGGTCGAGGATCCTGGCGAGCCGGACCTCCTCCCGGCGGGCGAGCTCGGCGCCGAGGATGCCCGCGAGCCGGTCCAGCGTCCGTCGCGCGGCCTGCCCCAACTCGCGCCCGCGCCGGGCCACGCCGGCCACGGCCGTGGTCCGGTCATGCACACGGACCCGGGCGACTGCCGCGGGCTGCGGCGGCGAGGGGCGTCCTCCCTCCCGCAGCAGGGCCCGGGAGGTCTCCACCTCACAGAGACCGGCATCGCCTCGGACGAACCGCGCCTCGGCACCGTTGCCGTCCAGAACCAGGAGCCACGCGCACTCCGCGTCCAGCCGCTGCCGTACGGCGTCCAGGAAATGGCCGTAGAGCTTGCGCTCCGGCCCGATCTCCTGGAGGTTGCCCTCCAGGACGTGCGGGAGCAGCGCAGGTGGAACTTTGCTCAGGTCGATCATGATGGGCGGTCCTGCTTCGAGGCGAGGCTCGGGCGGAGCGCTCAAGAGAGTAGCATGTCTCCCCTTGCGGACTGCCCGGCACCTCTTGAAGGAGGGCAGCGCGGGTTTTCACCCTGGGCTGCCGATACGTCGCCCCCCATCGGGGCGATCTTTGGTTAGCCCAGGGCGGAAGCCCTGGGCTCGGTTCAGAAAGGAGCACGGATGAAAAAGAACGACAAGGACCATCACCCGGGCCGGAGTCTAGGCCGTCGCCTCGCGCGGGAGCTGACCCGCAAGGAGCTGGAGCTCGTGGCCGGAGGCTTCTCGACCTGGACCCTCACCGATCCCCCGGACGGCCCCTATCGCGACAAGCCCTGACGCCGTCGGGCTCTGATGCGGAGGCCCTGGCCCGGCCGGGGCCTTTTCCCTCACCCCCGAACCTGTTTCCTGAAGAGGAGCCCCGCAATGGCGCGGATCCTGATCCCGACCTATCCCCAGGACATGCACGCCTGCGAAGTGGCCCTGGCCTTCGAAGACCAGGGGCACGAAGCCGTCCTGTGGCACGGCAGCGACTTCCCCACCCTGGCGAGCGCCTCGATCGAGATCCGCGGCGAACGCCTCGACTGGGAGATCGCGGGCCCCGACCTCGAAGGAGGCCGGCCGCCCTTCGACGTGGTCTGGCACCGGCGCCCCACGCCTCCGGTCCTCCCCGAGGACCTCCATCCCGGCGACCGGCCCGTGGCCAAACGCGAGTGCCAGGCTTTCCTCGAAGGGCTCTACCATCTGGCCGCGCCGGACGCCTTCTGGGTGAACCCCCTGGCGAGCTGGGAGCGCGCGGAGAACAAGCCCGTGCAGCTCCGGGAAGCGGTCCGCGCGGGATTGACCGTTCCGCCCACCCTGATGAGCAACGACCCGGCGAGAATCCGGCGCTTCCTGGAGGAATTCCAGGGCCGCGCCGTCTACAAGCCCTTCTACCCGGCCCAGTGGGACGCCGACGACCAGATGGCGGTCCTCCTGACGAGCGAGATCACCGCCGAGGACCTCCCCGAGGACGAGCTCCTGCGGCTCACCCCCGGGATCTTTCAGGCCCGGATCGACAAGGCCCACGAGCTGCGGGTGACCGTCATGGGGGGCCATGTGGTGACCGCGCGGCTCCCGAGCCAGGAGGTGGAAGAGACCCGCCTCGACTGGCGGGCCGCCGGGGCGAAGCTCCGCATCGAGCCGGACCGTCTCCCCGACGACGTGGAGGCTGCCTGCCTGCGCCTGATGCGGAGCCTGGGCATCCTGTTCGGCTGCTTCGACTTCATCGTGACCCCCGAGGGCGGGCACGTCTTCCTGGAGGTCAACCCCGCGGGCCAGTTCCTGTGGGTCGAGGAGGCCAACCCGGGGATTCCGCTGCTGGCGCCGTTCGTGGACTTCCTCGTCTCCGGCGATCCCGGCTTCCGCTGGCGGCCTGCGGCGGACGCCCCCCGCCACGCGGACTACGGCCCGCGGGCGCTCGACCGCGTCCGGGCCCTCCACCCGCGGCACCGGGACCCGGAGAGCACCTATGTGAGCACCGATCTTCCCCAGGACGCGGTCCGGTAGGCTCCAGAGCTGGAGGGAAACCTTTACTCGACCCCGGAGGTCGGGCTAGATTTCCCTCCAGCCGGCACCAGCAGCCCACCGGCTCCGGTTCGCCGCCCGGCCCGGCCGGGCTTCACGCTCAAGACCTACTTGGATCTCGAGAGACCATGGGACGCATTTTCGAAACCAGAAAGCACACGATGTTCGCCCGCTGGGACCGGATGGCCAAGCAGTTCGCCCGGCTCAGCAAGGAGATCACCATCGCCGTGAAGGCGGGCGGACCCGACCCCGCGGCCAATCCGCTCCTGCGGCGCGTCATCCAGAACGCGCGCACGGTGAACATGCCGAAGGACAAGGTCGAGGCGGCGATCAAACGTGGAACGGGCAAGGAGGCGGAGGACTTCCAGGAGATCCTCTACGAGGGCTACGCCCCGCACGGCGTCGCCATCCTGATCGAGACCGCGACCGACAACCCGACCCGCACCGTCTCGAATCTGCGCGCTCATTTCAACCGGGGCGGCGGCAGCCTCGGGAACTCCGGCAGCGTTGGCTTCCTGTTCAAGCGGATGGGTGTCTTCCGCCTGAACCCGGCGGGGCTCGATCCCGACGAGCTCGAGCTCGAGCTCATCGACTTCGGGCTCGAGGAGATGGGCGAAAGCACGGATGAAAAGGGAGAGCCGCTGCTCGTGATCCGGTGCGCGTTCAACGACTTCGGCCACATGCAGAAGGCGCTGGAAGACCGGGGAATCACGCCCCTCTCCGCCGAGTCGGAATACATCCCCACGACTCCGGTCGAGCTCCCCGAGGACCATGCCACGGAGGTCCTGGCTCTGATCGACCGCCTCGAGCAGGACGAGGACGTGCAGAAGGTCTTCCACAACCTGGGGTAGGAGCCTCTGGGAGAGCCGGCGGGACGCCGGCGCTCCCAAGGGGGGTTGGACCCGCAGCCCCCCTTGTCGTACACTGAAGCGTAACCTCCAACGGCAAAAAGGGGTCGTGCGATGAACATCGCTTTTCTGAAGCCACCCATCGGTGGAATTCTGGGTCTCGAAATGCTGACGTTCGTCGAGCCTCTCGGCCCGATCTCCATCGCCGGCGGCCTGGAGGCGGACGGTCACACCGTCAAGGTCATCGACCTCCGCATCGACGGCGAAGAGGAGGGAATGGCGCGGTGCCGCGCCTTCGAGCCGCGGGTGGTGGGCCTTCAGTGCAATTTCACCACCGAGCGCTTCCGCACCCTCCGCCTGGCCGAGCGGGTGCGCCGGGAGATGCCGGAGGCGTTCGTGGTGGTGGGCGGGCATGACGCTTCGCGCGAGCCCGAGTGGTTCCTCCGCCCGGCCTTCGACGCCGTGGCCGTCGGAGATGGCGAGGAGGTCATGCCGGCCCTGGTGGACGCGCTGGAGCACGGCGGCGACCCGGTGAAGGTTCCAGGGCTGCACCTCAACACCCGCAACGGCCATGTGTTCACCGGCGCCGCCCCGGCGCGCGACGACCTGGACACCCTGCCCCTGCCGGCGCGCCACCTGATCTCCCACTACGCCCCCAGCTACTACATCAACTTCCGCAAGCCGCTGGCCCTGATGGAGACCGCCCGCGGCTGTCCGTTCAAGTGCAACTTCTGCTCGGTCTGGAAGTTCCACGCCAGCACCTTCCGCGAGAAGTCGCCCGAGCGGGTCGTCCGGGAGCTGCAGCAGATCGAGGCGCCCAACGTCTTCATCACCGACGACATCTTCTGGATGGACGTGCGGCGGGGCGAGGAGATGGCGCGGCAGATCAAGGCAGCCGGGATCCGCAAGTACTTCACCGTGCAGACCCGCACGGACATCATCTGCAAGTTCCCGCACCTGATCGAGATGTGGAAGGACTGCGGCAACCTCGCCATCTTCCTCGGCCTCGAGTCGGTCACGGACGAGGGGCTCAAGGCGGTCAACAAGAGCAATACGGCGAACAACAACGTCCGGGCCCTCGCGATCCTCAAGGAGCTGGGGGTGGGCTACACGCCCAACTTCATCGTGGATCCGGCCTGGGACCGGGAGGACTTCGCCCGCCTCCGCGCCTGGATCGAGGAGACCGGCGCCTACAACAGCGGCTTCTCCGTCCTCACTCCCCTGCCCGGAACCGATCTCTGGGAGACCGCCCGCCACCAGGTGACCACCCATGATTGGGAGATGTACGACATCATCCACGCCGTCCTCCCCACCAAGCTCTCGCTCGAAGAGTTCTACGAGGAGTACTCCCGGCTCTGGCGGCACGTCCTGGAGGTCCGCTACCGCCACCGCGGCAAGATTCGCACCTACGTGGCGCTGGGGGCAGCCCTGGCCACCGGCAAGGTTTCTCTCGGAGCCGTGCGCAAGGGCATGAACATCGCGAAGGTGTTCAGCAAGCCGGAGACGTTCCTGAGCGCCCACGAGCGGACCGCTCCCGCTGAAAGCGCTCGCTGAACGACGAGAACCCGTCAAACTGGTTTTGCACCCTCTCCCCTTGGGAGAGGGCCGGGGTGAGGGCCCGGGCGGGGGAACGCCGCGGTTAGCTCGACGCCGCCTTTTTCTTCAGAAGCATTTCTTGCCCCTGCGCGAGCACATCCAGGAGGGACTCGACGAAACTCTCCCTCTCCTCGTCGAGATCCCGTTCCTCGAGCTCGGAAAGGATCTCCCGCACCCATTGCGCCAGGGATTCGGTGGCGGCCAGCGAACATCTGTGCTCGGACGGCTTGAGCGTGCAGACGCGGATATCCGACTGCCGCTTGCCATACCCCTTGTAGGATGGCTCGTATTCCGCCAGATCGAGCCGGTAAGCCGCCTGCCGGGCCAGGTTCGGCGTCTGCCACTTCTTCTCCATCTTGAACTTGTCGTAGGCGACGGCCACCCGGGTCCGCCAGCGGGACACCACACTCCCGAGCATGTTCGCGAACCCGATGACCACCGCCAGCAGAATCCACAGGACGGTGGCGCCCAGGCTCAGCAGGACCTCCCAGTCGAGACTTCTCAACATCCCTTTGCTCCTCTAGCTCCCGAGAGACGCCGCGACGGCAACTTTGAATTCGTCGAGCCTCGGACCGAGCTCGATCTTGTGGAAGTATCGGTAGCTCCTCTCCTTCCCGGCGAAGGGCAGCTCGCCTTCGGGAACGATCGTCAGCACGATGACGCTCAAGTCCAGCGCCCGGCTCGCCATGAACAGCTCCGCGCCCCCGTAGCGCTCCCGTCCGCTGATCTGGTCTCCCCCCTGGGGAAGGATCGCATCCATGATGACCAGGTCGTACCGGTTCCGATCGAGCAGGTCGAGAGCCTCCTGCAGGGTGATGACGCGGTCGACCGTCCCGGCGCCGCACTGGCGGAGGACACGGTCCACGACAGGAAAAGAGGGATAGTCGTCATCCGCCCAAAGCACTCTTTTTTCATTCATACCCTCTCCTCACCGGCCCGGAGCACCGTCATGCGAGGACCGTTTTGTACGGAAGGATCAGAACGACGCGCGTCACGTAGGTGTCGGCGTGCACCTGCTTCGAGGTGATGCGCAGACGCCCTCCATGATTGCGCAGGATCCTCTCGGTCTCGTACAGGCCCAACCCAGCACCGAGGATCTTCTCCTTGAGGGCCGCCTCTCCCCGGAAGGTCGGCCGCGTCACCTTCGAGATCTCGTCCGGCTTGATCCCCAGACCGTAGTTCTCGACCTCGACGGCGCATTCCTTGCCCCGGCCCCGGTGTCCCGGGTTGTACAGGGGACGGCATGAAACGCGGATATAACGGTCCGTCGCGGCGGTGGGATTGACGACCGAACGATACGAATACTTGATGGCATTCCAGAGGACGTTGTGGAAGGCGCGCGTGATCGCGCCCTTGTCGAGACGGATTTTCGGCATCTCGTGCCAGCTCTTGAGGTCCTCTTCCAATCGGACGTGCCTCGCCTGAGCCAGCGGTTTGTACAGCGGCAGGAGATCCCAGAGGATGTCCGTGGGATTGCAGACGGCGATCAGAGACCTCTGGATCTCGGAATAGGCGGCGGGATGGTAGTACTCGAGGAGATTCAACAGCCCCATGCGGTGGATCTGGTACTCCCGCTTGAGCACCGACAGGAACTGGCGGGTGTCTTCCTTGTCCTCGGGTGAAAAGTCGTCGACATAGCCGCGGAGCAGGTCCTCGAGACCGAGAAAGGTTGACTCCACCGAGGCGATCCCGTGAGCCGCCTCGTGGAGGAACATCTGCTTGGCGAGGTTCTCGTCTCGCGACCTGGCGAGGTCCCGGACCTTCTGCTCGAGGACCCGTTTGACGAACAAGGCGGAGATCTCGAGCACGGTGTCGAGGGGGAGCCGCGAAGGCTTCTCACCGGCGAGCGAGGCATGGAGGTCCTCCAATTGCCGCCGATCGTTCTCGGAGAATGAATCGCCGTAGGCCGCGAGGAAATCGTTCCAGACCTCCGGCGAGCCGTCCCGCGCCAGCCCGCCGAAGATGGTCGCCTCCCCGAGGCCCTGGACGGAGAAGGTCCTGGAGGCGAACGACGCCCCGGCGTAGCAGGTCTTCCGGGTGACCTCGTCCTCCGCCTGCCCCGCTTCCGGAGAGTGCCAGGCCAGACAGACCCCGCAGGTCTGGGGGGCCGCGAGCAACGACTGGCAGAGCTGCGGGAGCTTCGTCACCGAGGTGACATGGATTCCCAGCGGTGCGAGAGAGAGCCCCAACCCGAGCTCGAACCGCTCCACCAGCTCGCCGAGCACTTCGTCGACGAGTTGCGGGAGCTCCTCCCGGGCGAACTTCGCGAGCTCTTCGGTGGAGAGCTCGTGCTCGCCCGCGATCGCGACGGAGGGAGTCTCGTACTCGGAGATCATGTGCACGGCTCGAGGTTCGGGTGGGCCCTGAAGCGGGCGAAGAGGAACTCCGCATCCTTCCGGGTGACCGGATTCGAGAAGTAGACGCAGACGAGGTTCTTCCTGGGCTCTCTCGCAATTCCCGTGGCCGGATGCCCGAGGTAGATCGCCGTCGAGAGATTGAAAAAGCCGTTCCGGAGCGTCGTGTCCACCTCGCTGCAGGCCGGAACGGGTCCCTCGGTCAGGTCCTCCGTCCTTTGCAGGCACTGCGGCCTTTGCTGCAGCAGCCTCTCGGCGGCGAGAGCGTTGATCTGGGCCACGGTCAGGAAGAAGATCGGATTGCGCGAAAACCGCGCCCTCTCCTCGAGACCCGCGGCGTGCCTGTCGACCCAGCTCGTGAGGCTCGCCGGATCGTCCCTGAACTCGGCGTACTTGACGAGCAGCCGATGATTGAGCGCGTCTCGAAAATGCTCGCTCTCCGCGAGAGACTCCTTGAGCAGGTACATCTCCAGGTCGACCTGATTGTTGGCCGTCCGCGCCCTGGCGTCGTCGCTGTCGTCTCCTCCCGCTTTCGCGGAGGACGAATCCTGATAGAGCGCGTACGCCTCGCTGAGCAGAAGGGCCCGGTCCCGCTCCGTCCCTTCCTCGCCCATGAGCAGACGGTACCGAAGCACCTTCAGCGTGCCCATCCCGTTGAAAGCGACGCCCAGGAGGCGGCGCCGGGGGGTCCCTTCGCCGAGCCTGGACGCCAGTTCCTGAAGACGGGCGTATTCGGCCTCGGCGGTCTCGATGTCCGCCGCCACCTCCGGAGTGATCGCATCCTGCGAAAGGAGAAAGCTCCGCGCTCTCGCCCGGAGCGCGAGATGGGTGAGATCGTCCTCGAGCTCCACTCCGCCCGCCGCGGGATCACAGCAGGGCTCCCGGATGAAATCCTTCCAGAAGTCACGGACCTGGCGCCGCCTGAGCTCGTAGTCGGCCTGCTGGAAATTGTTCTGAAGGGCATAGAGATCCGCCACCGTCTTGTAGGTGGCCCGGAGCCGCGGCGTGCTCAGCGCTTCGGGCGGGAAGCTGTCCCCCGTGCCGTACGCCTTCGTCAGAACCGAGAGCTCGGCCTCGTTTCCACCCTGGAGCCTTCCGTAGGAGACGAACCGCAGGAGGGCGCTTCGGAGCTCGGAGATGTTGTCCATCCGTTCGAGGTGGGTGACGAGCTCTCCCACCGCGTACACGGCCACCGGAACGACCAGCATCGCCGCCACGACGAGCCCGACCGCCCAACGGCGCGACTGATGGCGCCAATGGGTCGCCAGGTCCAGAAGCGAGCTGGTGACGAGCAGGACGGTGTCCGTCAACTGATCGGCCACCTTGTAGACAAATCCCTCTCGCGTGGAACGAATCAGACAACAGAGGATCAGAAGGACGCCGATGCCCGCCCATCCCAGTTGCCGCCAGCTCAGAAAGGGAAGCTGGCCGCTGATCGGAGCGTCCGGCAGAGGAAGAGGGAGCGGGCAGACGAACAGGGTGATCCCGAGGAGCACGGCCAGACCCGCCCAGAGGGATCGTGAGCGGCGAAGGATCGGGAAATCCTCCTCGGGAGCCGGTTCGGCAGGCGACGGAAGGGTCGCCGGGGAGGCGGGCTTCGGAGCTTCCGTGCGGGGCTCCTCGTCCCGACGGACTCCCGCCGTCCTCCCCGGCCCACCGCCGTTCCTGGAATTCGGGTCCCCGACGGAAGGGCCCAGGGCCTTCAGAATCCGGTCGGAGATCTCGACGAAGGCCTGTTGACGATCAGATTTCCTCAGCCTGTCGAGCGGCCTTTCCGGGGGATGGGCCGCCTGATACTCCACCAGCTCGGTGTGCTTGTAGTTGCTCGCGCTGACGGGGAGCCAGAGGATGGTCAGATCCCCCTGGCCGGCGGCCTCGAGCAAGGGGCGCAGCTCCTTTTCGGCAATGAAGCTGGAGGCAAGAAAGTCCGGGCTCACCAGGAGAACCGCCACCCTGGCCGAACGGAGCGCTCGTTCGATCTCCTGCTGCCACTGCCGCCCGGGAGCGATCTCCTGGTCGCTCCAGCAGTCGAGAAGGTTGCGATCCTCCAAGGGCTTCAAATGGAGCAGCAGCTCATCCAACCATCGTTGATCCTCATGGCTGTAACAGATGAAGACTTTCGGCTCTTCGGGGTGCTGCATCGTCCTGCTCTCTCCAGCAAGCCAGGCAAGATCGCGCTCCAGAGGCCTGACATCCGAACGGTCTGTCGGTGAACGATGCGAGAGCCTACGTGACTTCAGTATCAAGCGTCAACGAGAGCGGTCCTCCCCGCCCGGGGGGCTCCGACGTGGGCGGGGCCGTATGGCTCACCGCGGAGGGAGCCGCCGGGCTCGGGCCAGCAGGTCCAACCCCTGCCGGATCTGCTCGATTCCGGTCTCCAGGGCGGCGCCCCCGGGGGACTCGAGCTCCGGGCGCAAGGGCAGGACCCATTCCCGGAGGATCTGCGGGGCGTTGGGAACGGCCCGGAAGACCTCGTCGGAGAGAGCTCTCGCGAGGAACGCATCGAGAGGCTCGTAGGCAGCCCGGGTCGACACGAGGTCCCGGAAGAGGCCCTGGCGCACGGCGGCTGCGAGCGCGGCGGCCCGGTCCGGCTCGCTGCCGAAGACAGGTGTGGGGATCTGGTCCCACGCCGAGCAGACCTCGGCGATCTCGCCCTGGAGTCCCCTCAGACGGAACAGCAGATCGTGGACCGCCCCGGGCCCGCCGGCGGAGAACGCGAAAGCGCCGGCCAGATCCGCCTCCCCGGCGAGGGGACGCGAGAAGAGGACTCCTTCCACAAAGCCGCGGATCTCCGGGGACTCCAGGAGATCCGGGAGATCGTCGGCCGCGGCGCGGCGGACCGGCGGGGGGAGTTCCGGATCAAGGAGGATCAGCGCGAGATGGAGGGCTTCCGCCTGCGCGGTGGCCAGCTCGAGCCGACGCGTCACCTCTGAAATCTTTGCACCGTCCAGGAACTCAAGGTCCGTCGCGTCGCCCAGCAGGTGGGGAACGTCCCGTTCCCGGCAGCGGACGATCTCCCCCGATCCGGCACGGAGACAGCGGAGCTCGTTCCCTTCCAGAAGCAGGGCGATGCCGGCCCGGCCCGAAATCACTGTCTGCATCAGCGCACCTCGAGATCGATGCCCACCGCCGCCAGCCGTCTGCGGAGAGCTTCCTGAATGGCCTTCCTGGGCTTCCTCCCACTGGTCTCCAGGACGGCCCGCTCGCAAGAGCGGATCGTCAACGGACCCCAGACGGAAACCTCCACGAAGCGGTCCTCCTCCGGGGAGGCTCCCTGCCGCAGGAGCAGACCGGGAAAGTCGGCGGGGGTGGTGCCCGCACCGATCGACGGCTCCCGGTGCGCGACGCACAGGCGGGCCCGTTCCCGCCAGGTCGCCCGCCGGCACGCCGCCGGCTCGCGTCTCCGGTCCCGCGGGATCCCGGGGGAGTCCTCCTCGAACACGGACGCCTCCGAGGCGATGACAGTCTCCCGAAGGACCAGGAAGCAGTTCCCGTAGTTGCGGACCCCGATTCCGTCCAGGGAGAGGACCGCGAGGCGGATGCGCGGCTCGGACAGAGGAGACAGCTCCGCGTTCGCCAGCCGTCGCCAGCGGTCCCAGGACTCCCCCGGCGGCGCCTGCGCTCCTCCGTGGAGCCGCTGGTCGTAGGCCGTGTAGAGCGGCCGGCCCGAAGAGGCGAAATGGTCGAGAGCCAGCAGCGACCGGCTGAGGACTGCCACCGAGCCCTTCACCGCCGCCTCGAAACCCAGGACCAAGGGAGCGCACCCCCGGCTCTCCGCATCCCGGAAGGCGACCCGATAGCACCGGTCGAGGGCCATCCGCTCCGCTTCGGCGGCCTTGACGTTGGGTGGAGGTCCCGCCTGCCCACAGTGGGGGCATGGCTCCAGGCCAAGCGGAATCTCGGTTCGACAGAATCGACAGGGGCTGAAATCCACGACGGGGATTCTATCCCTGATCGTGGCAAAACGGAACCTCTCGTCGCCAAATGCACCGCTGGCACCTTCTCAAAGCACAATGGATCTCGTTTTAGATGTCAGCCAGGCGGCGCCCGCCAACGCAATTCCGTCTTCCTTGTCAAGAAGCTGGTTGCGGCGGATTTTTAGCGGCTTCCGCCAGGGCAAAAGCTGCTAAAAAGGGCCTGAAAGCTGCTCCAGGGAGTTTTTAGCGGCTTCCAACTCGTCGGAAGCCGCTTCCGGCGGTTTTTAGCGGCTTCCACGACGGCAAAAGCTGCGAAAGACAGCCCGGAAGCCGCCTCAGGCGGTTTTTAGCGGCTTTCACCACGTCAAAAGCCGCTGAAAATGTCCTGGAAGCTGCTGCAGGCAGTCTTTAGCGGCTTCCAACTCCTCAGAAGCCGCTTCCGGCGGTTTTCAGCGACTTTGCCACGGCAAGAGCGGCTAGAAAGGGCTGGCAACCCCCTGGGCTTCGGGATGTCGAATCCTCGGGAACACCGCCTCCACCACCCGGTCGCAGCGCGAGAGGTGGAATTGGAAGCTCTGGGCGAGGGCGGCGCCGGTGCGGTTTTCCATCTCGCGGCGGAGAGCGGCGTGGGCGCGGTGGAGGCGGGTCTTGACCAGCGCTTCGCTGATCCCGAGGCTCTCTGCGGTCTCGGCGGTGCTCAGCCCCTCGACGTCGCGGAGCACCAGCACGGAACGGAAGCTCTCGGGCAGGGCCGCGACGGCGACCTCCAGCACGGTCCGGAGGTCCCGCTGGATGGCGAGTTGCTCGGGGCCGCGGTCCTTCGCAGACATGGAACTTTCCTTTGTCGGGGAGAGATGGTCGATCCCGACCAGCCGCTTCCCGCGGCGGGCGCGCGCAAGGGCCTCGTAGACGGCGATCCTGGTGAGCCAGGTGGAGAATCGCGAACGGCGGGCGAACTGGTCGAGGTGGGCGTAGGCGCGGACGTAGGCGTCCTGCATCACGTCCTCGGCCTCGCCGTCGTCCACCAGGATGGCGCGGGCCACCCGGTAGAGCCGCTGGTTGTAGCGGCGCATCAGAATCTCGAACAGCTCGGTCTCCCCGGCGAGCACCCGCTCCACCACCTCCTCGTCGGAGAGGGTCTGAAGGGCGGGGGACAGCTTCGGCGTCTCGGCGATCATCGGCATCGGCTCCCAGGCGGACGGACGACTCCAAGCATACAGAGTCGCCAGCCTCCCAAAGGTTACAGCGAAATTGCTCGTAACGTTTTCCTCCCTCCGGACTCTGTTGCAGAGAAAGGAGGACGGAGGAACATGCGATGCAGGAAGAGGTTTCTCGCTCTCATGGGGACCGCCGCGGCCGGGACCCTGCTGCTCCTCACTCTCTCACCGTCGGCACCGGCCGGAGAACGGGCGGCGGCGCCTGCGCCGGACCCCATCATCTCCCACGCCCAGCAGATGCTCGACGAGGGACGCCAGACCTTCCGCTACGACACGTTCGGCGACCAGGTGTTCTGGAGCCGGACGCTCAAGATCCACGAGGCGCTGAAGACGGTGACCCCGCGGACGGCCCTCGCCGTGGGGCTCAAGGTCGACTCCGAGGCCGTGCCGCGGGGCGTCCTGGCCAACGCCGACCTGGATGATCCGGCGACGACCGCGGCGCTGCTCCGGCTCAACGCCGTGGTCGGAATCCGCGGGTACTTCAATCGGGACGGCACGCTCCGCGCCGCCGGCATCACCTGCGGCCTCTGCCACTCGACGGTGGACGATTCGGTGGCGCCCGGCATCGGCAAGCGGCTCGACGGCTGGGCCAACCGGGACCTGAACGTGGGCGCGATCATCAATCTCGCCCCCGATCTTAGCGCGGTGGCCAGCCTGCTGGAGGTGGACGAGGCCACGGTGCGCACGGTCCTCCAGAGCTGGGGGCCGGGCAGGTTCGACGCCGAGCTCTTCCTCGACGGCAAGGCCTTTCGGCCGGACGGCAAGACCGCAGCCACGCTGATTCCGCCCGCCTTCGGCCTCGCCGGCGTGGACGGCCACACGTTCACGGGCTGGGGTGGAGTCACCTACTGGAACGCGTTCGTGGCGAATCTGGAGATGCACGGTCAGGGGCGGTTCTGGGATCCCCGGCTGAACGATCCGGTGAAGTTCCCGGTGGCGGCCCGGGCCGGATTTGGGGATGTCAAGAGCGAGAACGATCTGATCACGCCCAAGCTGGCAGCCCTCCAGTTCTACCAGCTCGCCATCCCGGCCCCGAAACCTCCGCGCGGCAGCTTCGACGAGGCCGCCGCCGCCCGCGGCAAGCTCGTCTTCTCCACCGCCGGATGCGCCAACTGCCACGTGCCGCCCCTCTACACCGAGCCCGGCTGGAACCGGCACACTCCGGAGGAGATCGGGATCGACTCCTTCCAGGCGGACCGCTCCCCGGACGGCGTCTACCGCACGACCCCGCTCAAGGGCCTGTGGTCCCACGCCAAGGGCGGCTTCTACCACGACGGCCGGTTCGCCACTCTGCTCGACGTGGTGGACCACTACGACGCGCACTTCAAGCTGAGTCTGAGCGACCAGCAGAAGAATGATCTCGTGGAGTTTATGAAGTCACTGTAGGAGGTCACCGCGAGACCTCACTCCTGTCCCCCCCTCTCTCATCCCCCGGGAGAGGGGGGCGTCTCTTTCTGGTCTTCGCCAGGCTCCCAAAGCCCTTGGCGAATCGAACTCGATCCGGTAGAATCAAAGGCTGTCCGAGGAGCGTTGCAGGAGGCCCCCTCCCAGGCTCGGACGCCGGCCATGACCGGAGCATAAGGAAACGGCGCTCACCTCAACCCTTCCCGGGCCTGGTGAGCGGCGCTCCCGCCCGGACCTTCTGAGGAGGTCAATCATGACCGTCGCCACGCAGACTGCAACCTCGACCGCCACCCAGACGGACTACCACGTCGCAGACATCTCCCTCGCCGGCTGGGGCCACAAGGAGATCCGCATCGCCGAGGGCGAGATGCCTGCCCTCATGGCCATCCGCAAGGAGCTCGAGGCGAGCCAGCCGCTCAAGGGCGCGCGCATCGCCGGCTCCCTGCACATGACCATCCAGACGGCGGTGCTCATCGAGACCCTGAAGGCCCTCGGCGCCGAGGTGCGCTGGGCGAGCTGCAACATCTTCTCCACCCAGGACCACGCCGCCGCCGCCATCGCCGACGGGGGCACCTCCGTCTTCGCCTACAAGGGCGAGAGCCTCTCGGAGTACTGGGAGTTCACCCATCGGATCTTCGAGTTCCCCGAAGGCACGGCCAACATGATCCTGGATGACGGCGGCGACGCCACCCTGCTCGTCCACCTGGGAGCCAAGGCCGAGGACGATCCCTCCGTCCTAGCCAATCCCACGAGCGAGGAGGAGCGCGTGCTCTTCGCCGCCATCAAGAAGCGCAACGCCGCCCAGCCCGGCTGGTACAAGAAGCAGTTGGCCGCGATCCAGGGCGTCACCGAAGAGACCACCACGGGCGTCCACCGCCTCTACGACATGGCCAAGCGGGGCGAGCTCAAGTTCCCCGCCATCAACGTCAACGACAGCGTCACCAAGAGCAAATTCGACAACCTCTACGGCTGCCGCGAGTCCCTGGTCGACGCCATCAAGCGCGCCACCGACGTGATGATCGCCGGCAAGATCGCCGTCGTCTGCGGCTTCGGCGACGTGGGCAAGGGCAGCGCCCAGACCCTGAGCGCTCTGAAAGCCCAGGTGTGGGTCACGGAGATCGACCCCATCTGCGCCCTCCAGGCCGCCATGGCGGGTTACCGCGTGGTCACCATGGACGACGCAGCCGACCAGGCGGACATCTTCGTCACCGCCACCGGCAACGTCCATGTGATCACCCACGAGCACATGCGGCGGATGAAGCACAACGCCATCGTCTGCAACATCGGCCACTTCGACAGCGAGATCGACGTCGCGAGCCTCGAGCAGTACCCGTGGGAAGAGATCAAGCCCCAGGTGGACCACGTGATCTTCCCCGAAGGCAAGCGCATCATCCTCCTCGCCAAGGGCCGCCTGGTGAACCTGGGCTGCGCCACCGGCCACCCCAGCTACGTGATGAGCTCCTCTTTCGCCAACCAGGTCCTCGCGCAGATCGAGCTATGGACGAAGAGAGACCAGTACGCGATCGGCGTCTACATCCTCCCCAAGCACCTGGACGAGAAGGTGGCCCGCCTCCAGCTCACCACCCTGAACGCCAAGCTCACCGAGCTTCGCGACGATCAGGCGAAGTACATCGGCGTGCCCAAGGAAGGGCCGTTCAAGTCAGAGCACTACCGGTACTAGGAACGGAAGCGATTCGATCAAACCGCAGGGGGACCGGGAGACCGGTCCCCCTGCGGTTTTGTAGCGACTCATCGAGTAGTATGGTTCTCGACCCGGAAGGGGGAGGACGATGAGCGATCTCTCCCATACGGCAACCGTCGACGCTTCAACCGGCGATCACCCGATCCACCCTCTGGTCAATGGGCTACGACAGCGCCACGCGAAGCTGAGCGCCCGGGACGGCCGGGTCCGGCCCTTCGAGCTGCGTCCGCCGGACTGCAGGGCGCATTCGATCGGCGGCGGAGGCGAGCCCGCCTTCACCGTCCGGATCGTCACCGAAAAGGGCCTCGCCGCCATGGCCGCGTTTGACGAGCTCGCGGTGGCCGAGGCCCTGCTTCGGGCGCAAGGGTTTCGGGCGCCAAGCATGAGCCAACTATCGCGGTACGTCGAGAAATGGCTCGCAGGAGACCTCGAGCTGGCCGATCACCAGACTCCTCGGCGTGCGGCCGGTGTCGCTCGGCGAAGGCGAAGCGCGGATCGAGATGACAGCCGGCGAGCACCTCCACAACGCCATGGGCACCCTCCACGGCGGCATCTTCTGCGACCTCGCCGACATTGCCATCGGCGCCGCTCTCGCCACCGTCACCGTCGACCGCGAGTCCTTCACCACGCTCGAGCTTCACATGAGCTATCCAGGAGAGGCGTCCCCCCATTGGACAAACCATCCAGAATCTGGACGGCGTCCGGTTTCCAGACTTCGCGGCAGCGCCCCCCAGGAAGCACGGGCAGGTATTCACTTTGCATAGAGACGGATAGCCCAAAACGAGCGGACGGAATTCCATAGGACTGCGAACGGACCTTTCGCCATGGCCAACCTGTTGGACGAAGAACCCCAGAGGCATCTCGGATTTCTGACCGCTGTCATCAATTCGGTGGCCGATCCGATCTTCGTGAAAGATCGCGATCACCGGTTCGTCTTCGCCAACGAAGCCTTCTACCGGTTCATGGAGCTCGACCCGGCCTCCCTGCTCGGAAAAAGCGACCGTGATTTTTTCCCCGAGCACGAGGTGGAAGTCTACTGGCGCAACGACGAGATCGTGCTCGAAACCGGCAAGGAGCACATCAGCGAAGAGACGCTCACGGATCTTCGGGGACGGGTGCGCTCGATCTCGACGAAAAAGGCGCGCTATCAGGAGCCCACGGGAGAGTTGTATATCGTGGGGATCATCCGGGACGTCACAGACCGGAAGGAGTCCGAGGACTCGCTTCGACGCCTCGCGCTCCACGACCCCTTGACAGGGCTTGCGAACCGGCTCGCGTTCGAGCAGGGACTGGCTCAGGCGCTCGCAAGAGTCCGCACCAGCGGGCGTCGCCTCGCCCTGATGTTCATCGACCTGGACCGGTTCAAAATGGTCAACGACTCGCTCGGCCACGCCGCGGGAGACCAGCTCCTGATCGCCACGGCCCAGAGGCTTCAGTCGCACGTGAGGAAGCAGGACCTGGTGGCCCGGCTGGCGGGCGACGAGTTCGCATGCCTGATCGAGGGCTGCGAGGGCCGGATGGCGGTGCACGCGGCGAGCCGCCTGGAGCGGGCTTTGCGGCAGCCCTTCCAGATCGACGGAGTGGAGGTCCGCATCGGGGGCAGTATCGGGATCGCCTACAGCTCAGGCGATGACAGCCCCGAGGACCTGCTGCGCTTCGCGGACGTGGCAATGTATCGTGCGAAACAGCGGCCCGGCGGGAAGCTGCAGATCTTCGACGCGAAGGTCGACCTGGCTGCGACCGAACGTCTCCACGTACAGGGCGAGTTGCTCCGGGCGCTCGAGCGCCAAGAGCTCACGATTCACTACCAGCCCATCGTCGACCTCCAGGCGAAACGGATCTGGGGAACCGAAGCGCTCGTGCGCTGGCAGCACCCGACGCGCGGCCTCGTGCCTCCGGACGAATTCATCCCCCTGGCTGAGGAGACGGGGGTCATCGTCCCTTTGGGAGAGTGGGTGCTCCGGGAGGCGTGCAGGCAGGTCGCTTGCTGGCAGGAGAAGCTTCGAATCGACCCCGATTTGACGATCAGCGTGAATGTTTCGGCAGTCCAGTTGGACTCTCCGGAGTTCGTCGCCACCGTTCGCGAAATCCTCCAGGAAACGCGGATATCGCCGAGCCGGCTGATGCTCGAGATCACAGAGAGCACGGCCCTCCAGAGTGCGGCACGGGCCCGGGAGCTCCGCGACATGGGCGTCCGCCTCGCGATCGACGACTTCGGAACGGGCTACGCGTCTCTCAGTTGCCTCCGGGACGTGCCGGCCGACGTGCTCAAGATCGCCCGCGGCTTCACCCGCCGGCTCGGCGACAGGGTGGAGACCAGCTTGGTCCGGGCAATCCTCTCCCTCGCCCGGGACTTGAAGCTCGTCAGCATCGCGGAAGGGATCGAGAGCCGCCGACAGTCGGCGGTCCTCCGGACGATGAGGTGCCCGCTCGGTCAGGGCTACCTCTTCGCACACCCGATGCCAGGGGAGAGCTTCGGAGAGCACCTCCTGAACAACAGCGTCCTGGCGCGCTTCCCCCGGGCAGCCGAACCTCCGCAGACCGAGATCTCTGCCCTGCGTCTCCGGGCGCGCTGAGACCGGCGATCACCGGCAGCACATCAAGTTCCCGATCGCGAAGAGGCAGCCGGGTTTGGGCCGTCGAGCGCATTGCATTCGTCCTCGGTCTTCGGGTACTTTGGACGGACCAGGTTCCAACCGTTCGGAGGTGGCTCCCATGTGCCGAAACATCAAGACGCTCTTCAACTTCGAGCCCCCGGTGACGGACGAAGAGGTCCGCGCGGCCTCGTTGCAGTTCGTGCGGAAGATCACCGGCTTCAACAAGCCGTCGAAGGCGAACGAAGCCGCGTTCTTCGCTGCCGTCGACGAGGTCGCCAGGATTTCGGGCAGCCTTCTCAACTCCCTCGAAACCAGTGCGCCGCCCAAGGACCGGGAGGAGGCGGCTGTCAAGGCGAAGGCCCGCGCCGCACGCCGCTTCGCGATGTGAAGGCCTGCGGCACCTCTCAGCGCAGGTAGGGAGCCACGTTCCCCGCGATCGTCCTGAACTCCTCCTCCGTCAGCGGCACCGTCGTGCGGAAGGTCAGCCAGGATTGGCGCGCCGGGGGTGGAGCCGAGTCGGTTCCGTACAGGACGCGGTGCAGCCCGACCTGCCGGATGCGCTCGGCGAACTTCTTCAGGACTTCGACTGTCTGACCGTCGGCCACGGTCGCGATGTCGAAGTAGAGGTTTTTCGTCCGCGGGTCCTTGGCGACGAGGGCCTCCGCGAAGACCTCCAGGGCTTCGTCGGTGTAGCCCGGCCCGCCGCCGGCGAAGTGCGCGATCTGGACCGGGATGTCGGGCGCTGCCGGCAGGATCCGCTCGAGAAAGATCTCGGCGTGCTCCCGCCCATAGGGCTGGGTCCAGAGGTGAGCGACGATGGCCAGCCGGCGCTCGTTCGCCGCGGCGAAGACCCGGCGGACCTGCTCCACGTGCTGCGGGTCTTTCACATCCACCCGCGAGTTGCCGAAGTGCAGCTTCAAGCC
>DASQEB010000518.1:0-3879 GCA_035633875.1 Thermoanaerobaculia bacterium
CAATGAGCCCTCCCCCCTGTCCCCTCCCCCATCGCGATGGGGGAGGGGACAGGGGGGAGGGCTCATTGACAGTGCCTCCTTGCGCCTCTAGCATATTGCGCCTGCACGGCCGAGGTGGCCGAGGAGGGGAGACGTCTCCGAGGCCTCCTGATCGTGGAATCGCCTCGAGACGTTTTCCCAAGAGGAGCCGCTCGTATATAATGCGTTGATTGATGCCGGCGCGTGTATAGAGCGGCCCTCCGGAGCGGAATGATTTTCCGCCGCCCCTGTTCCGCCGACTGGGGGTTGCCCGCCGCGACAACGGGCGGTTCGCCTCAGGGCAGCCGCCTACGAGCGAGCGCTACCCTGATGCGCCGCTCCTCGCCGCACGCCGATGGCTTCGACCAGGGACGACGGAGAGGACGCGAAGATGGAGATCACAGAGGTCAAGGTCTTTCCGATTCAGGAGGAGAAGCTCAAGGCATTCGTCTCGATCGTGTTCGATCATTGCTTCATGGTCAATGATGTCAAGATCATTCAGGGCAAAGACGGGCTTTTCATCAGCATGCCGAGTCGGAAGAAGAAGAATGGTGAATTCAAGGACGTGGCCCACCCGCTGAACAACGAGACGAGGCGGATGATCGAGGAGAACGTGTTGGCCGAGTATGAGCGGGTCCTCCTCGAGAGGGGAGAGCAACCCGCGGAGCGGGGGGAGAGGGCGGCGACGCTTTCCCGACCGGCCAGTCGGGAGGAACCGGTGAGCCACGGGATTACCGCGTCGCCGGAGAAGACATTGGAGGAGATCGAGGAGATGCACCTCCGCGACTCCTTCTGGTCCGTGACCTGAGCCCCGCGCCGGGGTCACCCTTGGCGACCAAGACGCGGGATGTCCGGCGGCTGCCCGGAAACGGGCAGCCGTCCGGAAGGAAACACCCGAGACTGGGGCGTCGCCAAGTGGTAAGGCACCAGACTTTGGATCTGGCATCCGGAGGTTCGAATCCTCCCGCCCCAACCAGACTCGAGCAGGAAGAGCAGGACGAATCCCACGGAACCGGTCGTTTGAGGATCCGCTCTCGCGGCAGGGTCCCCTACGTTTGTCTCCAGAGAGGGAGCATGGCTGGCGAACTGAAGATCTTTGGCGGGCGTGCGCATCCGGCCCTGGTGGCCGAGATCTGCGACTCCCTGAACCTTTCGGCCGGCAAGGTGACCGCCTACAACTTCTCCGACGGTGAGACCTTCTGCCAGATCGATGAGAACGTGCGCGGCTCGGACGTCTTCGTGGTCCAGCCGACCTGCGAGCCTGTGAACGAGAACCTGATGGAGCTGCTGATCATGCTGGACAGCTTCAAGCGCTCCTCCGCGTCGCGGGTGACGGCGGTGATCCCGTATTACGGGTATGCCCGCCAGGACAAGAAGGACAAGCCGCGGGTGCCCATCACCGCGAAGCTGGTGGCCGACCTGATCTCCCGTGCCGGCGCCAGCCGGGTTCTGACCATGGATCTCCACGCCGACCAGATCCAGGGCTTCTTCGACGTGCCGGTGGACCACCTGTTCGCCGCGCCGGTGCTCCTGGACGCGGTCCGCAAGCTTGAAATCCCGGACCTGGTCGTGGTCTCTCCCGACGCGGGAGGCGTCGAGCGCGCCCGGGCCATCGCCAAGCGGCTGCATGCGGGCCTCGCCATCGTCGACAAGCGACGCACCGCGCCCAACGTGGCGGAGGTGATGCACATCATCGGCGACGTTGCCGGCAAGACCGCCCTGGTGGTCGACGACATCATCGACACGGCCGGCACCCTGTGCAAGACCGTCGAAGCCCTGAAGAAGGAGGGGGCCGAGCGGGTCCTCGCTGCGGGCGTCCACGGCATCCTCTCCGGGCCGGCGCTCCAGCGCATCGCCGAATCGCCCCTGGAGAAGGTCTTCATCACCAACACGACGCCCCTCGACGGCAAACTCGCCCGTCTGGACAAGCTCAAGCCCCTGTCGGTCGCTCCGCTCCTGGGAGAGGCGATCCGCCGCATCCACGAGGACAGCTCCGTGAGCTCCCTGTTCGTTTGAAGAAGAGAAGAAGCGAGGAAAACCAATGAGTGAACTGAAGATCGAAGTCCAGCCCCGCGAGAAGACGGGCAAGAACGCCAACCGGCGGGTCCGGGCCCGCGGCAAGATCCCCGCGGTGGTCTACGGCGGCGGCAGAGAGAGCGTCGCGATCGAGGTCGACCGCAAGACCTTCGTCGAGACCATGCGACCCGGGGTCGGCGAGAACCCCATCTTCCTGCTCCGGCTCGGCGACAAGGAGCGGCACGCCATGATCCGCGACATCCAGATGGATCCGGTGAGCCGCATGGTCATCCACATCGATTTCCAGCGCATCCTGATGGATCAGAAGGTGCGCGTGGCCGTGCCCATCGAGCTGACGGGGACGGCCCAGGGCGTGAAGGAGGGCGGCATGCTCGACTTCGTCACCCGCGAGGTTCACGTCGAGTGCCTGCCGGGCGAGATCCCGAAGAGCATCGAGCACGACGTCTCCAACCTGCAGATTGGCGAGCACGTCGAGGCCAAGGACTTGCGGTTCCCGCCGGGGATCACCCTGCTCGACGAGCCGGAGCGGGTCATCGCTTCGCTGGGCCACGCCCGCACCGAGGAAGCGGAGGCCGAAGCGGCGGAGGCCAATCGCACCGAGCCCGAGGTCATCAAGCGGACCAGGGGCGAGGAGGACTAGGGGCTCACCGGCCGCTCCGCATGGCGCACCTCATCCTCGGGTTGGGCAACCCCGGCGAGGAGTACCGCGACACCCGCCACAACGTGGGCTTCCGGGTGGTCGACGAGCTGTCCCGGCGGTGGGGGATCTCCCTCGACCGCCCGGAGTGCAATTCCAGGGCGGGCCGGCTCGGCGGCGCCTCCGGCGATCCCGGCGAGGTGCTCCTCGCCCAGCCGCAGACCTACATGAACCGCAGTGGCTATGCCGCCCGGTGCTTCGTCGAGCGCCACCAGCTCGAGCCCTCCTCGGTGCTGGTGGTCTACGACGAGGTGAACCTCCCCCTGGGCAGGCTCCGCCTGCGCCGCCAAGGAAGCCCGGCCGGCCACCGCGGCCTCGAGTCGGTGATCGAGAGCCTCCGCACGGCCGAGGTGCCCCGGCTCCGTCTGGGGGTCGCCCCTCCGGACGGCCCTCCCGCGGGCGAAGACCTCGCCGACTTCGTTCTCTCCCCTTTCGTCCCAGAGGATCGGGAGGCCGTCGAGGAGATGATCCACCGCGCCGCCGACGCTTGTGAGAGCTGGCTCCGGGAGGGGGTGGAGGTGGCGATGAACCGGTTCAACGGGTAGCCTGCCTTGCATTCCGCTTCCCGGTCTGTATAATCTCTGCCTTCATCACGGGCGGGCCGTGCTCGGTACCGCCATTCCGTCAACCTCTCTGTTCCGCACGAAGCGGGACCGACCCAGGCCATAGGGAGGACACTCGCCACCCATGCGCACGTACGAGTTGATGTTCGTGGTCGACCCACGCGTCTCCGACGAGGACGTGGTCACCATGACCCA
Source organism: Thermoanaerobaculia bacterium (assembly GCA_035633875.1). Classification (GTDB taxonomy): domain Bacteria; phylum Acidobacteriota; class Thermoanaerobaculia; order Multivoradales; family UBA5704; genus DATARR01. The sequence continues at coordinate 3,511 of DASQEB010000518.1, forward strand.
GGACTACAAGAACATGATCACCGCCGGCGGGTCCCAGATCACCAGTGAGGAGAACTGGGGCCGTCGCAAGCTGGCGTACCCCATCGACAAGCTGAACGAGGGCAAGTACGTTCTGCTCTACATCTCCAGCGAGGGTGGCAAGACCGCGCTGCCGGAGGTGGAGCACCGGATGCGGCAGAACGACAAGATTCTGCGCTACCTCACGGTCCGCACCGACGAGGATCTGAAGCGGGCCGCCCGACGGCCGCAGCGCCCCGGGGCCGCCACGACGGTGGCCCCGGAGACCGACGAGGGAGCCCCGGAAGAGGAGGAGGTCTAGACCATGTCCCGCCCCAGAAAGGTGTTCTTCCGTCGGCGCAAGGTCTGTAA
>DASQEB010000519.1:0-4334 GCA_035633875.1 Thermoanaerobaculia bacterium
GACGACGTGATCGATCACGCCAGCCTGCGCCGGGGCCAGAGCACGCTGAACCACCTGTGGGGGACCAACCTCTCGGTGCTGCTGGGGGACTGGATCTACACCAAGGCCATGCAGATGGCCCTCTCCCACGGCCAGGTGGACGTGATCGACCGCCTCTGCGCCGCGACCCTCAAAATGACCGAGGGCGAGCTCCTCGCCTTCCAGCGGCTGGGGGCGTTCGACCTCACGGTGGACGAGTATTTCGAGATCATCGACCGCAAGACGGCCCACCTCTTCGCGGCCGCCTGCTCGCTGCCCAGCCTCATCCCGCCCCAGCGGTCCGAGGCCGGCCAGGTCCTCACCCGCTACGGCCGGAACCTCGGCATCTGCTTCCAGCTCGTGGACGACCTCCTCGATTTCACCGCCAAGGAGGCCGAGTTGGGCAAGCCCGTGCTCTCGGACTTGAAGGAGGGCAAGCTCACCCTCCCCCTGATCCTCCTCCTGCCCCGGGTCGACGCCAGCCGGCGGCGGCTCGTGGAGATGGTCCTGGAGGACCGCAGCTTCACCCGGGTTGCCCCGCAGGAGATCCTGGACCTCGTCCGCTCCGAGGGGACGCTGGAGGAGGTCTCCGAGCTGGCCCGGGACTATGCGGAGCAGGCCAAGCGCGAGCTACAGTTCTTTCCGCCGGGCGACGCCCGGGACGCTCTGGAGTTCGCTCCAGACTTCGTCCTCCACCGGCGTTCGTAGCGGCGGCGCCTCGATGCCGAAGACGCCTTCCGGCGCCTCGCCGTCCCGCGGCAGGAGCGCCGCCACGGTCCCCGGATCCAGCTCCGGCGCGAGGGGCAGGAGCCGGGCCGCGGCCGGCCTCCGCATCCCGAGAAGAAGAACGTAGCGGAAGCGCCGCGGCCGGGCGTCCATCCAGCGACGCGCTCCGCGGGGGACGAGGACCGCCGCCGCCGGCGTGTCCTGGCGGGCGTCGGGCGGCGTGGCGCCGGTGAACAGGAGGGCCGGCCCGATCTCCTCCCGGGGTGGGATGTCCAGCACGAGATGGCCCGTCACCTCCCGGCCCCAATCGAAGAGGAGCCCCGCCTGGCGAGGCCCCGACGTGCGGGCCGTGCCGCCGCGCGGCAGGATGGGCCGGTCCACCAGGGAGGGGAAGAGAGGCTTCTCCCGGCCCAGTTCGGGGACGCCCCAGCGGCCGATGGGGGGATACCCCCACGAGAAAGCCGTCTCGCTGTCGAGAGGGGACCACCCGCGCACCAGCCCGAGGTGATGCTCCCGGAGGATGCGCCAGGTGCCGTCCGTCTCCAGCAGGGGCTCGCCGGTTGCGCCGTCCACGAGCACCGCCAGGAACCCGCCCGCGCCCCGGCCGCTCCTGAGCTCCGCCACCGCGCGGTTACCCCCCGGGAGCAGCAGCGGGCCGACCTCGTAGACGTCGAGCCCCGCGCCGGGCGTCCAGGAGCCGGAGCCGACCCTCTGGCCGTTCAGGTGGAAGACGTACTCCTCGTCCGCCATGACCAACAGCCGCGCCCGGGCAGGAGGCGTGGGCAGGTCGAAATCGCGCGCGGCGTAGAAGGCCGCCGGGCTCAGGTCGGTGCGGCCCCGTTCCTCCCAGATCCACTGCGCCCCGCCCGTGGGCAGGGAGGTCCGCGCCACCACCGCCGGCAACAACCGGTTCGCCAGCGCCAGAACGACGACGGTGAGGACGACGAGGAGGACGGCCAGAAGCCAGCGGGATCTCATCTCTTCGTGTTCGCGTACCCCAGGGCCCGGAGCTTCCTCTCCGTCTCGGGATCGAGGGGCTGTTCGGGCGGCTTCGCGGACATCGCGCGGTTGCGCTGGACCCAGGCGAGAAGGCGCGAGCGCAGCCAGGCTATCTCGAGCCCCCCTTCACCAGCGAGGTTGACCCGCTCCTGCGGGTCGGCTTCCAGGTCGAACAGGTACTCCGGATCCCGGGAGCGGCCCAGACCGTCGCCCATGCCCCAGTGTGGACCGAAACGGGGGGCCCAGACCAGCTTCCACTTTCCCCAACGGGCCGAGTAGATCCCGCCGACGACGCTCGACGCCGCAGCGAGGTGGATGTACTCCCGCTCCCGCGGCCGGGCGGCGAGCAACGAGCGTCCCTCGGCCGCCTTCGGAACCTGCAGGCCGCACAGCTCGAGGAGCGTGGAGTGGAGGTCGAGGGTGTCCGTCGGCTCCTCCACCTCCCCTGGTCGCAGCCGGCCGGGAGCCCAGAGGACGAGAGGGATGCCCATCATCTCCTCGTACAGCGTGTAGCCGTGGAGCACGCCCCCATGCTCGAACAGCTCCTCGCCATGATCCGAGGTGAGCACGACCAGGGTCTCTCGAGGAGACGCGAAGCGGGCGAGCTCCGAGAAGAATCCTTCCAGCTCGGCGTCGTTGAAGGCGAAGGACCCGGTGTAGAGACCGCGGAGCCGCCGCTGGTCGGCGGGGGTGATCCTGCGCCGCAGCTTCCGCACGTCCGAGAGCGTCTGCGTGCTGCCGTCGATCCTCGAGGGGATGCCGCTCGTATAGCGCGACCGGAAAGGCTCGGGCGGATCGTAGGGATTGTGGGGGTGGATCGTATGGAGGTAGAGGAACGCCTTCTCCCCCCGATCGAGCGAGCGCAGCCAGCGCAGCGCCGCGTCCTGGACGCGGGCGGCGTTGTCGTTGTACGGGCTGTCGAGGGGTCCCATGGCCTCGTCCATCAGGACGTCTTCGTCCGCGTACTCGAAGCCCCGGTCCGTGCCGAAGGCGGAGCTGATGTAGACGTTGCCGGAGAAGAGACCCGTGCGGTAGCCGGCCTCCCGGAAGAGCTCCGCGAGGGTGGTGCCGTCCTTCGGCTGGAGAGGCCAGTCGCCGCCGGTGACGAAGGTCCGGCCGGTGAACAGGGCCTTGGTCGACGGGATGGTGTTCGGGGCCACGCTCCGATGGCGCCGGAAGGTGACCCCCTCCCGCGCGAGCCGGTCCAGCACGGGCGAGACGCCGGAAGGCCCCCCCAGGTGGCCGACGGCGTTGGCGCGCAGGGCGTCCATGACGTAGACCACGACCAGGCGGGGCGGCGCCGGGGAAGACTTCTCGACGGTGAGGACCGGGGGATCGCCGGCCGCGCTCCGCTTCGGGACGTCGAACCCGAGCCTCGCCCAGCGGGCGGCGGGCCCCTGTCCCGACGCTCGCAGACGCACCCGGACGAGCCCCTGGGCATCGCCGAGCGGCAGCTCGATCCGCCGCGCTCCGTGCACCCGGTCCCAGAAGCTGGGGGTCCAATGGAAACGGCGGATCGGAGTCCCGTCCTCCCGCTCCACCGCGAGGTCGAACCGCTGCCCGGCCCGGGCCGTGAGCGGAGGGTGGAACACCCCCACGAAGGTCGCCCCCGGGGGGATGCGGTGGACCAGGTCGACCAGGGAGTCTCCCCCCTGGATCAGGTCCGCTCCCCGCAAGCGCACATCCCCCGCCGGCCGGTGAGGACGGATCGCGGCGGCCAGCACGCCCCGGGACCCCGGCTCGAAGAAGAGGTCCAGCGTCACCCGGCCGAGAGGCAAGCTCCGGGGCAGGGGAATCTCCAAGGGATCGGTCAGCGGAAACGCCCCGAGCTCCCGGCCGGCGGCCACGACCCGAACCTTTCCTGCTTTGGAGGCCGACTCTTCAAGGAGGTCCAGGACCAAGGTCCGCGCCCCTTCGCCCAGGCTGACCACCTCGATCCGCGAGCTCTTCCCCACGGGCCCGAGGACCAGTTGCTTGCCCTCGAAGAGCCACGGCCACCAGTGGCGGACGAACCGGTTGCCTTGCAAGGACGGCGGCAGCGCGATCTCCCGCTGCTCCACCAGCACGTCGGGCGCATGATGTTCGTCCAGCAGCAATCGCACCTCCCGGCCGGAATCGCGGGAGCAGGCGGCGGCGCCGAGGAGCGCCAGCAGGACGGCCAGCACCTGGCGGGAAAAGGTCCCTTTCATCGCGGGGCGAATGGTACGGGCTCTGTCCGGCCGGAGTCCAGCCGGGGCGCCGGTGCTGGCCGCTCCGTTGACACCCCCCGGCCGATCGCTTTAGATTAGGTCGTGCACCCCATCGAGTCCCCTCCCCTGTCCCCCCTTGCCGGAGGCACGGGTGTCGAGGGCGCGATCCCGGCCCGGGACGGGTCGACTCGACGCCCAGGACAGCCGTTGCTCCCCATCGCCGGACGGCCGATGATCGAGCACGTCTATGCCCGGGTGGCGCGGGCCCGGGGGCTCGCGCGGGTGGTGGTGCTGACGGACGACGAGCGGATCGCCCGCGCCGTGGAGGCCTTCGGCGGCGAGTGGGAGATGACCCCGGTCGACTGCGCGAGCGGCACCGACCGCATCGCCTGGGCCGCCCGG
>DASQEB010000520.1:0-6822 GCA_035633875.1 Thermoanaerobaculia bacterium
CATATCGATCACCGTCAATGGCACACTGCCTGCTTGCCTTCCAGACGGCTTTCTCTCTTCGGTGAACGTTTCGAGAGGAAAGGTTCGCACCTTGTCGCGATCAAGGGTTCTCGTCGTCGCTCCCCAGCCGTTCTACGAGGATCGTGGGACGCCGATCGCCGTGTGTCAGCTCCTGCGGGCTCTGTCACAGCTCGCCTATGACGTGGACATCCTGACCTTCCCAGTGGGACAGACGATCGAGATCCCGCGGGTCCACTATGTCCGGGTGGCGAACCCGTTTGGGGTGCGGCGGGTGCCGATCGGCTTCTCTCTGTCCAAGATCCTCCTGGACCTGACCCTGTTCCCGGAGCTGGCGCGGCGGCTCGCCCGGGGCGGTTACTGTTGCGTCCACGCCTTGGAGGAGGCCGCCTTCCCGGCCGTGGCGCTGGGGCACCGGTTCCGGGTGCCGGTGATCTACGACATGCAGTCGAGCCTCCCCGAGCAGCTCGCCAAGAAGCACACGGTGTTCCGGACCCTTCTGGCGCAGGCGTTCCTCAAGCGGGCGGAGCGATGGCTCCTGCGCAACGCCGACACCATCGTGAGCAGCGCGGGTCTGGCGCAGCGGGTGCGGACGGTGGCTCCCAGGGCGCGGCTTCGAGAGTGGCGGTACGCCGCGATGCTCCCGGCGGCATCGCAGGACGAGGCGGAGACCCTGCGGCAGGACCTCGGCATCGCTCCGGGCCGTCCGGTGGTGCTCTACAGCGGCACGTTCGAGACATACCAGGGGCTGCCGGAGCTCCTCGCGGCGATTCCGCACGTTCAGGCGGAGGTGCCTGACGTCGTGTTCGTCCTCGTCGGGGCCGAGGAGTCCGGGGGGACGACGGTGGAGCGCGGACACGTCGGCCTGATCCGGAACGGGACGCTGCGGGTGGTTCGGCGCCAGCCCCGGGAGCGGATCCCCCGCTTTCTCGCGCTGGCGGACGTGGTCGTCTCCCCCCGGGCCTACGGGGACAACCTGCCGCTCAAGATCTTTGACTATCTCGCGGCAGGCAAGCCGATCGTGGCCACCGACATCCCGGCCCACCGGGCGGAGCTCGACGAGAGCCGTGCCCTCCTCGTCCAGCCCTGGGCGCCGGAGCTGGCGAGCGGCATCGTGCGGCTGCTCAGGGACCCGACCCTGGCCGCGAGCCTGGCCGCCGCGGGCCGGGCGTACGCCGAGAGACGGTTCGGCTGGTTCGAGTTCGTGCGCTCGGTGGGAGATCTGTACCGGGAGCTGAACGGTGGAAACGGGGGCTGAGCCTGTACCGATGGCCGTGGCCGTGGTGGGCTACAACACGCGGGACGACCTGCGCGCCTGCCTGGAGAGCGTGCGCTCCGAAGCTCCGGGCGAGGTGATCGTGGCTGACAACGGCTCGACGGACGGCAGCGTCGCCATGGTCCGGAGCGGGTTTCCGGAGGTCCGCCTCCTCGTGGACGAGAGCAATCCAGGGTACGGCGCGGCGGCCAACCGGGCGGTCGCCGCAGCCGCCTGCCCGTACGTCCTCCTCCTCAACGCCGACACCCGTGTGACGCCCGGGACGCTCCGCGCGCTGGCCGCCTATTTGGACGAGCATCCCCGGGCCGGCGTGGTCGGGCCGCGCCTGGTGAACCCGGACGGCACGCTCCAGGTCTCCTGTTTCCCGTTTATCGGCACTCTTCGGTTGATGCTGGAAAAAACCCCCGCCGCCCGTTGGCTCGCCCGTGTCCCGGTCCTTCGGGACCGCTGGCTTCTCTCCCACTCGCTCCACGACCGGCCGCGGGTCGTGCCCTGGGTTCTGGGAGCGGCGCTGGCCCTCCGCCGGGAAGCGTTCGAGACGATCGGGGGGTTCGACACATCCTTCTTCATGTACTCGGAGGAGATTGACCTCTGCTGGCGTTGAAAGGAGGCCGGCTGGGAGGTGCGCTTCGCCCCCGTAGCCACGGTGGTGCACGTGGGCGGGACGAGCACGGGGCAGCGGCGCCCGGAGATGGCCGTGCGGCAGGTGGCCAGCTCGAAGCTCTTCTACCGCCGCCACTATTCGCGGCTCCGGGTGTGGACGCTGGAGGCGATGATCGGCGCCGCCATGCTCGGCCGCCTCGTCCGCGACGGGCTGCGCCTGGCGCTGACGCGGGAGCCGGAGGAACGCTCGCGGCTCGCGGAGGACCTGGCGGTGTGGCGCGGCGCCCTGAGGAGCCGCTCGTTATGATGCCGGACGCCCTTCCCGCGGTGGTGGTGATCAATCACGAGACCCGCGAGCACCTGCGGGCCTGCCTGGAGACGGCGCGGGAGGAGGGGGCGGTCGAGGTGGTCGTGGTGGACAACGCTTCGCGGGACGGGAGCGTCGAGATGGTGCGAGCCGGCTTCCCCGAGGTCCGCCTCCTGGCCAACCAGGACAACCCGGGATACGGCGCGGCCTCCAACCGGGGGCTCGCCGCCTGCCGGGCGCCGTTCGTCCTCCTGCTCAACAGCGACACCCGGCTCCGGCCCGGAGCGCTCGCGGCGCTAGCCAGGGAACTGGACCGCCATCCGGGGGCCGGGATCGCCGGCCCCCTGCTGCTCCATCCGGACGGCACGCGGCAACCCTCGTGCTTCCCGTTCCTCACGCCGTTCAACGTCCTGGCCATGAACACCTATCTCAACCGGCTGGTTCGCCACACACCGGGGCTGCGGCGGAGGTTCCGGCCCGTCTACTTCCCTGTGCCGGCCGGCGAGGTGCCGTGGGTGAAGGGGGCGGCCCTGGCAATCCGCCGGGAGGCGTTCGAGGCGGTGGGCGGGTTCGACGAAACGTACTTCCTCTACGCCGAGGAGATGGACCTCTGCTGGCGCATGCGCGCGGCCGGCTGGGAGGTCCGTTTCACGCCGGAGGCGGAGGTGATTCACGAGGAGGGGGCGAGCACGGGGCGCCTGCGGCCCGAGATGATGGTGCGGCTGTTCGCGAGCCTCGCCCGGTTCCACCGCCTCCACTCCCCGCCGGGGACGCTCGCACGGCTCCGCTGGGCCGTGACCCTCGCCATGGCCGAGCATGTCGCCCGCGACACCGTCAAATCGCTCTGGACGCGGGACCCCGACCGGCGGCGAGCTCTCGCCGGGGACCTGGCGGTCTGGCGGCGCGTCCTCCAGGAGAGGCCGGTGCGATGAGCTCCAGGGTAGAGCTGGACCACCCGTTGGCGGAGGCGGCGCAGGCCACCCCTGCCGCCGCCCTCCTCCGCCGGTTCGACGGGCGCTTTCTTCTGCCTCCGCCGCTGAACGGTGCCTTCGCCCACCTGGTGCTCCTGGGCGGCCCTCCCGGGCTCGCGGAGGCGCTCGAGGAGACCGGAATCGCCCGCCGGGTGAGCACCTCTTTGCCGGCCGGACCTTCGGCGGACGCCTTGGCCGTGCTCCATGGCTCTGGGGTGCCGCCCCAGGAAGCGGCGCGCTGCCTGGCCCCCAGCGGGTGCGCCTGGTTCGAGCTGGAGTCCTGGCGGATGCCCCGGGGGAGCCGGCTGCGGGTGACGGGGGTCTATGCCGTTCATCCCGGGTTCGATCGGCACGAGGCCTATATCCCGCTGGACCATCCCGCGGCCCTGCGCTGGTTCGCCGAGACGCTCCAGCCTGCCTGGACGCTCGGCAAGAGGCTGCACCGCGAAGGGGTGCGGGCGCTCTCCTGGCGGGGCGGCGCCCTCCTCACCCGGAGCTTCGCCCTGACGGCGGTGTCCGGGCCGTTGGAGGGAGCTCCGACCTCGATCCTGGGGCATCCGGCTCTGCCTCCGGAGGTGCGGGGAGCGCGAGGGCTTCGTCCGCTGCTCCTCGCCCACGGCCTGGAGCGGGCGGTCATCCTCCCCTTCGCGCCCGCAGCAACGGAGCCCGGCGGGGTGCTCAAGGTCCCCCGGCTCCCGCGCTTCAACGGCAAGACGGAGGCCGAGCAGTCGGTCCTCGCCCACATCCGGGGACGGCTGGGCCCGGCAACGCGGAGCGCGCTTCCCGAGCCTCGGGGGATCCATCGCGCCGGAAGCCTTTCCCTGGGCCTGGAGAGCTACGCCGCCGGACGCCCCCTGGTCCAGCGGGTCGGGAGCTGGGGCGAGCCGCTCTCCGGCAAGCTGCGGGACCTGCGGGACGCGGCGGATTGGCTGGCCGAATTCCACCGGCAGACGGAGGTCCGGCGGACGGAATGGGACGCCGCCCAGAAGGCCGAGTGGATCGGCCTCCCCCTGGCGGAGCTCCGCCAGGCGTCCAGCGCGGCGGTGGTGCCCGAGCGGCTGCTCGCCGCGGTCCGTCGCCGCTCCGACGCGCTGGCCGGCGCGGTCTTGCCGATCGCGTGGCAGCACCGGGACTTCACGCCGTGGAACGTGCTGCGGGGGGACGACGGTCTGCGGGTGATCGACTGGGAGGGAGCGCGGCCCGGGCCGGCGCTCTCGGACCTCCTCCACTTCGCCACCCACTGGAGCGAGTTGGCCCACCAGGCGTCGGATGAGGCCGCGCGGCTGCGCGTGCTCCGCGAAGTGTGGATCGCCCGGCGCGGCGGAGAGCCCGGGGAGGCCGTGCGGCGGGCCGTGGCGTTCTACTGCGAGGGCCTGCGGCTCGACCGCCGCTTCGTTCCGCTCCTGCTCGTGGCGACCTGGGCGGAGCTCGCCCTGCGCCGGGGACGGGAGACCCCCAACCCCGAGGCCGCCTACGTGGCCACCCTGGCCGGGAGCGCGGAGGAGCTCTTCGGAGGATGGTGTGAGTCCGGCTGGCGGTGAGCGGCGGCTCCTCGTCCTGGCACCGTTCGCTCCCAGGCTGGACGCTGGCCACGGCGGCGGCCGGGCCATGGCCCAGCTCCTCGCGGGCCTTGCCCGACGCCACCGGGTGGCGCTCCTCTACCTGCGCGGGGACGGCGAGCCGGGCGTGGACGATGGTCTGCGCGGATGCCTCGAGCGTGTGGAGGAGTTTTCCCGCTTCGGACGGAACCGGGCCGTGGGGCTCCGGCGGCGGCTCGCCAAACAGGCGCGGGCCGCAACAGCGCTGGTCTCCTCGCGGCCCACATGGGCCACGCACTGCCACGTGCCGGCCCTCGCCGCCCGCGTGCGGGAGCTGGCCTGGACATGGCGGCCGGATGTCGTCCAGGCCGAGTACCACGTCATGGGGCAGTACCTGGCGTGCCTGAACGGCTCCCCGGCCCGGCGGGTCCTCACCGAATACGAGCCGGGAGTGGGCCCCGCGCGGGAGCTGTGGCGCTCCTCCCGCGGCTTCGACCGCTTCCGCAACCGGCTGGACCTGCTCGCGTGGGAGCGCTTCGAAGGGCGCGTGGCGCGGCTGGCGGACGCCGTGGTCGTGTTCACGGCCCGGGACCGGGCGGCCCTGGCGCCCTATGCAGGACGCGTCCCCCTGGTCACCATCCCCCTCGGCATGGAGCTGCCGCCTCGGGCTCTGGATCCGGCCGGGCAGCCGCCGCCGTCCGTGCTGTTCACCGGAAGCTACAACCACCCGCCGAACGTGGACGCCGCCCTCCGTCTGGCGCGCTCGATCTTCCCCCGCGTGCGGGAGCGCCGGCCCGACGCCGTCCTCACCCTGGTGGGCGAGGCGCCGCCCGGGGAGCTGCGGGCTGCGGCCGGGCCGGGGGTGACGGTGACCGGGTTCGTCCCCAGCCTCCGTCCCTACCTGGACGAGGCCGCCGTGGTGGCCACCCCCCTCTTCCGGGGCGGCGGGATGCGCGTGAAGGTCCTGGAAGCCCTGGCCGCAGGCAAGGCGATCGTCGCCTCTCCGCTCGCTGTCGAGGGGATCTGGCTGACGGATGGAGACCAGGTGATCCTGGCGGAGACGGACGAAGAATTCGCCGGAGCGATCCTCGCCCTTCTGGAGGACCGGGACCGCCGCGTCGCCCTCGCCGGCCGGGCGCGGGCGTGGGCGGAGGAGAACCTGGGATGGGAGAGGCCGGTCGCGGCCTACGAGGCGCTGTACGACTCCCTGGCGCGAGAGGGGATCGGGGGTTGAGAATCTCGGTCGCGATCTCCACGCGGGACCGGCCCGAGGCCCTGGCCCGGTGCCTGGACGCCCTCGCAGCGGGGGACGCCCTGCCGACGGAGGTCGTGGTCGTGGACCAGAGCCGGGACGGCCGCACCCGCGCGGTCATCGAAGAGCGGCAGACCGGACCGTTGCCGATCGTCTACGTCCGGCAGGAGGCACACGGCCTCGGGGTGGCCCAGAACGCGGCCGTCGTCCGCTCGAGCCACCCTGTCGTGGCGGTGACGGATGACGACTGCATCCCCGACCGTGGCTGGCTCGCGGCCATCGCGCGGACGTTCGCCGCGGATCGCGGCATCGACGCTGTCACCGGCCGGATCCTCCCCCTCGCCGCGGAGGGAAGCAAGGTCCACCCCGTCTCGTCGCGGACCCGCACGGAGCGGCGCGACTTCCACGGCCGGGCCGTTCCCTGGGAGGTGGGGAGCGGCAACAACTTCGCCGTCCAGCGGAGCTGGTTCGAGCGCGTCGGCGGGTGCGACGAGCGCCTCGGACCGGGCTCGCCGGCCCGGGGGGGAGTCGACATGGACCTCTTCTACCGGCTGCTCCGGGCCGGGGCCCGCATCCGCTACGAGCCCGCGTCCCTCGTCTACCACGAGAGGCAGACCCGGGCGGAGCGCCGGGCGCGCCGACCCATGTACGGCCGCGGCATGGGGGCCTGCTGCGCGCTCTGGCTGCGCGAGGGGGACCTGTACGCGCTCCGCGTCCTCCTCGCGTGGCTCGCCCTGCGGACCGGCGCGGCGGCCCGCTTCCTCCGGCGCGGGGACTGGTCAGGGGTCTGGGAGGAGATCCTTCTGCTCGCGGGGACGGCGCGAGGGCTCCTCCACGGTCTGCGGCTCCGGGCGCCC
>DASQEB010000521.1:0-1777 GCA_035633875.1 Thermoanaerobaculia bacterium
GCGTGGGAGGGTTGGGTGTCCTGGACCCGCCGTCTGTAGGCGGTCCTGCCCTGGTGGTCGCTCCGGCGCCCGAGGGCCCCCATCGGGCGGCACCTCGCCTTCTCGACCTGCCGCGGCCGTCGTTCCTGGACAGCAGCCTGACCGACGGCCGCGGTGGGCGTTATTCGTTCTTCACGGCCGATCCCTTCCTGACGGTACGGAGCAGGGGCCGCCGCGTCGAGCTTGTTGGTCCGGCGGGACGGGTAGTTACGGAAGAGGACCCCTGGAGGCGTCTCCAGCTCCTGCTGCGCCGCTATAGAGTGGATCGGGTAGAGGGCCTGCCACCGTTTTTGGGCGGCGCCGTCGGCTATTTCGGCTACGATCTGGGCCGCACGCTGGAGCGGCTGCCCGCCACCGCCGCCGACGAGGGTATGCCGGAGCTGGACATCGGTTTCTACGACTGGGTGCTGGTCGCCGACCACCTGTCCGGCGAGAGTTGGGTGGTGGCCACGGGGCTTCCGACGGGCAAAGAGGCCGACGCGCGTGCCCGGCTCGCCGGCATCCAGGAGCGGCTTCGGGTCCCTGCCCCGTCGTCGAACTGCGCCGCGAGCCCGACGGCCCCGCGGCTGCGCTCGAACTTCCGTCGCGCCGACTATCTCCGGGCCGTCGAGAGGGCCAGGGAGTACATCGCCGCCGGGGACATCTTCCAGGTCAACCTCTCGCACCGGCTCGAGGGCGAGTGGAGCGGGGCGGCCTGGCCGCTCTACGAGCGGCTGCGCGCGGCCTCGCCCGTCTCGTACGGGGCGTACCTCGACTTGGGGGCTACCAAGGTCTTGAGCGCCTCCCCCGAGCGGTTCCTCAGGCTTGACGGGGGACGCGTAGAGACCAGGCCCATCAAGGGGACCCGTCCCCGCGGGAGAACCTGGTACGAAGACCGTGACCTGGGTGAGGGTTTGCTGGCGAGCGAGAAGGACCGGGCCGAGAACCTGATGATCGTCGATCTGCTGCGCAACGACATCGGCAAGGTCTCCCGCGTCGGTTCGGTACGGGTGCCCGAGCTCTTTCACCTCGAACGACACGCCAGCGTCTGGCACCTGGTAAGCACCGTGACCGGCGAGCTCCGACCGGAGCTGGACGCCGTGGACCTGCTGCGCGCGTGTTTTCCCGGCGGCTCGGTCACGGGCTGCCCGAAGATCCGGGCGATGGAGATCATCGAGGAGCTCGAGCCAGTCAGGCGGGGGGTCTACTGCGGCGCGATCGGCTATCTGAGCTTCACCGGGGCGATGGACACAAACATCGTTATCCGCACGCTCGTGCTCAGGGACGGCCGGATGCACCTTCAGGTCGGCGGCGCGGTCACCTACGACTCGGACCCCGAAGCGGAGTACGCCGAGACCCTGGCCAAGGGCAGGGCCCTTCTGGGAGCACTCGGGGCCGAGCCGGAAGAGTGGTGAGCGAAGCGCCTCTCCTGTGGGTCAACGGGGAGTTGTTGCCGGCGGGCGAAGCCGCCGTGGACCCGCGCGACCGGGGATTCACTTTAGGCGACGGGGTGTTCGAGACCATGCGGGTCAGGGGAGGCGCCGTCCTCCGGATCGAACGCCACCTATCGCGCCTGCGGGCCGGCGCGGCCGTGCTCGGGCTGTCCCCTCTCCCGAGAGACGAAGACCTGGCCGACGCGATCACGAGGACGCTGGCGGCCAACGGGCTCACCGATGCCGCGGTGCGCCTGACCGTAACCCGAGGCGTCCCGAAGAGCCGCGGCCTTCTGCCGCATCCGGAGCCGAGCCCGTCGCTGGTG
>DASQEB010000522.1:0-28821 GCA_035633875.1 Thermoanaerobaculia bacterium
CGGCCGAGGAGCGGACCTTCGTGGCGGAAACGATCTGGCGGCGGCTGCACGAGTCCCCGGCGCCGAACGTGGGAGAGCTCGCCAAGATCCGGGTCCCGGCCTCGGAGATCGGGGCGAACCGGCAACTGACGGGCCTGCGCGAGCGGCTGGAGGCGGCGAGCGAGGGGGAGGAGACGGGGCCGTCGTCCGTGCGGCTGCTCACCCCGGCCCAGATCCGGGAGCTCAAGCCCCGTCTCGTCGTCCGCAACCCGGAAGGGTTCCGCGCCCGGTTCTGGCTCTGGGGGGCGCTGATCCTGACCGTCTTCGCCGCCGTCCACCTCCTGTGGCGGGCGCGGCGCTTCCAGGGGGACGAGTTGATCCTGCCATCCCTCCTGGTCCTCTCGGGGATCGGCTACATGGTGATGACGAGCGTCCGCGATCCCCTGCGGGACCTCCTGCTGTTCCAGACCTTCGGCCAGGGCGTCCTCGCCGGCTGCGTCCTGCTCGCCGGGGCGAGCCTGCTGGACCTCGAGCGCTCGCCTCTGCGGCGGATGACCTTCCTCCCGCTGCTCGCGGCGATCGGCCTCTCCGTCCTCCTCATCGCCTTCGGCAGCGGCCCGGGCGGGAGCGACGCCAAGGTGAACCTCTTCGGCTTCCAGCCGGTCGAGGCCGTGAAGATCCTGGTCGTCCTCTTCCTGGCCGGCTACTTCTTCGACCGCTGGGAGTTCCTGCGCGAGCTGCCGGAGAAACGCCTGGCCCTCCCCGGCGGGCTGCAGCGCTGGCTTGGGGTTCCCAAACTGGAATACGTGGTGACGCCCATCGCGGCCATCGGCGTCGTCCTCCTCTTCTTCTTCCTCCAGAGGGACCTGGGGCCCGCGCTCATCCTCTCCTTCCTCTTCCTCCTCCTCTACTGCGTGGCCCGCGGCCGGTCGGCCATGCTCGTCCTGGGAGCGGCGCTCGTCGTGCTCGCCTTCTTCGTCGGGTACAAGATCGGCTATCCCCAGACGGTCACCGGCCGCATCTCCATGTGGCTCTCGCCGTGGGACAACGCCTTCCGGGGCGGCGACCACCTGGCGCAGTCGCTGTGGGCCCTAGCCGCCGGATCGCTCACCGGCACGGGCCTCGGGCTGGGACAGCCGCAGCGGGTGCCGGAGGTCCATACGGACATGGTCCTGGCCGCCGTGGGCGAAGAGCTGGGGTTCCTCGGCGTGCTCGCCGTGCTGGCGCTCTACGGCGTTCTCGTCTGGCGCGGGATGCGCACGGCCCTCGAGGCCGGCGGCATCTACGGCTTCTTCCTGGGCCTGGGCCTGACGCTGCTCATCGCCCTCCAGATCGTGCTGATCGCCGGGGGCGTGGTGGGCCTTCTCCCCCTCTCGGGCGTGGTCTCTCCCTTCCTGAGCTCGGGCCGCACGGCCATGCTGGCCAACTTCCTCATCTTCGGGATGATCCTCGCCCTTTCGGCGCGGCCGGGGAACCCCGCGGCCCTGGAGCGGTTCCGGGGTCCGGTGCGGTGGATCGGTTTCGCGCTCTTGGGGTTCCTGGCCGTCATCGCCCTGCGGGCGGCTCAGGTCCAGGCGCTCCAGGCCAACGACTTCCTGGCCCGGGGCGCCCTGGTTCTCCAAGGGGACGGCTTCCGGCGGTTCGACTACAACCCGCGCCTGGAGACGATCGCCGAGACCATCCCCCGCGGAACGATCGTGGACCGCAACGGCCTCCCGCTGGCCACGAGCGATCCGAAGGAGCTGGAGAAGCACCGGGCGGCCTTCGCGAGGATGGGAATCTCCCTCACGCCGGACACGCTGAAGGAGGCCCAGAAGGGGCGGGCCTACCCTCTGGGCGGCCTCACCTTCCACCTCCTGGGCGACCGGCGCACCTACGCCAACTGGGGCGCGAGCAACACCTCCTACACCGAGCGGGACTTCCGCATCCGCCTCCAGGGGTACGATGACTACGCCGAGCCGGTCGAAGTCCTCCAGCCGAACGGCTCGATCACCCGGGAGATCCGCTACGACTACGGCGAGCTCATCCCCGTGCTCCGCCACCGCCACCGGCCCGAGCATGAGACGGTCAAGGGGATCCTCGGGCGGGACCGCACGCTGGAGATGACCCTCGACGCTCGGCTCCAGGCGCGGACGGCGGCCATCCTGGAGAAGTACGCACGCCAGGCCGGCCACGGCGCCGCGGCCGTGGTGATGGACGCGGAGACGGGAGACCTCCTCGCCTCGGTGAGCTACCCGTGGCCCGAGGAGCTGCCGGTCGAGATCTCGGACGACTCCGCGAGCGAGATCATCGACCGCACCCGCTACGGCATCTACCCGCCGGGCTCCACCTTCAAGATCGTCACCGCGCTCGCGGCGCTGCGCAAGGACCCGGATGCGGCCGAGCGGACCTTCCTCTGCAAGGACCTGCCCGGCGACCGGGTCGGCAACTCCGTGCGCGGCTGGGGCCGGCCCGTCCGCGACGATCCCACGGTCACCGCGCCCCACGGCCAGATGGATCTGGACAAGGGGATCAGCCAGTCCTGCAACGCCTACTTCGCCCAGCTCGGGACCTACGAGGTGGGCTCCGAGCGCCTCCTGGAGACGGCAGAGCTGTTCGGGATCCCCGTGGCCCGGCCGAACACCGCCGAGCAGGTCAAGGACGCCCTGCCCCAGGCCTCCTACGGCCAGGGCCAGGTGGTGGCCACACCCTTCCAGATGGCCCGGGTGGCCGCAACGATCGCGAACGGCGGCGCGGCCCCCGAGGGCCGCTGGGTGCGCGGGGAAAGCAACACCCGCAGGGCTGAGCCCGTGCGCCTTCTGGAGGCAGGCAAGATCCCCCTCATCGCGCGGCCGATGCGCCAGGTGGTGACCGTGGGCACGGCGTCCCGCTACCTCGCTGGCGTGGTGCCCGGCATCGCCGGCAAGACCGGCACCGCCGAGGTCCAGGACAAGAGGTCCCACTCCTGGTTCATCGGCTTCGCCCCGTACGGGAGCTCTGGCGGACGGCGGATCGCCGTGGCCGTGATCGTCGAGCACGGCGGCTACGGCGGCCGGCTGGCGGCTCCGGCCACGGGAGAGATCGTGAAAGCTGCGGCAGAGCTCGGACTTATCAGAGAATAGACGCCATGGCGAACGAGATCGTCGACAAGATCCGCGGCTGGATCCGGCCCTGGACGCGAGGCACCGAGCCCCTGGAGATCCGCCGGGCCATCCTGGAGGACGCCGAGTCCCGGGTGGTGCCGGCCGGCGGCGGCAAACGGGTTTTCCCCTACAACCGCATCCGCATCCACCTCCTCGCGCCGGACCCCCGGGAGCGGACCGAGCTCGAAGCGATCGTCCAGGAGGGCTGGAACCTCCCCGAGGAGATCGCCACCCGTCTCCGGGAGCGCGGAGCGCCCGTCCCGCCGGACCTGGACGTCCAGGTCATCTTCGACCAGGAGGCCCGGCCCGAGTACGGCGACCGCCGTTTCTTCCTCGCCTACGAGAGGACCGAGACCGCCGCCGCCGTCACCGCTCCCGGCCAGCCGATGAGACCCCGCCGCCCGCCGGTCCGGCCGGTGCTGGAGCTGACGGTGGTCAAAGGCGTCGCGGCCCAGCGGGTCTACACCGTCACCGCCGACCGCATCCATATCGGCCGGATGGCGGAGATCGTAGATTCCGAAGGCCGGGTCAAGCGCCGCAACGACCTGGCCTTCCAGGAGGACGGAGAGATCAACCAGACCGTCTCCCGCGAACACGCCCGCATCGCCTGGGACGACGCCACCGCAGGCTGGTGGCTCCGCGCCGAGCAACCCGCCGCCGCCACCCGCATCTTCCGCGAAGGCCGCACCATCGACATCCCCGCCCACGACCGCCGCGGCGTGCGGTTGGCTGCGGGGGATGAGGTGTATCTGGGGCGGGCGTGCTTGAAGGTGGGGATGCGGACGGGGGAGGAGGGGTGATGTTCACCGTCTCCTCTTCTGTTGCCTGATCCGGTACAGGCGCTCCGTGAAGCCTCCCTCGCTCTCGAAGGCCCGGGCCTGGGCTTGCAACTGCCGGTCCAGCAGGTGACAGCACAGGTTCAGGAGCGAGAGCGCCGCGTTGGCCACCAGAGTGGGAAAGCTCACGGACGCACACGGACTTTCACGGACCGACAAGGACGAATCCCCGGATCCACCCTGTCCGTGCCAGTCCTTGTTCGTCCGTGCTCGTCCGTGTTCTTCCTCCACCCAGGCCCGGACCTCCTCGACCGTGGTGCAGCGCCTCGCCTTGAACCGCACCAGCGCCTGGTGATCCGGTGGCCACCGGGGCAGATCCCGCTGCCGCAGAAAATCTTCGTAGTCGAGCCGCAGCTCCTCAAGCTGGCCCGCGCCACGTTGGTCAGCTTGAGCTCGGACTTTTTCTAGGTGCCCGAGGCCTGGCTCCCCTCAGCGATGTTCTGCACCCCGCTGCGCGCCGCCTGCACCATCTGGTCGCGGGTTCGGCTCCGGTGGTCGACATATCGCTCGCAGAAGCGCACCGTGACGTCGTAGATCAGTTGCGCCACCTGAAAGCTCTTCAGCTTGCGATACCCGCCGTGCGGCGGAATCAGTGACTCCTCGGTCGGCACGATTTCTCCTGGTCCAGTCGATCGTCCGACGCCAGGGCTCGCCTCAATTCAGCAGTCCGGCCCGGATGCGCGCCGCCACCGCCGTTGATTTCCAATCGTACCACCGAGGGGTCCGCCGGGCGCGACCGCTGTCTCCCCAGCGGCATCAACGGTGCGCGTGTATGATCGGTGGGCGGCTCACCACGAGTTGAGGAGCCCTCCGCCACACTGTCTGTCAGCTTCGCCATCATCTTGTATGCGCCGCAGAGTCAGGGCGCGGACGCAGTGCCGCCCGGAGCGCCGCGTTCAGCGCAACCCCCAGGGTGATCGCGATCACCACGCCGTTGCTCAGGAAAAGTTGGGCCGTGGGAGAGAGGGAGGCGAGCCACTCCTTCTGGCTGCCGGCGGCGAGGGGCAGGGTGAGAGCCGCAATCAGCGAGACCGCGGTGGTCACCAGGAAGACCTCGTCCTTCTGTCCGCAGGCGAGCAGGCGCAATCCGGCCGTGGCGATCATGCCGCAGATCACCAGGAAGACCGCGCCCACGATCGGCCGCGGAATGAGCACCAGGAGCGTGCCCGTCTTCGGGGAGAGCCCGTAGAGCAGCAGGATCATCGCCGCCACCTGGACCACCCGCCGGCTCGCGACCCGGGTCGTGGCGATGACACCCGTGTTCTGGCTGTAGGTCGTGAGCGGCAGCGCCCCGAAGAGGGGGCCGAGCGCCGACGCGAGCCCCTCGACCGTGATGCCGCGGTGGATGTGCCGCATGCGGTAGGTGACGCCGGAGACCGCGCACGTCCCCGCATAGTCGCCGATCGATTCGGCGATGGAGCCGACGTAGCCGATCACGACTCCGAACACCGCGCCGGCTGCGAGCGTCCACCCCATTCCCGGCCCGCCGAAGGCGAAGGGCCGGGGAAGCCCGAGCCACGGAGCCCGGGCGAGCGCCCCGAAATCGGCCAGCCCCAGGGCTCCGGCCACCCCCACGCCCCAGACGAGCAGGCTGAACAGGATCGACCCGCGGGCGAGCA
Source organism: Thermoanaerobaculia bacterium (assembly GCA_035633875.1). Classification (GTDB taxonomy): domain Bacteria; phylum Acidobacteriota; class Thermoanaerobaculia; order Multivoradales; family UBA5704; genus DATARR01. Next base: position 5,557 of record DASQEB010000522.1, read on the forward strand.
CCCCCATCCGGAACCGGTGGCCGATCACGGTGAGCAGAAGGATGGAGGCGACAGCGGCCGAGGCGAGCCCGAGCATCTCCGGCCGGGTGTCCGCGAAGATCCATCCCCCGGCCACCCGGGCGAGGGAGACACCGATCGTCAGCACGACGATGCCGCATACGTACGGAGGCAGGAACCGCCGCAGCGACCGGAGGACGCCGCTCGCCCCCACCACGGTTTCGAACAGCCCTCCCACGAACCCGGCCATCCACATGGCGGGAGCCCCGAAGATCGATCCGGCCGTGGCCATGGCCCCCGTATCGGTTGCCGAAGGCCCGAGGACCGAGGGGAGCCGGTTTCCCCACGTGGCGTTGACGAACGTGGCGATCCCCATGAGCACCAAGCAAGCGGAGATCATGCTGGCCGCCTGGGCCTCGGAGTAGCCCACCGCCCCGGCCACGATCAGGGGGAGGACGAAGGGGGAGACGTCGACCAGCGTGTGCTGCCACGCATAGAGCAGCGTCTCGGCGGGAGGCGGCACATCGTCGATCCCGTAATGGGGAGCGAGGATCTCGAGATCCTCTTCCCAGACGCGCTCCTCGTCATGGCCCGTCGCGGCAGGCCGCTCGTCCAATGGGTGCAAGGCGATCCCCTTTCGGTGAAGAGACGGAACAGGTCTCTGCCCGAAGAGTGTACCGCCCAAACCCCAGTCAAGTCCGGCGATGCCGGATACAAGGCAGCGTCGCTGAGGCTTTATGCCGAATCGGACACCGGAGCGTGGCCGCGAGAACCGTCCCGAGCTCCCGCGGCATCTGGCTCCGGAAATGGGCGGCTACGGGAGCAGAGTCTCCCCGTTCACTTCTCGTGAACGAGGGCAAATTCCTGAACGATGGCGCTGCCAGCGCGATTGACAGTATACGTGGCGGGATCTTCCCCGAAATCAGCCAAGGCCTCGATGATCAAATTTTTCGCGCCGAGCTCGCGTGCCGCCACTTGCCGTAATGCCTCAAAATCTTCTGGCCTCATCTCGCGCCGCAAGGGCAGCTCTGCGAGTTCCCAGCGATCGCGAACCAGGACGATGAGAAGACGCTCCGTCCCTGCCCGCTCATCGAAGGTAAACGCGTGACGCGGACCGGGCAGGATGACTTTGACATGGGCCGGAATGCGGTCGGCCCCCAACCCGCTTTCGTGCGCCGGGAACAGCAGCCCCACCCGACCATCCGATCCCTGCTGCACGACCGCGAGATAGGCATCCGTGTTCGATTCCACGACGAGTTGGATCCTCTCCCTGCTCCGAAAGATGTGGCCTGCGCTCAAATCCGCCAGAACGTTGCCTCGGCCGTCGACCCGCCGGATCCAGGACCGGATCCCGATCGAGCGCACCGGCTCCGGCTTGGCAGGGCGTGGAGGGCGGACGCCGTCTTTGCCAGGGGGCGCAGGCTTTGGCTGCGTCAGTTTGTCCGGCTCCTTTCGGCGTGGCTTTGCCTCGTCCGCTCGGGCCGGAATCGTCAGGACGTCGAGGGAAGGATTCCTGAACATGGCCTTGGCACCGGCCTCTTCAGCCAGTGTCGGCGAATCGGTCGCCAGAACGAGCAGCAGCAGGAGCCAGCGCATGTTTCTTCCTCCCTTGGGTCAACCACAGGTCTTGGCCTGGAGCCGCTTGAGGATCGTCTTGCTGATCTTGGCCTTGGTTAGCTTGATCAAGCCGTTGGGAGAGATATCGAAATTACATTCCTCCGCTTGGTCAATGGCTCCGAGAACGATCTCCTCCGGAACTCCGCTTTCGACCATCGCGATCACGTCGCTGTTCATCATTCCCCCAGACGAACCCTGCGGAAGGCTGTTGCCGGTGCCAAGCGTCTTCGCTCCCTCCGCCTCCGCCCTCCCGCTGAGGACCTCGTTCTGGCTCAGGAGAGTCTGGTATTTCTTCATCGCCGTCTGGACCCGCGCCAAAGGTGCCGGAGCTTGCCTGCGGCTTGCGTCCACCGGCGCCTGTCCGCCCATCTCACGCAGGACGTTGAGCGAGGATCTGCCTACGCTGGACAGGATGGAGCCCTCGTAGGCTTTCGCGAAGTAGTCCTCTTTGGGGTTCAACGAAAGGGCTTGGTTGTAATGCTGCGCTGACTGCTCGAGATAGCGCAACGTCGTTTCGGCGCCGTCCGCCCCATAGCCAAGCGCTTCATAGGAAACGCCGAGGGCGTACTGCCGGTAGGCCTCCTCCAGCGGGTTCGGCAGCGCCGGCCGCGCTTCGATCGCCTCGGAGTAGCGGCTCCACAGCCCGGCTTCGGCCAGATTGATGTAATCCTCGAAGCTCCCCTTGGGCACCAGGACCTGCAGAGCCTCCTCGGTGGGTGTCAGCTTGTAGACGATCTGCCCGACCGTCTGCTGCACGGCCAGGCTCACCCGATCGGCTGCCGTCGGCGCATTCCGGCCCTCTTCGAAATCATCCTGATACGAGATGCTCAGGGAGTCGGCGAAGAGGGTCTTCTTGGTGCCAAGGTCCTGGACGGTGTAGGAGCCCCCGAAACGATGGTTGACCACCTGGTAGCGCAGCGTCACTTCGACCTGGCGGTACTGCATCTTTCCCTTCGCGTCTTTCCCGATCGGCTCGCTGCGCACCCCGCGGCGATTCTCCCATTTAGTCTCGTAGTCGTTGTTGAGAACGGTCACTTCGATGATCGTCTGCGGCCGCTGGGCATCGAGACTGAGGCGTGGGTCGTGCTGCACCAGCTCGCTCCCGAGCTGCGTCGCAATCTGGGTGGAGATCTCCTGTTCTTCCCTCCCTTGCGCCTTGCCGATCGCCTGGATGCGGGTGCCGGTGATCCGCACCTCGGGCGGATTGATCCGCCGAAGAGTGACCAGCTTCTTGACGATTCCAAAGCCTTCCTTGGCCTGCAAGCTGCCCGCGCTGAGCAGAAGCAAGAAAAGGCAGGGCAAGATCCGGTTGAACGATCTCATGCTCCGTTTCCTTTCTCGGGCGAGGGTGAGGGAGGGGGTGAGTCCAGGACAGGTGGAGCGCCGATCCGCAGATCGGCCGGTCCGTCCGCCGGGTGGATCTGCGGATTCTGCCCCGCGTTCTTCTCCGCCAAAACACCAGCCGAAACCTTGCGCAACAAGCTGGCGAAGACCTCTTTCAACGTGGGAGGCTCCTTCCCTTGCCGCAGCGCGGAGAGCAGATGGTAGGTAAAGAAGCTGTTTTGCAACCGGTCGCTTTCCCACGACCGTTCGGTCGAGTCGCTCGAGGTGATGAGGTAGCTCCCCTCGGAAGACGTGAAGAGCCGGGCGGTTTCGTTCGATACGCCCAGCGCCGTGATCGAAAGGTTCTTCTCTCCTGAGCGCAGTGCCTGTCCGCTATAACAGGTGTCGAGGAACGTGACCTTGCGGCGGGCTTTGATCAGCGAGATCTTCTCGGCGAAATCCTGGAACTCGAGGGCGTCGATGAACATCTTCTCGAGAGTCGTGTCGTAGGTGACGATGTACCCCACACCCTGTAAACCGAGATCGCCCTGGCGCGGTGAGCCGTGGCTGCTCACGTAAATGACGACGAGATCCTCCTCCCTTGCGCGGAGGAAGATCTTCTGCAGCGCTCGGAGAATCCCCTCCCGAGTCGCGCTTTCATCGACCAGGAGCTCGACGTGGTCCGGATCGAAACGCCCTCCTTGAGGATCGACCAGGAAATCGCGGAAATCGCGCGCGTCTTTCGCGGTATAGCGGAGCTTCGGAATATTCGGGTCCCTGAAGGTACCGATGCCGATCACGAGGGCGTGCTTGTCGCGGATCGGGCCGAGGTTGGCCAGCGCCGGGGAACGGGACGCGGCGCCGCTCGCTCCGCAGTCGAGATCCGAGACGCCATTGAGCACGGCGCGATCGGCATAGACCCGCGCTTTCGTCTCCTGGCCCAGTGCCCTGGCGCTGCAAGCAGAGTATTTCCACGCCTCGCCCAACGAGGGGCAGAGATCACGCGCCGTGGCCAACCGGTTGAGAAGAGAGGCGTGATCCGGATTGTCCGTGCCGTAGAGGCGGGCGACCTCCGCGACCATCTGCCGCGCCTGGCGGCATCCGGCGCTCTCCTGCGCTGACACGGGAAGCGCCAGTCCGGCGGCGGTCACCAGACCGAGAGCCGAGAGAAGGAGCGGCAGCAAGGCACGGGGCTCAACGGAATTCATCGTGGACCCGTCGAATCAGGGTTGCAAACCGGGGAGAGCCGCGCAAGGAGCCGAAGTGATTGCTCCTTTCCAGGTCGTCCAGAAGGGCCTGGCGGTCGAAGATCGGAGGCGCATCGCTGCGCAGCAGGAGAGTCAGGGACCGTTCCAGATGCTCGAAGGCCACGGCGCCGCGGTTCTGCGCCGCGAGGCAGGCGCCGAAGTTGTAATGCGCCTCGATGTTCTCGGGCTCGAGCTCGAGGGCCTTGCGCAAGGCGGCTTCGGCCTCCACGGCGTCCCCCAGTTCGAGAGCGGCCCCACCGAAATTGGCCCAGGCCGCGGCGTTTTCGTCATCGAGGCGCATGGCCTCGCGAAAGCGCTCCCGCGCCTTGAGGAAGCGCTCCTCCGCAGCGAGCTCGGCCCCCTCCTGCAGCGCCCTGGCGGCTTGCAGCATCCTGGGCTTGATCTCTGAGAGGTACTCCTCGGCAGACTTGGCGTCCACCGTCAGGCCGGCAACGTAGTCGCGGAGCTCGCGGGAGTCGTCAACCGACAGAGAGACATCGGCAGCCAGGCTGCGCACCTGCGCCCGGAGCGCCGCCCGCGCCTCATCGCTCAGAGTCGCCGGGCTCACGAGCCTGATCAGGTCTCGCAGGCTGAAGCCGGACACTTCCGCGAGCCCAGCGGAGACGCTGACGAGCGCCACCAATACCGCCCAGATCCGGTACTTGCTCAGGAACCTCGCCGGGCCCACACGCTCTGAGCCCCTGCTGTCGTTGATTTCACTCAAATCGCCCCGGCTCATCGGCGCCCCCTCTCGAGGACCTTCTCTCCGATTGTTGCAAGAAAGACTTGGCAGCGGACTGGCCTGGCGTCCGTCTAGCCTACTGGAAGGTCCTCCGTTCTGTAGGAGGACGCGACGTTCCGGAAGGGAACGGCTCATTTCTCGAAGCCGAGAGGGAAGTCACCCGCGGGAGCCGAGCGGGTGGCCAGAAAAAAGGCCCCCGCGGGTCCGGGGGAGAGGAGGGTTGAATCCGGGCCCGCGGGGGTGTGACGATAGACGGCTGGAGGGTGTCGATCCGTTCTCAGTTGTTGCTGGCGACCCGGGCGGCCTCCTCTTCCTCTTCCATCCACCTGGCGAGCACACTTTCGGGCACCGGGGCCAGGGTGGCGGTGAGCTTCTGCTGGGCGCCGTTGCGGGCGACGGTGTAGGTGACCTGCTTGCCGACGCCGAGGGAGCTCTTGGCCTTCTTCAGGGCCTCCTTGTTCTCGGGCTTCATCTCGACGCCGTTCAGGGCCACCAGGGTGTCGCCCGGCTGGAAGCCGGCCTGGGCGGCGGGGCTCCCCGGGGTGACCTTGGCCACCCGGTAGGCGCCGGTGGCCTCGTCCTTCTCCGTCTCGATGCCGAGCCAGCCGTGGGCAGCCATCTTGGCGGCCTTCTCCTTGTGGGCCGCCTTGGAGGCGTGAGCGCATTTCTCGCCGCCGGCGAGGGCGGCCGAGCCGAAGCCGAGGGTGAGGGCGAGGGCGAGGAGAGAAACGGTCCGCTTCATGTCGTGACCTCCTTCGGGTACGGGGTGCCGGTTTTGGCCCCCCGGGTGTTGCAGTCCTCACGGCCGGGCTGGTCCGCGCACCTCTCGCAGACCCAGTCCGCCACCGCGGCGGAGAGCGCGAACGTGGCCGAGAGGGCCCGCTGGGCGCCGTCCACCGCGACGGTGTACAGGGCGTCCCCAGCGACGGCGCTCGCCCGCGGCGCCATGCACGCGGCGGTGAGGGCGAGGGCTGCGAGGAGAGCGGCTGGCCGTTTCATCTCGGACCTCCTTGTCCGGGGGAGCGCGTCGCGCTCCGGGTGTTGATGCCGAGAGAGCTTAGGAGGTCTGGCTCGTAAAGGTCCTCAACAGGGGGTAAAACGTTGAAAACCGCGTAATCAATCTGTAAATTGGGGAATGGACTTGGAAACGCGGCGGCATTTTGCTCTAAACTCTCTCTCGTCATGAAGATGGGAGTCGGTGTCAAAAGGCGTACGCTCTGGGCCGGATTCGCGGCGGTGCTGGTCCCGCTGGTGGTGCTCCTCGCCCTCCAGTACCGCTGGCTCGTCAAGCTCGACCGGAGCTCGAAGATCGTCCACAAGGCGACGCTCTCCGGCTTCCTCGACTCGGTGTCCAAGGAGGTCGAGTTCACCTACAAGGAGAAGGGGGAACGGCTGCTCAACCTCCCCGCCTCCGTATTCACGTACGATCGGCTCCAGAAGGCGGCCCACCACTTCAAGAAGAAGAGAGGGGAGGGCGCGGGAGTGGAAGGAGCCAGGCGCCTCTTCGTGGTGAGCTTCGTCAACGGGCATAAGGGCAAGCCCCTGTTCTTCGAGCCCACCTGCAGCTCGCTGGAAGCGCGGGACTGGTCGCCGGAGGACCAGGCGGTCTGGGTGGCCACCGCCCCGTGGCGGACGCTGGCCCAAAAACGGGGGATCGTCGAGCGGGTGCGCCTGACCTCCGAGGAGCGGGACCCGAGCTATCGCATGCTCCTCTACCCCGTCACCGACGATGCGTCGCACGTGGTCGGGGTCGCCGGGATGATCCTCGACGACGAGCATTTCCAGCAGTACATCCTGCCGAAGGCGATCAAAAGCGCGCTGTCCAGCTCCTTCGAGGGATATTCGCAGTACGAGCCGATGGTGTCGATCTCGGACGGCCTCGGCAAAACGGTCTACCTCACGGGGAAGAAGACCTTCAAGGATTACACCTGGGTTCGGGAGAACGAGGCGGAGAAGGCCCTCTCGTTCGTCTTCACGGACTGGACGATCGGGATCACCAGCCGCCACGCTACGCTGGCCCAGGTGGCGCGGAGGAACTTCCTCATCAACCTCGGTCTTTCGGCAGCCCTGGCCACCGCGCTCCTGGGCGGGCTCGTGCTCTCCCTGCGCACGGCGTCGCGCGAGATGAAGCTGTCGGAGATGAAGAACGACTTCGTCTCGAACGTCTCCCATGAGCTGCGCACGCCTCTCGCCTCGATCCGCGTCTTCGGTGAGCTCCTGCGGCTGGGCCGGGTGGACAACTCCGACAAGGTCCGCGAATACGGCGACTACATCGAGACGGAGAGCCGGCGCCTGACCCAGCTCATCAACAACATCCTGGACTTCGCCAGCATCGAGTCGGGCCGCAAGACCTACCGCTTCGAGCGGTGCGACGTGCGCGACGTCGTCTGCGAGACGCTGCGGACCTTCGAGGTCCGGATGCGGCAGAACGGCTTCAACATCGTCATCACAGGAGCTGAAACGCCGCTGCCGCCGGCGCGGATCGACGCGGGCGCCATCGCCCAGTCGCTGAGCAACCTTCTCGACAACGCCGTCAAGTACTCTGGGGACAAGAAAGAGGTCACGGTGGGCCTGCGTCGGGAGAGGGACTTCATCGTGATCTCCATCAAGGATCAGGGGATCGGCATCCCGCGGGACGAGCAGGACAAGATCTTCGACCGCTTCCACCGGGTCGGCACCGGGCTGGTCCATGACGTCAAGGGAAGCGGCCTGGGGCTCTCGATCGTCCGCCACATCGTGGAGGCCCACCAGGGCCGGGTGACGGTGGAGAGCCGGCCGGGCGAAGGGAGCACGTTCTCGATCTGGCTGCCTATCGAACAGCCCGTCCTGCAGCCGATACAGAAGCCCGCGGCCGAGCCCCAGCCGGGGGACGGGTTGCCCGCCACCGGCGCTCCCCGGGAGCGGCCATCCGAAGCTTGAAGGAAGAAGAGAGATGACCCACGTCCTGATCGTCGAAGACGACGAGGCCATGTCTGTCGCCCTGCGCGACGGGTTCCAATACGAGGGATATTCGGTGACGGTGGCCCAGGACGGCGAGGCCGGCCTGCACCTCGCGACCTCCGCCTCCCCCGACCTGATCCTGCTCGACGTGATGCTCCCCAAGATGACGGGGCTCGACGTCTGCAAGCAGCTCCGGAGCACCGGCAGCGGCGTGCCGATCATCATGCTGACCGCCCGGGGGCAGGAGATCGACAAGGTGCTAGGCCTGAAGCTCGGGGCCGACGACTACATCACCAAGCCGTTCGGATTCATGGAGCTCCTGGCCCGGGCCGAGGCCGTGCTCCGCCGCTGCGGCTTCGGGGGCTCGCCAGCCGGAGCCGTGGCCCCGCCGGATGTCTATCGATTCGGCGATGTCTGCATCGATTTCAAGCGGCACGAGGCCACCAAGGGCGACGAGCCCATCGAGCTCTCCCCCCGGGAGTTCCAGCTCCTCGCCTACTTCATCGAGCACCGGGGCGAGGTCGTCACCCGGGAGAAGCTGCTGGACACCGTGTGGGACTACAATGCCATCCCCTTCACCCGCACGGTGGACATGCACATCGCCAAGCTCCGGAAGAAAGTCGAGGACAACCCGTCGGACCCTCGGTACATCGTCACCGTTCACCGGCTGGGGTACAAGTTCACGGGGTAGACCGCGCCGCAACCTCTCTCCTGCTCTACTCCCTCGTGCGCCGCCGGGCCGTCCTGCCCTCCTGACCCGTCTCCTCCCCGGTCTCCTCCGGTTCGGCCAGTATCGCGGTCTGCTCGGACAGGGCGGCTCGAACCGCATTTTGGATAAGCCGCTCGAGCTCCTGGGGGTCGAGGCCCGGGCTCGAAGGCGGCATGGTCTTCTGCTGCCCGAAGCCCAGTTTCTGGAATCGCCGCAGGAACTCCTCCATGACGACCGCGTCGGACGACGGCCGGTCCTCCGGATACAGAGTCTGAAAGAAGACGCTGGGCTCGACGTCGAGCGCTCGCAGAATGGCCAGAATGTGACGGAACTTGAGCTCCATGCGGCCGGTCAGCACCTGGCTGACGTACCCGGGGCCCGCCCCGAGTTTCTGGTCCAGATCCTTCCGCGTCATCCCTGCCGCCTGCATCACCGTCTCGAGGAGTTTGGTGGCTCGCCGGACTTCATCATCGATGGTCATACTCTGAGTCTACTGCAACACTGAAGAAGGCCAAAGGGGCCGGAATTCGAGGACGCGGTGGTGGATCTACGGAATAGTGGCTCACCGTGCTCCGAACCTCAGCAGCTCGCGGAGCCGATCGATGGGGATGGCTTCCCCGGAATGGCCCTGGTGACCGGTGACGTCCGTCGCCCGCAGAAGGGAGTTGTAGACCGCCTCTTCCACCGCCTCGACGGCGGCCAGGAAGAGGGGGCTCACCGCATCGTTGGTAAGCTCTTCGCGGGCGAGGGTCCGGGCCGCGGTCTCGTGGGGGACCGGGTTCTTCGTCGAGAAGGCGATCACGAAGTCCCCCGAACCGTTGCTCAGGAAGGAGCCCGTCCGGGCGAGACCGAGCACGGCACGGCGGGCCAGACGCTCAAGATTGCGCGGGGAGAGGGGAGCGTCCGTTGCGAGGACCATCATGCAGGAGCCCGTCTGGGGATCGGGCCCCGGAGGGATGGAGGAGCCCTTCTCCATGACCTCCCGGAAGGAGTAGCGGCCCAGCCGCTCCCCGACCGGAACCCCGTCGATGGTCAGCACCCCGCCGAAGTTGCTCTGGACGAGGGCCCCGATCGTCCAACCTCCGAGATCCGCAGGGAGCCGCCGGGAGGACGTCCCGATCCCCCCCTTCCAGCCAAAGGCCATGGTCCCGGTGCCGGCGCCCACGCTCCCCTCCTCGACCGGCCCCCCCTGGGCGGCCATGATCGCAGCGCGGACGTCGGCGGCCGTGACGTGCCGCCCCCGGATGTCGTTCAAGTATCCGTCGTTGGTCTCCCCCACCACGGCGTTGACCGAGAGCACCTTCTCGTTGCCCGGCTGCTCCAGGGTCCAGGCCACGACGGCCTCCACCGCGGTCCCGACGGAGAGCGTGCTGGTGAGGACGATGGGCGTCTCCAGGTTCCCCAACTCCAGGACCTGGAGGAAGCCGGCCGCCTTGCCGAAGCCGTTGCCGACATACACGGCGGCCGGCACCTTGCTCTGGAAGAGGTTCCTCCCGTGCGGGAGGATGGCGGTCACGCCGGTGCGGACGGACTCCCCCCGGACCAGGGTCCGGTGCCCGACCCGGACCCCCTCGACATCGGTGATGGCGTTGAGAGGGCCGGTGGGAAGGATCCCCGGCTGGAGCCCCAGGTCGCGGATCCGTGGCCGCGGCTCGGAAGGAGTGGAGCCTGCCAGGGGGAACGTCACCAGCAACAGACAAACCAGACGAAAGGCGCTTTGCACGTCGATCCGATTCTCCCAGCAGCCATTCTATCGGGAATGGACACCGGGAGAACCGGTTCCGGACACTTTACTGCGTGCCGAAGGCCTGGCGGAGGAAGGTCTCGGTCTGCAACCAGGAGACTTTCCCCCCGGGGCAGTAGCTCCGCGGGTTGGCGTTGCATCCCGCGGTGAACCCCTCGGCGTAGAGCCGCTCGATCCATGCCGCGGCCCAATGGGAAGCCGGAACGTCCGCGAACACACGGCCGGTCGCCGGGGGAGGTTGGTAGGACCTCCCGTGGCGGGCGCGCAGCAGGAACACGGCGACCTCGGCCCGGCTCAAAGAGCTGTCGGGGCAGAAACGGAGAGGCGAGAGGGCGCAGCCTCCGGTCTGCCCGTCGCGGTAGAGCTCCTCCACCCAGCGGGCCGCCCAGTGGCTTGTCGGAACGTCGCTGAACAGCCCCGTGGCGGCGGGGAGGCTGTAGATCGGTCCGCGCAGGGCCACCAGCAGGTGCGCCGCGAGTTCGGAACGCTTGATCGCAAGGTTCTTGTCGCCCGGCGGAGCGGGAGGAGGCAGCGGAGTCGGGCTCGGCGGAGGCGGCGGGGGTGGCGGGGGGCTCGCGGTCTTCTTCAGAAGGAGCGTCCAGTCCCCGCTGGCTGGCGCCGTGAAGCTGACGTCCTGCCCGCCGTTGACAGAGTTCGCCGTCTGGAAGGTCCCGTTGCGCGGATCGAACCACTGGACGGAGAAGGTGCCGGAGACGCCCCGGAGGTCGAGCCGCACCGTCCCCCCGTTGTAGAGGTAGGCCACGTAGGCGTTGCCCGTCTCGGCCAGCACATAGGCGTTGGCGGAGAGGGCCAGGGTGTCGGCCGGGGTCATCCGCTCGAAGTCCACCTGGGTGACGAACGTGGCGAGATGAGCCAGAGAGGCACCCGTTCCCGAGCCCGCGGCGCCGGCGGTGAACGCGGCCCAGGCCTTCTGCCGGTGGGAGGTGTCCTCGCTCCCCAGCCCGAACTCCTCCTGGAGCACCGGCTTGGCGGCGAACGAACGGTTGCGCAGGCCGTGGCTGTGGACGACGGCATGCCCGGCGTCGTTGCCGGCCTGGGTGTTCATGAAGTCGGCCCACGCCGCGCTGGGAAACGAGAAGTCGCCGGTCAGGCCGTGGACGGAACCGAGCCGGGCCCACGGGTTCTGCGCGTGCAGGTAGCTCATGTGGCTCCCCACCTCGCTGCTCGTCCACCCCTCCTGCCACTCGAGGGCGAGGGTGAACATGGTGTTGACGTACCCCGAGAGGCGCGCCATGCCGTACTCGATCAGCAACTGGCGGTCGGCGTCGGCGAGGTCGCCAAAGCCCGAGTCGTCCGCGAAGAACCAGAGGTGGGCGACCACGCCGGCGTCCCGCGTCCTCACCACCCAGCGCTCGAACATCCGCCAGCGTGCGAGGTCGAACCGCTGCTTGTCGTTGGCGCCGGCGTTCCCAACCCACGGCGTGGTGGACATGGAGTTGTAGTCTCCCTGGTTCGCCAGGTAGACATTGATCTTGTTGAGCTTCATGCCGCGATGCCGGTCGAGCATCGCCTGGCGGTTCGTTTCCGTGAGCTGCTCGGAAAACATCGTGTGGGAATACTGGATCGGGCTCGGCGCCGCCACGTCCAGGAACTTGCCGAGCAGGTAGACGGGCTCGCCGTACTGGTACATGTAGGTCTGCGGCCGGGCCGGGTTCTCCACCACCGGCCCCTGACCGAACACCCCCGGGAGCGTGCCGGAGACCGTGAACGAGCCGCTCTGTGCGTTGAGCCCTGCCGTATTGCTGGTGGTCGTCCACTTCCAGGTGCCGATCTCGTCGGTGTAGACCCGGACCTTGAACACGTTGCCGATCACCCCGCCGGCGCCATCACCGTCGAAGAAGCCGTTGACGGTGAAGGCCCGGCCCGAAGGCGCAGTGACCCGGGCCGACACATCGACGGAGGTGAAGGGGTTGGGGTGGCCGGAGTTGGCGTTGAACGAGGACGTGGAGCGGAGAACGATCTCGGCGGTGTCGAATCGGGACACCGCCTCGCTGGCCTGCGGTGTGACGAAGGCCAGCATTCCCACCAGGACAGAGCACACAAAGAACGATCTCGCCATGGCGTCTCCTCTGAGACAGGCGCGCGTGGCGCGGGTTCGTACGGACCCCGAAGCAAGCAGGAACTGCTTACGACGGTGCGACGACTTCGTAAAACGGGGCGGACCGTACCATCCGAAGAGGACTGTTTCAAGAGGAATTTTTACATCGTCCGCAACTTCGTTGCGTCGAGACGCTCCTGCGCTTCAGAAGCACAAAGAGGGAGCAGAGGAGTGGCCAAGCAGCATGGCAGGTTCAAGTCTTTTTCAAGACACCGGCTCGGTCGCCAGGGCGAGGATCACCTCGCGCAGGAGGTCTTCGCCGATTACGTCGCGGCGCCAGCCTTCGAGCTCCCGGGGGAGCCGGGGGTCGCCCTTCCCCACCGTGAGCCGGAGGAGGGCATCCAGGATGCGGCGGGGCGCCAGGACCTCGGGGGGGATGTCGAGGACCGCGGCCTTGCGCCGGACAGCCTCCCGGAGCCGGTTTTCGAGATCCCGGATCGCCGGCGAGTGCGGGGGCCGTGCGATCCGCGGCGGGAGGTCCGACTCCGGGCGGCCCGCGTTCTCCTCCAGGATCTGCAGCCAGGTGGCCGCGTCCCGGCTCCCCTGGCGGGCGTCGTAGGACGGCAGCTTCTGGAGGTCCCGAACGGTCTTCGGCTGCCGCGTGGCGAGAGCGAGGAGGAGGTCGTCCTTGAGAACGAAGCTCCGGGGGATGTCCCGCCGCCGGGCCTCGCGCTCCCGCCACGCGGCGAGCCTCTGGAGGGCGCCGAGTTGGCGGCGTTCGAGCCGTCCGGCACCCTTGACCCGGAGGTAGGCCGCTTCAGGGTCCTCCTCGAAGCGCGAGGTGTCGAGGAGGGCCGCCGAGTCCTCGAAAGCCCAGGAGAACCGGCCGAGGGCGGAGAGCTCCTGCCGGAGACGCTCGTAAAGGGGGATGAGAAAGGCCACGTCCTCGGCGGCGTAGGCGAGTTGGGCGGAGGAGAGCGGCCGGGCCATCCAGTCCGTGCGCGTCTCGTGCTTGGAGATCTCGACCCCGAGGAAGGCCGCCACCAGCTTCTGGTAGCTGAGGAAGGCTCCGGCCCCGGCGAGCGCCGCCGCCACCTGGGTGTCGAAGAGCGGCTCGGGGAGGACCCCGAAGGCGCGGTAGAAGACCTCCATGTCCTCGCTCGCCGAATGGAGGATCTTGACCCCCGGCGAGCGGAAGACCTCGACGAAGGGGGACAGGTCGCCCACCGCCACGGGATCGACCAGCCAGGAGGTCCGGCCGTCCGAGACCTGAATGAGGCCGAGGCGGTGAAAGAAGGTGTTGGTGCGGACGAACTCGGTGTCCAGCCCCAGCGCCGGGGCCTGGGCCCACTGCCGCGCGAGCTCCGCCAGGGCCCCGCCGGTCTCGACCAGGGTGTAGCGTTGGGAGTCAGGCGTCATGCGCGCGCATTGTAGCGCGGGGCCACCGGGCTCCCCTCCTCCCTCTTCTCATGGAGCTTCATCAACGGTGTGACCGAGATGCCGTGGACGAGGATCGAGGCGGCCACGGCGGTCAGGGTCAGCCCGGTCAGGCGCTCGGCGAGGTCCGCCGGCAGGCCATGCTCGATGGCGTACATCAGGTAGTAGATCGAGCCGATGCCGCGGATCCCGAACCAGGCGATCATCCCCTTTTCGCGGCGCGCCAATCGGGTTCCGGCCAGCCCCGCGACCACGGCAACGGGTCGGACGCCGAGGAAGAGGAGGGGAATGAACCAGAGGGCGTCCGGCGGCAGGTAGCGGGAGGAGAGCATGCCCCCCACGAGCAGCACGACCCCGACCTCGAAGATGCGCTCCACCTGCTCGTTGAAGCCGAGCACCGCCTGCGCCATGTAGCTGGGAGCCTTCTCCGGATCGGTCGCGATCTCCTCCACGCTGCCGGCGGCGGCCATCTCGCGGACGTCCGGCGGCTCCTCGTCATCGCCCGGAGTCGCCAGCCTCTCGATGCGCCGCAGAGCGAGCCCCGCCGCAAACACGGCGAGAAAACCATAGGAGTGGAGGAGAAGGGCCGCCCCGTAGGAGAGGCCGATGAGGCCGAGGGCAAGGAAGTCGTCGAGCCCGAAGGCCTCCTTGTGCTCCTTGCGCAGGAAAAGGACGATGCGGCCGATCAGGGTCCCCAGAGCGAAACCGATCGCCAAGCCGGCAACGATGGCCCAGACCACGTCGATGGCGAGCCAGCGCCAGCCCCAGGCCCCGATCTCGTGCGCCCCCAGGAGACCGAGGCCGAGCATCACGAAGGGAAACGCGGTCCCGTCGTTCAGGCCGGCCTCGCCGGTGAGGCTGAAGCGCAGGCGATTCCTGTCCCCTGGGTGTGCAAGTTGGACCTCGGAGGCGAGGACCGGGTCCGTCGGCGCCAGGACCGCGCCCAGCAGAATCGCGGCGCCGAGCGGCAGGCCGAGCCCGAAGGTGCCGATCAGAGCGATCAGCCCGACGGTCACGCCCATCGAGCCGAAAGCCAGCCGGACCGGCAGCCTCCAGAGGCGGTCGCGCAACGGCAGACGAAACTTCAGCCCCGCCGTGAACAGGGAGATGATGACGGCCAGCTCCGTCAGGCGCTCGAGCAGTCCCGCTTCCCGTAGGGGATCGATCCGGATCGCCCCCGCTCCGAACGGCCCCAGGGCGAAGCCGACGAGCAGGTAGAGGATCGTCGTCGTCAGAGGGAAATGCCGGAGCCAGGACGCGACCAGGGCGATCGCGATCAGCAGACCGCCGAGGAGGAGGAACCAGAGGTCGAACGACAAGACGTCCTAGCCGCGCCGGACGCCGAGCGGCTCCTCCTGCAAGACGGAGCTCTTCGAGCCCCCGATGCGCTCGACGTCGCTCTTTTCGGCCATTCTCTTCCTCCTTCGATTCGAATGCCTCCCCCGCTCGTGTTCAGGAAGGCAACTGCGAGATGCGTGCCGGCAGAATTCCGGCGGAGAAATCCGGTGGATCGCTCGGGAAGGGACCGCTATATTCAGCCCATGATGTTGGCGCGCGACACGATGATCGACCGCATGCTGGCGAGCGACCGGGCCTATGACGGCCGGTTCCTGACCGGCGTCCTGACCACCGGGATCTACTGCCTCCCCTCCTGCCGGGCGCGCAAGCCGAAGCCGGACAACGTCCGCTTCTTTCCCACGGTCGCGGAGGCGCGCAAGGCGGGCCTGCGCCCGTGCAAGCGCTGCCGGCCCGACGACTACTACGCCCGGCGGGATCCGGACCGCGAGCTGGTGGAGGGCCTGGTCGAGCGGATGCGGGAGGACCCCGCCGCCTTCGCGGACGTGGAGGATCTGGTCCAGACCTCGGGCCTGGGCTCCTCGAAGCTCCACGAGCTGTTCCGGCGGCACTTCCACGCCACCCCGGCCCAGCTCCTCGCCCGTGCCCGGGTGGCCGCGGCCCGCCGTCTGCTGCTGGAGACCGACCGCTCCGTGACGGACATCGCCTTCGAGGTAGGGTTCGAGGGGCTTTCGACGTTCAATGAGAACTTCCGCCGTCTGGCGGCGATGAGCCCCCTGGAGTACCGGCGTCTGGCGGGTGCCGCGGCCTTCCGGATCGCCCTGCCCTCCTCCTATCCCCGGGCGCTGGTGCTGGAGTATCTCGGACGGGATTTCGACAGCCTGACGATCCACGTCAACGGCTCCACCTTCTCCACCGGGGTACGCCTGGGTGGAACGCCAGCGGTCCTCCGGGTGGAGCTGGCTCCGGGTGAGGCGCGGTGCTCGATCGGGTCGTCCCGCCCCCTGCCGGAGGACGCCGGGGCCCAGGCCCACTCGCACCTTACTCGCCTGCTCGGGCTTACCCGCGATCCCTCCTCTTTCGAGCGGGCGGTGGCCGGGGAGCCCCGGCTCGCCCCTCTGGTCCAGGGCCGGCAGGGCCTGCGCATGCCCCAGATCCCGGATGCCTTCGACGCGCTTCTCTGGGTGATCCTGGGCCAGCAGGTGAACCTGCCGTTCGCCTTCACGCTCCGGCGGCGGCTGGTGGAGCGCACCGGGGAGCCGGTGGGCGGCGGGCTCTTCGTCCCGCCCACGCCCGAAGCTGTGGCGGACCTGGAGGTGGACGAGCTCGTGCGGATGCAGACGTCGGGGCGCAAGGCGGAGTACCTCCTGGAGAGCGCCCGCCGGGTTGCGGCGGGGGACCTCCCCCTGGAGCGGCTCGCCGGCTCCTCGGCCACCAGGATCGAGGCGGAGCTGCTGGCCGTCCGCGGTCTCGGGCCCTGGTCGGCGGGCTATCTGATGATGCGTGCCTTCGGCTTCGAAGACTGCGTGCCGGCGGGCGACGCCGGGCTGGTCCGCGGCCTCATGCGGTTTTTCGCCCTCCCGTCCCGCCCGGACGCGGAGGAAACCCTGGACCTGATGCGGCCCTTCGCTCCCTACCGGAGCTGGGCCACCTTCCATCTCTGGCAACTGCTGCGGGAGGAGCCATGACCCTCTACACCACCACCGTCGATTCCCCCTGCGGACCGCTATGCTGCCTCGTGGACGAGGCCGGCACCGTGGTCCGCATCGAGTTCGAGAACGGCCGCGAGAAGCAACGGCTCGCCCGGGAGATGGAATCCCGGGGGATCCGTCTCCTAGAGGACGGCGAGCGAACGGCCGAGGTCCGCCGGCAGCTCGAGGAGTACTTCGCCGGCCGGCGCCGGACCTTCGACCTCCCCCTGGCTCCGGAGGGCACGCCCTTCGAGAAGACCGTCTGGGAGGAGCTGCGGCGCATCCCCTTCGGCGAGACCCGGAGCTACGCCGAGATCGCCCGCGCGATCGGCCGGCCCGGGGCCGCCCGCGCCGTGGGCCGCGCCAACGGCGCCAACCCGATCCCTGTGGTCGTCCCCTGCCATCGGGTGATCGGCGCGGACGGTTCCCTCACGGGGTTCGGGGGCGGGCTGGACGCCAAGGCGCGCCTTCTGGAGCTGGAGGGGCTGGCGCTCCCCCTCTCCTCCTAGCTCTCGTCGACCTTCTCCTTCTCGGCCTGCTCGGAGCGCGGGGCTCCCCGCTCCTCGCTCCCCACGTCTCCCGCGGTGTTCCCGCGATGGCCGAACGCTCCCGCGACGGGCGAGGTCTCGGGAGCGGGGTCGAAGCCGTGCCGCGTCGAGGCCTCCTTCTCGGAGCCGGACGCCATGCCGCGCTTGTTGCTCTGGTCGATCCCCATGGGCTCTCCTTCGCTGTCGTTCCCTGATGAAGCCCGGGGCACGCCCCCGGCTCCAGGAGGAGGGAGCAAGGGGCATGCCGGACGCCGGAACGGTTGACCGGAGAAGCGGAGCCGGGCATGCTGATCCGCGGATGAGCAGCCGGCAGTACAAGATCCGCGGTATGGATTGCGCCGAAGAGATCGCCACCTTGAAGCGGGAGGTGGGCCCCCTGGTGGGAGGAGAGGAGCAACTCGCCTTCGACCTCCTCCAGGGGAAGATGACGGTGCTCCCGCCCGCCAGCGGCCGTGCAGCCACGGACCGGGAGGTGCTCCAGGCCGTGGCCCGCACCGGCATGCGGGCCGAGCCCTGGGACCCGGCCGGCCGGAGCCCCCGGGACGAGACCTTCTGGCAGCGCCGGGGCCGGATGGTCCTCACGACGTCGAGCGGGTTCGCCACCTTCGCGGGCTTCGCCATCCACGCCGCCCTGGCCGGGGGGATCGGCCCAGCCCTGGGAGCGGAGGGCATGGGGGAAGCTCCGGCCGTGCCGCTGTCGGCCCGGGCGACTTATCTCCTCGCCATCATGGCCGGCGGCTGGCACGTGGCCCCGCGGGCGTGGCTCGCGCTTAAGCGCCTGCGGCCGGACATGAACCTGCTGATGACCATCGCCGTGCTCGGCGCGATCGGCATCGGCGAGTGGTTCGAGGCGGCGACTGTGTCGTTTCTCTTTGCCCTGTCGCTGGCCCTGGAATCCTGGAGCGTGGGCCGGGCCCGCCGGGCCGTCTCCGCCCTGCTCGACCTCGCCCCGCCCACGGCCCGCGTGCGCTCCCAACGGATGGAGACGATCGTTCCCGCCGGGGAGGTTCCACCCGGCTCCGTGTTCGTCGTCCACCCGGGAGAGCGCATCCCGCTCGACGGCCGGGTCGTGGCCGGCGGCAGCGAGGTAAACCAGGCGCCGATCACCGGCGAGAGCGTGCCGGTGACCCGGGAGCCGGGGGACGAGGTCTTCGCCGGCACCATCAACGGCCACGGCACCCTGGAGGTGGAGTCCACCCGCCGGGCCGAGGACACCACCCTCGCCCGGATCATCCGCATGGTGGAGGAGGCCCAGTCCCGCCGCGCCCCCGCCGAGCAGTGGGTGGAGCGCTTCGCCCGGGTCTACACGCCGGCAGTGATGGCCCTCGCCCTCCTCGTGATGGTCGTCCCGCCCCTGGCTTTCGGCGGAGATTGGGGGGACTGGGTGTACCGTGCCCTCGTGCTCCTCGTTATCGGCTGCCCCTGCGCGCTCGTCATCTCGACGCCGGTGAGCATCGTCGCGGGGCTCGCGGCCGCGGCCCGTCACGGAGTGCTCGTGAAGGGCGGGCTTTTCCTGGAGATCCCCGCGCGCCTTCGAGCCCTCGCCTTCGACAAGACCGGGACGCTCACCACCGGCGAGCCGCGGGTCGTGGACGTCGTGCCGCTCAACGGCCACGGCGAGCGGGACCTCCTGGCCCGGGCCGCTTCCCTGGAAGCGCGGAGCGGCCATCCCCTGGCCCGGGCCATCATGGGCCACGCCCGGGAGCGCGGGATCGAGGTCCGCCCCCCCGAGAGCTTCCAGATCCTCCCCGGCCGGGGGGCGACCGCCCGCATCGACGGCAAGGAGGTGTGGCTCGGCTCCCACCGCTACCTGGTGGAACGGGGACAGGACAGCGAGGAGATCCGGCAGCGGCTCGACGCCCTGTCCGGCGCCGGGCGGACGGCCGTGGTCCTGGGCACCGGCGAGCACGTCTGCGGCGTCATCGCGGTTGCCGACGCCGTCCGGACCGAGGCCCAGGAGACCATCCGCGCTCTCCATGGGGAGGGTCTGAAGCTCCTGATGCTGACCGGGGACAATCAGGGGACGGCCGCGGCCAAAGCCCGGGAAACCGGGATCGACGAGGTCCGGGCCGAGTTGCTGCCGGCCGACAAGGTGGCCGCGGTCGAGGAGCTCGTGGAGGCCTACGGGAGGGTCGCCATGGTGGGAGACGGCGTCAACGACGCCCCGGCCATGGCCCGGGCCACCCTGGGGATCGCCATGGGCGCGGCCGGGAGCGACGCCGCCATCGAAACGGCCGACGTCGCCCTGATGTCGGATGACCTGACCCGCCTCCCCTGGCTCGTCCGCCACTCCCGGCGGACGCTGACCGTCATCCGCCAGAACATCGGCTTTTCCCTGGCGGTCAAGGCGGGCTTCGTGGTTCTCACCTTCGCCGGAGCCGCCTCGATCTGGGCCGCCATCGCGGCGGACATGGGCGCGTCGCTCCTGGTGATCGGGAACGGGCTCCGGCTGCTCAGAGAGTAAGGCGAGGACGCCGCTCAGCAGTTATAGACCTGGGGGCAGCCGATCTCGTCGGTCGGCAGGCACTTGGTGCCGCCGCTGAGGGTCGGGCAGCACTTCAGGGGATTTCCAGCGCAGTCGCACTTGTAGGTGCAGCCCGAGCTCGAGCCGCCACCCGAGGCCGCGTCCACGACGGGAACCATGGTCAGGGCGGCGGCTACGGCGAGCAGCATCACGACGGTACAGATCACTTTGCGCATGGTTTCTCCTTCCGGGTCCGGGGTTGGTGAGAGCGGACCCTTCCTTGAGGACAGTGCAGAGCCCCCCGAAGAGCGGGACGCCTACCATCCCCCGCCCCCGCCGCCTCCCGAGCTGCCGCCCCCCCCGCCTCCTCCCCCGCTGGAGCTGGCGGCCGAGACCCCGGTTGCCATGCCCGTGGCCGCGGCGGCCCAGGAAGCGGTCGAGCCGGCCCCGCCAAAGGCCCCTCCGCCCCCGGTCCAGGAGCCGCCCCCGGAAGAGCCTCCCCAGGACGACGTCGAGCTCGCGATCGAGCCCCTGCCCGACCGGGTCCCCCCGAAAGCGCGGAACCAGCGGTCCATGTCACTCTGGAGACCGAAGGCGAGGAGATAGGGGAGCCACTCGTCCCGCAGCCGCGGTGTGGGGCTCGCGAGCTCCCGCCGGAGCATGCGCCGGGCGGCGCCGAGCCGCTTGCGGAAGGCGACTGCCTCCGGCGTCTCCCGGCTCTGGGCGTTGTTGAGGAGGCTGCTCCAGATCGTCACCGGCAACAGCGCCAGAGCCATGACGCTGAACAGGCCCGGCTGCACGAAGAGCCTCCACGGCGCGAGCCAGTCGTCGAAGAAGGCGAGGAGGGCGCACAGGGCGAAAGCGAGCAGCCCGGGCACGAGAAAGCTCAGGGATGCGAGATCCAGGTTCTCCGTCCGCTTCCTCCACGCGAACGCCGCGATGAGGCTCGGGACGTACAACCACGTGCAGCCGAAGGCGGCGACCGCCGCGGTGCCGAGCGCCTGCTCCCACTGGGGAATCGCGCCGAGACCGAAGAGGGCGAGGGTGGCGAGGAGAAGGAAGAGGGAGCGCCGGAGCCCGGGACCGGGCGTGTTTCTTCCCCGCATCGGGGGCAGGTTCTCGAGGCGCCTCCGCACGTCCCCCTCGATGAGGGAGGCGGGATTGAACCCGCTCCTACGGTAGTGATCCCGGACCTCGGCGGTGCTGGTCTCCGTCCGCCCGCCGAAGAAGAGCTTGTCGATGAGCCGGCGCTCGTAGGCCAGGAGGCTGTTGCGGTCGACCAGCAGCCGGAGGTGGAGGACCTCCTTGCGGAAAAGGATCCCTTCGGAGCGCACCTCGCTCGCCAGCTTGCCTTCCTCCACCAGCCGGGCCAGCATCGCGGCCACCTCGGGCGGGCCGACCCGCTGGTCCCAGAGGGCCCCGGCCTCCTCGGGTCTATAGCGGAAGACGTTTTCCTGCAGCCAGCCCTCGTCCCAGTCCGCGGGCGCCTCGGGCGGCTCATAGCGGCCGCGCGACTCCTCATGCCGGCGGAACCGGAGATAGAGGAAGGTTATGGCTGCGAGCGCCCCCGTGAACAGGGCGTACCGGAGCGGGGCGGGAGTCATGCGGCTCGCAGCCGGCGTGCCCTCGCCCCGATACTCCAGCCGGGCCTCCAGCTCTACGCTCTCGCCGGGCTGGAGGTCCTGCCTCTCGAGATGGGCGGGGACCGCTCCCAGGGGCAGCCACTGCGGGTCCAACTCGAGGTCCAGGACGAACCGCTCGATCACACCCGCCCGGTCCGGGAAGACGAAGTTGTGGAAGAGACGGTACACGCCTCCGCTCTCCCGGAGGATGTTCGAGAGCCTGTAGTCGAGCACGTAGGTGATCGCCGCGCCGTCGAAAGGAGGATCGGAGGGCAGCCGGCTGCGCCAGCGTAGCGTCGAGTTGTCCGCCCAGTCGTACTGGTCGACCTGGGAGATCTGATCGTCCTGGACCAGCGGGATCTCCCGCCCGGTCGCCGGATCGACCCGGAAGAGCCCGACAAGCTTCAGCCGGTGGCCGAGCGCGAGGTTGAACTGCCGTTCGCCGCCGTTCCAGTCTCCAGTGAAGACCATGGTCTGCCGCTCCCGCACGTGGAGCGTCCCCTCGGCATCCAGCCGGGCCTGGACCGCCAGCTCATCCCAGTGAAGGGACCGGTCCTGGGCGCGGACGGCGGTCGCCAGGAGAAGGAGCGGCAGGACTGCCGCCAGCCTCTTGGAGGTCATCATGGCTCCATTATGCGTGAGACCTCACCCTCTGTCCCCTCTCCCCTCGCCCCGCCCTCCCCCGGCAGGCGAACCCTCTTCAGAATCTCCGCACCGCCTGGTTCGTGGCTTGGAGATGTCGGTTCGTCCCACGGACCAGGCGGGTTTTCCCCATGGAGAGGAGGGTTCGTCTCGCGGAGAGCCTGGTTTTTCCCGTGGAGAGCCTGGTTCTTCTCGTGGGGAGGCGGGTTTTTCCGACGGAGAGGGTGGTTCGTCTTGTGGAGAGGCGGGTTTCTCCCCGGGAGAGGCGGGTTTTTCCCGTGGAGAGGCGGGTTCGTCCCATGAAACAGGCGGGTTCGCAGACCACCGCTTCGCCGCATTCCCTAGAGGTGAGGTCTCGGTGAGGGGATTCCCCCTTCCCCTTCGTTCTTCCAGGTGGACCGAACAAGAGAGAAAAAAGGTCCCCCCGCTACGCCCCCACCCCAATTCCCCACCACCCCCGGGCGGGCCCAAGGGCCCGCCCCCGCCAAACTCGTTCCCGTTGCCCACCCGCTGAGCAGATCTTCTCCAAAGATTTGCACTCTTTCTTGGACAGGAGTACCATGCGAGCCATGGCCGGTTCGTCCGTCTCGCGCGCCTCAACGGCACTTCTCCTGATCGGCGCCCTCGCTCTGCTGCTCGGGATTCCCCTCTGCGCAGACGGGGTGTGTCCGATGAACGAGCGCAGTGCTCGCGCGGCGTGCCACGGAACGATGGACGACTGTTGCCAGCATGCCGGCGATCGGGCCCCGAGCAGCCCCGTTCGGGTTCCGGCGCCTGACCTTTCTCTCGCTGCGCAGGCCACTCGCGCGGCCGTACCGACCCCCTGGACGGATCGGACCCCGTCCCCGTTCGAACCGGTGGCCGCGCCCGCGGTTCTCCAGGGGGTCGGTTTGTTCACCCTCTTCGCAACGTTCCTGATCTAGCGCTTCCAGGAGCAGTGTACCCGGCCGGGTCCCATGAGGGGTCCCGGTGTGTGCCGTTTCCTGGAGATGCGCATGATTCGTACGGTCTTCCGACCCTTGATCGCCGTCCTGACGCTCGCCGTCCCGACCGGAGCGCAGGAGATGTCCGATTTTCTGGCGGGCGCCGATGTCCTGACGCGGGAGGCCCTCGTCCGGGCCGTCCGCGACCGCAATCCCTACCTTGAGGCGGCGCGCCCCGCGTGGCGCGCCGCCCGGGCCCGGGTG
>DASQEB010000523.1:0-3717 GCA_035633875.1 Thermoanaerobaculia bacterium
CTCGCCGGGCAGGCTCTGCAAGCGCACAAAGACCTCGCGGCTGCGAGGGCGCAGCGTCCGCACCACCCGCCGCAGCTGGACCACGCTGCCCGGATAGCCGCGCTCGCGAAGCATCCGGTACAGAACCGTGGCCCGCAGTCGCGGATAGCGCTGCAGCGTCTCGGTGATGAGGGGGATAAACGGGTCGGTAATACGTCGGCGTGGGGGGCTGGGCGCTTTCGGGCCGGGCGGCCGGGACAGAACCCGGCGCACGGCGTCGGCATGAACGCCGAGTTGTGAGGCGATGGTGCCGATCTTCCAATGCTCGGCGTAGTGCAGGCGACGGATTTCGCTCTCGGTCGCGGCATCGAGCATGGCTCAGTCCTGCCGCGCCGAAGGGATCGGTCCATGGACTGGGGCTACCGCACACCACACACTCAGTTGGCTCTCTCTCTTCACAGGGCGTCTCCCAGGGCCGCTCGGCTCGGACCCGCGGTGTGCGGGCCTGCGGCGGCCGCACCGGCAGCCTCGCAGACTCCGCATCCGCTCTGGAAGAGTGATCCCTTACGGTCTTTTCAGTGCGCCGACGGGCACGATGCTCGCTCTGGTGCCGGGCGTTGTCCTCGCGCCCGTGAGGCGTCTGCTGATGGCGGCGTTTAGCGGCGCGGCGCTGCTCGCGCCGAGACGTTTCACTGCAACAGCGCGAGCCATAACAGTGGCCGCGGTCGCAACGACAGCAGATGGCAAACGACCGCTGGCATCGCCGACAGGGACGGACGTGAAGAACGGGAACCTCGCGCGGTGGCATCACGGCCTCCAGGCACGGAGCCCTGGACAACCACAGCCCACCTATGCGAGGCTAACAGCGTGTTGTTGGGCCTCGGCTCCGTGCTCGCGGACCGTGGAACGACGCGAAAACCCCGGCGGCCACCGGGGTTTTCTTTTCTCTCACCTCCCCCCGCCGGCAAAGCATACCCCACCCTCCCCCGCACCCCCGTCCGCCGCGCTACGCGCGGGATGATGCTGCTTCTCGAACTGGAGGTTCAATTTCCTACGGATTGTGGTGAGCGTCTACACACTCTGAGCTGTCTGCTCATCTCCTGCTTGGCCGCCGTGAGTGCCGCCTGCTGCTTGGCGATGTCATAGCCCCGGGTGAGGAGCGTCTGCATCCTCTCGTAGGGGCCCTGCAGGTGGGGGAGCTCGGCAAGGTTCGTCTCCATGGCGTCGGTGAACCTCTGCAGATCCCCGAACACTCCCGCGTACGTCGTCTCATTGGGCATGGTCTTTCTCCTTCTTTGAGCCCTCCTTCGGGGGCTCGAAAATCCGGCGTCTGCGTTGGCGCCGGAAAATCCCGCTCGACTTTGCCTGCCGCCTCCCCCCGGTTCCCATCCAGGGACTGCGGAGGCTCCAGGTTTGCTGCTGGGCGCAAGCTGACTGTTGTGAGAGCCATCGATACGCCATATAATGCACGTTGTTTGGCAGCATGTCAAGTGGTTGGTCTCACATTCTGCAAATCTCGGTGGAGATCCGCCTTCCGGGTGATCAGGATCTGGGCAGGATCTGGGTTGCTGACAAGTGGGCGTGGCGAGGGAGGAGGGGGCGACCCGGCTAGGTGCGGCTTGCCGGCTGGAGCAGCAAGGATCTTTGACAACTGAAGTACCTTCCCGCGGGGGCCTCCCCGCGGGGGGCCTCGCATTCAGGCGCGCCCCGTCGGGAGGGGGGCGGGGCGCGCTCCCTTCTCCCGGGGCGCGCCCTGGAGGCCGAGGCTTCCAGGTCCTTCGAATCCTCAGGGGTTCCACGAGAGGTCGATTTGCTCGACCACGTTGCCAGGAATTGACGCCATGTGGCGGTCGCGATGAACCAGGCAGGCACTCCGTTCGCGGGCAGCCGCGGCGATCAGAGCGTCGGCGAGAGGAAGTCGTTCCGTCATCTCACAGCCGATGTCGAAGGCGGGGAAAGCCACTCTCTCATCGACAGGAACGATCAGAGTCTTCATCCCTCAGACGCACGCTCCGCCACGACCTCGGAAACCGCATCGCGCTCCGGTGAAAATCTGCGTCCGGAGCCCAGCAGGCGGCGTGCGAGCTCCCCGCGATCCGGAATCACCCGGACAAGGATCTCCTCTCTGCCCTCGACCGGTTGCCAGTCGAGCTTCCATCCGGGTTTGATCCCGAGCGTTCGCCCTCCTTCAGCGGAATGGTAACCATGTTCTTCTGGGTAACCGTCGTAATCATGGGAAAGTGATCTTCCATGGAAAGGGAGGGTGTCAAGGGCGCCAGCACCATGGTACCGATGGGGGTGCCTCTGACACCCCTCCCCGGTGGTACGCGTCCGTCTCTCACCGGACGGGCACCAGGACCTGGTTGCGGCGGATGCCGGGGAGCTCGCCACGCGGGCGGCCGCCGCAACCGGCGGCGCGCCTCCTTCTACTCCCCCTTCTCGAACACCACTTCGGGATCGTGCTGCGCCCGGCGGAGGAAGCCGGCCACCCGGCTCATCACCTCCAGGCCCGCCCGCTCCGCCTCCACGGCCTGCTGCCAGAACGCCAGGGCGGCGAGGGCCTCGCGGTGGATCTTTCCGGACTGGAAGACCGGCAGCATCTGCGCCGCCAGCTCCTTCAGCTCGGCCGTCCGCCCCTGCTCGGCGTAGAGGGTGGCGAGCTCGAGAGAGACCAAGGCCACGTCGTAGAAGGCCCCCTCGGCCAGGAAGCCGTCCCGGGCCGCCAGGAAGAGCGACTCGGCCTGCCGGAGCTGCCCGAGGCCGTTGGCGATCTTCGCCTTCACCCACTTGCGGCGGTTCTGCGTCCAGGCGTCCGGAAAGCTCCGGTAGAGCGGCCGGGCGTCCCGGTATCTGCCCTGGGCCTCCAGAAACCGGCCCGCATCCGCGAGATAGAAGGTGAGGTTGTGATGGGCGCAGAGGAGCAGCCGGGGCTCCTGCTCGGGCTCGATCAGCTCCAGGGCCTCGAGGAGGAGGGGAATGCCCTTCTCGGGCTCCCCGGTCTGGTTGTGCAGGATCGAGAGGTTGACCAGCGTGCGGCCGGCCCGGTGCCGGTCTCCCAGGCGGCGGAAGAGCTTGGCCGCGCGCCGGAAGAGCCGGAAGGCCTCGTCGAAGCGGCGCTGGTCCCGCCGGAGGGAGGCCTGGAGGTCCAGGACGAGGGCCCGTTCGAGGGGGTCGCCCGTTCCCTCCTTCAGAGCTGCCGCCGCGTGGCGGAAGGCGTCCTCCGCCGCCGCAAAATCGAACCGGACCCGGCAGGAGTTGCCCACGTGGGCCCAGGCCCGGGCGCGCAGGTCCGCGATCAGCGCGGCCGTGTAGCGGCCGGCGTCCAGGTGCTCGGCGAGCCGCAGGGCGAGGAGGCCCAGCTCCTCGGCCCAGGCCGGGTTCCGGGGGGCCGCCTCCAGGCTGCGCTCGACCAGCAGCTCGAACACGCCCCAGGTGTGGAACCGCCCGGAGCTCCGCAGGAGCACCTCCCGCCGCTCGGCCGGCTGCTCCGTGAGTTCGACGAAGAGCCCCAGGGCCTCGCTCCTCTCCCTCTCGAGAGCGTCCGCCCGCTCCATGCCGAGACGCCAGCCCTCCTCCACGGCGCGCCGATAGCGTGGCACGGCCGCCCCTGGACCCGGCAGCACCTCCGCGGCCGGCTCGGGCTGGCGCGGCAGGTAGAAGAGCCGCGAGCGGCAGGTGGCGCACCGGACGAGGTGCCACAGGACCTCCCGGCGCCCGCTGTCCAGGGACAGCAGGAGC
>DASQEB010000524.1:0-17013 GCA_035633875.1 Thermoanaerobaculia bacterium
CCCGAGCGCCTGAAGGACCCAAAGGACAGGACGCGCGCCCCACACGGGGGATCTCACTTCATGCCGTGGTTGCTTCTGCCGAAACTCTCGACGCCTCTCATCGAATGCCATACCCTTCCACGGCCATGAAGATGAATCGCAATCTCCTCGACCTCCTTTTCGAGGTCCAGTTGCTGGATCGCGTGCCGCGGAGCGGCTACGTGCTGCGCGGTGTGGCCGAGCCCGAGAGCGTGACGGAGCACACGTGGCATGTGCTGTTCCTCGTCTGGGTCCTGGGAGCACGGATCGAGGGCATCGACGTGTCGCGGGCGGTGGAGATCGCCATGGTCCACGATCTCGCCGAGCTGCGGATCGGCGATCTTCCGCGCACGTCCAACCGCTACTTCCCCGAAGGGGCCAAGAAGGTGGCCGAGGCCGCGGCCATGGCGGACATCCTCGCCCCCCTGCCCGAGCGGGCTCTGCGGCTCTATGAGGAGTACCAGCAGGGAGCGACCCCCGAGGCCCGGCTCGTCAAGGCCTGCGACAAGCTCCAGCTCATGCTCAAGGTGGCCACCTACGAGAAGTGGGGCACCGGCGCGCTCGCCGAGTTCTGGGACCACCCGGAGAACTTCCCCGACGGAGGCTTTCCGGTCGTCCGCCGGGTCTTCGAGGAGCTGCGGGCGCGCAGAGACGCCGAGGTCCGCGGCGAGCCGGTGCCGGACCCGTTTCCGCTCTGAGGAGCAAGTGGACCGATTCAGACCCGACTCTTCCAAAGGTCTGGATTCCGGCGTTGGTGAAGGACCGAGAAGACGATGACCAGGTCATCTTCCCGCAAGAAGTAGACAGCGTAGGGAAACTTCCGGAGCAACCCACTCCGCACACCCTGCTCGATCTCGGGGAATTGAAGAGAAGACCTCGCGATACGAGCGAGGAGGTCGTCCAACTCGGCCGTGAAACGCTCCCCGAGCCCCGGCCGCTGATCCTCGTACCAGGCAGCGCCCTCCTTGACATCGAGGAGCGCCTCCAGGCGCAGGACGAGCTGACCGCTCATCCCCCGGAGGAGCGCTTGTTCAGACTCGCGAGGAGTTCGTTCCGAGCGTCCTCCCAGGGGACCACGGCGCCCGGATCAGAGCGATGCGCCGCCAGCCGCTCTTGGATAACCTTGCGATGCCAGTCGGGAACGGGGACCTCTGCGGGATGCGCGCAGATGCGATCCCAGAGAGACTGGAGATAATCGAGCTTCTCCTCGACCGACAGATCGTCGAAACCGGGAGGTGGAAGGGGAAGAGAGCGTGCCATGGTCGTTCCTCTACGTTGGAAGTATAGCCGAGAACCAGCGGCGACCCGCCTCGGCGACACCTTTCGCCTCAGACGATGACGCCCCTGCGGAGCGAGGATCGCGCGGGGGGAGTGTGGTCGGGAGAACCTTATGCGGAGTTGCTCATGTCTTGTGGCATGATTCCCACCGGGACGGGTTACAACTCCGCCCGGAAAGGAGACTCCGGTGAAGAAGCTCAAGACCTTCGGATTCCTGCTCGCCGCCTCCCTGTCCGTCGCCGCCCTGCAGGCACAGACCCTGGTGTACGAGGGATGCTGGTCGCCCTATCCCAACTGCGCCGGCGCGTCCGACATTTACCGGGATTCATCAGGGAGGTTCTGGAACTGCGGCCGTTGCGGCACCACCAGCAATCCCAACCCCGCGACCTGCCGGCAGGTGGGCAACCTCTACACGATCGGATACTGGTGCTCCTGAGCCGGTCCAAGGGCGCTCGTCAGAGTGGCGGGCGCCCTCCGACCTTGATCCCGCGCCGGGACATCAACCGCCGCAACCGGTCGTAGAGGTTCTGCCCCAGGAGCGACTGGGCGGTCTCGGTGATGTCGCGCAGGACGACGCGCAGGTCCTCGGGGCCGCTCCAATACTTGCGGGCGTAGGGCTCGAGGTCGCCGCCGAAAGCCTGGGCGAGGACGGCGGTGGCGAGGACGAGGTCGTCCATGAAGCCGACGCCGCCCAGGAGGAGCTCGGGGAAGAGGTCGGCCGGGAGGACGAAATAGGCCAGGGCGCCGCCGATCAGGGCGCGGGTGGAGCCCGGCACGTTCTTGTCCAGAGCCAGGCGGACGAGGAGGATGAAGACGTCCGGCACCAGGAGGAGAGCCCGGACCGCTCCCTCGGTCAGCTTGCCGCCCCGAGCGTCCCGCCGCTTCTCCACGGACTTGACGATCCGCTCGCGCAGGCGGTCGTAGAAGGAGAGGAGCCTGTCGTCGGTCATGTCGTCACCGGACGCCAGCGCCTCCTCGGATTCCCGCTCCGCCCGGGTGGAGTCGAATTTCTCGAAGTCCTCGGCCACGGCCGCGGAAAGCTCGTCCAGCGGTTCATCGTCGTCCCAGCGCTCATCAGGCATGCGGTTCCCTCCCTTTCCCTCGCCTATCCTACGTTCAATCGACGTGCCACGTCACACCATGTAGGCAAGGGCGAAGGCCACCTGGGCGCCCATCATCATCAGGTACATGTGCTTCCAGGAGGGGTGGTTCTCCGTCGCGGTGAGCGAGTCCGGGTCCCGCAGCAGCAGCCAGACCGTGTAAACGCCCCAGAGGGTGAAGATCACGCCGAAGGCGGTCAGGACCCACGGATTGCCGGTCAGGATGGGGTGCTCCGGGTTCTGGGGATCGGGCAGGAAGGCCCCGAGGGGGATGAGGAGCCAGGGGAAGATGAAGAAGGGGCTGATGATCCAGGCGGCCTTGCGCACGCCGTAGACGATCGGCAGGGTGCGGCAGCCGCCGGCCCGGTCTCCCTCGATGTCGGCGAAGTCCTTGGTGGAGGCGGCGCCGATCAGGAAGAGGCCGATGACGGCACCGATGTACCAGGGCTCCGTGGACCAGATGTGGGCCACCATGGCCCAGCCCGCCACCTTGAGCAGGACGCCCCGGGGGATGGCGATGGTGAAGTTGGCGAGCATGCCCCGGACCTTGGTCCGTCCCAGCTCCGGCGCCGAATAGATGAAGGTGAACAGCAGCCCGGCGAGATAGATGAAGAAGGTCACGTGGTGAGCGAGCGGCGCCGTGAGCTTCTCCGTGAACGTCTCATAGGGATACGGGACGACGAGCCAGGTGGGGATGAGGGCCAGGGCGTAGAAAATCCAGGTGAAGCCCCAGGCCTCGCGGATCGACAGCGCCCCGGTGACCAGCGGCCGGCTCGGCTTGTTCAGCCGGTCGATCTCCAGGTCGTAGATCTGGTTGATGGCATTGGACGCTGCATTCATGAAGCTCGCGCAGAGGGAGCCCAGGACGACCGTGAGGAAGACCGCCAGGGTGAGCCGCCGCTCCGGATCCGGGTTGTGCACGGAGCCGAAGGCGCAGACGGCGCCGGAGATGATGCCGAGGAGCGGCGGCAGGAGCGTAAAGGGGCGTGCGAGCTGCGTATAGAGGTCCAGCTTGGAGGCGGCGGGCTTGCCCGGGAGGGTTGCGGATTCCATGGTGAAACCTCAGACGACCAGGGGAATGAAGGCAGCAGCCACCAGGGCGCCGACCAGGGTGTTCAGGAAGTTGAGCGCCTCGTTGTCCAGCAATCGCCGCTTTTCCAGGGCCGCCCCCACGATGCTCTCGAACATCGTCCCGATGAAGGCGGCCACCGCGATCGGCAGGACGCCGGTCCAGGGATAGAGGCCGAGCAACGCTCCCAGGGCGGCGATCAGCAGGGAGGCGATCACGCCGGCCAGCGTCCCTTCGAGCGAGACGGCGCCCTCGGTCCCCCGGGGCACCGGCTTAAAGTTGGTGGGCAGGAAGGTGCGGCGGCCGAGGAGCTGGCCGATCTCGCTGGAGGAGGTGTCCGCGGCGGCGGTGGCGAAGGCTCCCGCGAAGGCGAGGCCGAAAAGGACCGGGTGCGGGGTGAGGGCGGCGAAGACGGCGCAGGCCACGGCCACGCCGGCGTTGGCGAGAGCGTGGCGGGCGCCCCGGCGGCCCTTGTCCTCCTGGGCGAGCTTCGCAGCCTCCTTCTTGCGGTAGCCGATCTTGGTACAGACCGTTCCGATGACGAAGAAGGCCAGGAGCAGCAGGTAGCCCTCCCAGTCCAGGAACGCGTAGATGAGGAAGCCCACCAGGAAGCCCACGACCACGCCGGAGCGATTCACGCTTTTCGCGGCGTAGGCCGCCCCGGCCAGGGCCGCGTTGACCACCGCCGCGAGGAGGAGCCGCAGGGGAAGGCCGGGATCGGCCAGAAACCCGCCCCACCGCCCTTCGGTGAGGGCGAGGCCGAGGAGGAAGAGGCCGGCCACCAGGGGCACGCCGATGTTGTCGTCCAGCCCCTGGGGGATGGATTCCAGCCCCGCGGCGAGGAGGGACGCGGCAAAGCAGATCGTCAAGGCGAAGGCCGCCGTGTACTCGCCCGGCGCGGTCCAGAGGAGGAAGGCCGTTGCGGCCATGCCGCCGAAGACCACGTAGGCGATGCTGCCGACCCAGCTCTTGTGCGGGTTCCAGGGGAGCTTGCGCCGGCCGAACTGGATGCCCGCGATCGAGGCCATGCCGTCGCCGAAGGCGAGGATCCCCCAGGCCGCCGCCGCGATCTCGAGCCGGCGGTGGAAGACGAGGATGAGGAGCAGCACGGCGACCGGATAGAGAACGATGCCGAGCGAGCCTCCCCGGTCCAGCTCGTGCTGGCGCCACATCCGGCGCCCGCCCAGGCGGGGCAGGAGGAAGAGGTTGAAGCAGAGCGCGCCGAGGGCGACGAACGCCGCCCAGACGCCCAGGGGGCGCAGCAGCAGGGCGAAGAGCCCCGAGGCCATGTGGACGGACTTGCGGAGGAGCTCGCCGCGGCTCAGCGCCATCGCCCGCTCTCCCGCAACCACTCCACGCTCACCGCCAGCCCCTCCGCCAGGGTCCGCCAGCGATAGCCCAGCTCCCGCTCCGCCCGGGCCGAGCTGTAGGCCCAGTCGTGCTTGTAGACGTCCACGAGGTCGGGAGTGAGCTGGGGTGTGGTGCCCCGCAGGCCCGCCCACCACTTCTGGAGCGCGCCGGCCGCCTTCGCCACCCCGTCCGGGAGCCGGAGGGAGGGGATCTTCGCGCCGGTCAGGCGCCCGACCAGGGCGTAGAAGTCGCCCTGGGTGACGTTCTCCCCGCCCAGGACATACCGCCCGCCGGGCGGCGCGTTCTCCAGGGCCAAGGCCGCGCCGCGGGCCACGTCGTCGACGAAGACGTAGTTCCAGCGCCGCTCGGGTTTACCCAAGAGGGCCGGCAGGCGGCCGTGGACGAGGTCGAGGACATGCCGCAGGACGATGTTGCCCTCGGTCATCTCCCCCGGCCCATAGATCACGCCGGGGTAGATGACGCTGAGAGGCGCCCCCTGGGCGATCGCCTCCCGGGCGGCGCGGTCGGAGAGGGTCTTGGTCCGCTCGTAGTCGTTGATCCACACACGATCCCGGGGCTCGGCCGACTCGTCCAGGGTGCCGCCGTCGGTGGGCCCCAGGGCCATGAAGCTGGAGACGTAGAGGATCCGCTCCACGGTGCCGGCGGACTCGGCCGCGGCGAGGACGTTGTGGAGGCCCTCGACGTTGATGCGGTCGAACTGCTCCCGGGGCGCCAGGATCTTCACCAGGGCGGCGGCGTGGACGACGGCATCGCACCCGGTCAGGGCCCGGCCGAGGCTCGCGCGGTCGGTGACGTCCCCCTCGGCGAACTCGACTCCGGCCGGGAAGCGATCGCGGGAGGAGCCGCGGCGGACGAGGAGGCGGAGCTCATGCCGGGGTGCCAGCTCCGAGACGATGCGGCGTCCGAGGAACCCGGTGCCGCCGGTGACGAGGATCTTCATAGGCTGTTCGCCGCCGGGATTCTACAACCCCACGGCCTGGAGGAGGTCCTTCAAAGCGTCGTCGAAGGTCCGCCGGGGCTCCCAGCCCACGGCGCGGAGCCGGCCCGGGTCGCCGCAGAGCCAGGGGATGTCGAACGGCCGGGGCGGGAAGCAGTTCTCCTCCACCCGGACCTCGACGCCCGAAATCTCGATGAGGCGGGCGAGGGCCTCCCGCATCTCCGTGGCCTTGCCGCTGGACAGGTTGTAGGCGGTCCCCGGGCTCCCCTTCTCGGCCAGGAGGCGGTAGGCCGCGGCGCCGTCGTCGACGTGGACGAAGTCGCGCCGGGTCGACAGATTGCCGACCCGCAGCACCGGCTCCTGCTCACCTTTCCGGATGGCGGCGAGCTGGGAGGCCCAGGAGGCGAGGGCGAACTTCGGGACCTGCCCCGGGCCGATCAGGTTGAAGGAGCGGACGATGACGGCCCCGTAAGCCAGGGCGAAGCGCTCGGCCGCGGCCTTGGTGAGGGCGTACGGAGTCTGGGGGGCGATCCTGCGGTCCTCGCAGAGAGGCTGCTCACCTGGGGGCACGTCGCCGTAGACGTCGGCGCTGGAGGCGATGACCACGGGCCTCCCGCCGGCTGCGGCCAGGAGGTTCTCGACCCCGACCACGTTCACCCAGAAGTAGTCCGCCATCCGGTTCCAGGCCTCGCCGATGTGGGAGAGCCCGGCCAGGTGGACGACGGCATCCGGGGAGGACTCCGCCACGGCCCGCTCCAGGGCGGCACGGTCGAGAACGTCCGCTTCATAGAGATCCACCCCCTCCATCTCGGGGCGGACGTCCAGCCAGGTCCCGCTCACCCGGTCCCCCCTCTCCAGCAGGTGGCGGGCGAGGCGCGAGCCCACGAAGCCGGCGATGCCGGTGACGAGGAGGTGCATGCGCCCCTAGCCCTGCGCCTTCCGGGGCGCGAGCCGCCTGCGCCAGTAGTCGAGCAGGTCGCGGACGGTCGTCTCGAAGGGGATCCGCGGCTCCCAGCCGGTGTCCGCGCGGAACCTGGAGCTGTCGCCGATCAGGATCTCCACGTCCGAGGGGCGCAGGCGCTCGGGGTCGACCTCGACCTTGACCTCCACCTGGGAGAAGGAGAGGACGAGGTCGAGCATCGCCCGGATGCTGATGCCCTGGCCGGTGGCGATGTTGTAGACCTCGCCGGGCTTCGCCCTGGTGACCGCGAGCCAGTAGGCGCGGACCATGTCGCGCACGTCGGTGAAGTCCCGGATGGCCTCGATGTTGCCCACCCGGATGACCGGTTCCTGGAGCCCGAGCTCGATGGCCGCCACCTGGCTGCAGAAGTTGGAGGTCACGAAGACGTGGCCGCGGCGCGGCCCGGTGTGGTTGAAGCCGCGGGTGCGGACCACTCGGAGGCCGTAGCTCTGGAAGTACTGGTAGCCGAGGTAGTCCTGGGCCACCTTGGAGACGGCGTAGGGTGACAGCGGCCGCAGCGGGTTGGTCTCCTTGATCGGCACCTCGTCCGGCAGCACGAGGCCGTACTGCTCGGAGGAGCAGGCGATCTGCACCACCGGGTCGAGCTTCAGGAGGCGGATGGCCTCGAAAAGGTTGGTCTGGCCGCTGACGTTGGTGACGATCGTGTCGTTCGGCGCGCTCCAACTCGCTGGCACGAAGCTCTGGGCCGCGAGGTGGAAGATGATGTCCGGCCGCGAGATCTCCAGCGCCCGGTGCATCGACGAGTAGTCCCGCAGGTCGGCCTCGACCAGTTTGATCTTTTTGTCGTTGTAGAGGTGCTCCACGTTGTCCATGCGGCTGCGCCAGCGGAAGGTGCCGTAGACCTCCACGTCCGGGTGCTCCGCAAGCAGGTACTCCGCCAGGTGGGACCCGGCAAAGCCGGTGATTCCAGTGATCAGTGCCCTCATCGTCCTTCCTTTCGCATCCGCATCAAAAGCTCGGCCAGGCCCTGTTCCCAGGGCTCCACGGGCCGGCCCACGATCTCCTCGAAACGATCCACCGCCAGGACCGACCAGGCCGGGCGGCGCGCCGGGCGGGGGAATTCCGCTGTCTTGACCGGCACGACCTCGGCCGTGCCGGACCACTGGCGGGCGATCGCGGAGGCGAAATCGTACCAGGAGGCGGGCTCCCGGTTGCGGTAGTGCACCACCCCGGTCGCACCCCGGAGCGCCAGGTCCAGGAGCGCCGCCGCCAGGAACCGCGTGTAGGTCGGGCAGCCCCGCTGGTCGTCGACCACCCGCAGGGGGAGCCTCCCCTCCTCGATCAGCCGCACCATGGTGGCCACGAAGTTGGGGCCACCTGGCCCGAAGAGCCAGCTCGTCCGCACCACCAGCCCCTTCTCGCAGGCCAGGGCGTGCCGCTCTCCCTCGAGCTTGCTCCGCCCGTAGACCGAGAGCGGCCCGGTCGGGGCGTCCTCGCGGTAGGGCTCTTCCGCCTTGCCGTCGAAGACGTAGTCGGTGGAGACGTGGACGAGGCGCGCCCCAGCCCGTCCGGCCGCCGCGGCCACGTGGGCCACGGCCTCGCCGTTGACCCGGAAGGCCCGCTCGGGAGCGCTCTCGCAGTCGTCCACCAACGTGTACGCCGCGCAGTTGATCACCACCTCCGGCCGAAAGGAGTCCGCCCAGTCGATGAGCCTTTCCCGGGCGGTCACGTCCCCCTGTTCCCGGGAAAGGCCGAGGGCCGCCCAGCCGCGGGACCGGGCCTCGGCCACCACCGCCCGGCCGAGCATGCCGGTGCCCCCGAGGACGAGGCACCGCATCTAGGTGATTCCGACCTCGGAGTTGTCGCCCAGCATGAAGCGGTAGGCTTTCGGCTTGAAGTCGGTCTTGACGATCCGGACGTTGCGGCCGAGAAGCGAACCGTCGATGCGCAGAGGAACGTCCCGGATCTCACAATCGGAGAGCACGATCGAGTTCTCCATCTCGCAGCACACCAGGGTGCAGCGGTCGCCGATCGAGGTGTAGGGCCCCACGAAGGCACCTACCAGGCGGGTCCCGTCGCCGATCACCACCGGACCGCGGACGAGCGAATCGACGATCTCCACCCCTTCGCCGATCTTCACCCGGCCCTCGATGCGGCTGCCGCGGCCCACCTTGCCGAGGTTGGCGCCCCGGGGCACGTCCAGCCCTTCGAGGACGATGCGGTTGGCCTCCAGCATGTCCTCGAGCTTTCCAGTGTCCTTCCACCAGCCGCGCACGATGTGGGGATGGACGTCGAGACCGCGGTCGATCAGGTCCTGGATGGCGTCGGTGATCTCGAGCTCTCCGCGGGCCGAGGGCGTGATCCGGTGGACCGACTCGAAGATGGTGGGGTCGAACATGTAGACGCCCACCAGGGCCAGATTGCTCTGCGGCTCTCTGGGCTTCTCCACCAGCCGGCGGACCTTGCCCTCGTCCGTCAGCTCGGCCACCCCGAACTGCTCCGGGTTGGGCACCTCGGCGAGGAGGATCTCGGAGTTGCAGCCCAGGCTCTTGAACTCCGCCACCAGTTCGGCGATGCCGCCGGCGATCAGGTTGTCGCCCAGGTACATCACGAACGGCTCGCCGGCCATGAACTCCTCGGCGATCATCACGGCGTGGGCGAGCCCCAGGGGGGCAGACTGCTCGATGTAGGTGACCCGGGCGCCGAAGCGGGAGCCGTCGCCCACCGCGGCGCGGATCTCTTCCTTCGTCTCCCCCACGATGATCCCGATATCGGTGATGCCGGCGGCCACGATGGACTCGACGGCGTAGTAGAGCACCGGCTTGTTGGCCACTGGCACGAGCTGCTTGGCGGAGGTGTAGGTGAGGGGGCGCAGGCGCGTGCCCTTGCCTCCTGAAAGGATCAAGCCCTTCATCGCGTCTCCCGGCTACGGAACCGCTACGGCTCCCGCGTGGAGCTCCGGCTGGTCAGGTCGAGGAACGTGCCGACGTTCTTCAGGCTCAACGAGAAGCGGAAATCCCGGTCGCGGATCCGCGCGTCGACCCCGGCCTGGAAGTCCCGCCACTCCAGCCGCAGGCTGTAGCACTGCTGGGTCCAGTAGGCCACATAGGTCTGCTGCTGGAGGAATCCCTGCTCGACATCGTAGTTGATCTGCCCCTCGAAGCGGAGCCGGTCGGGCCACACCGCGACCGAACCGCTCACGCGCA
This sequence comes from Thermoanaerobaculia bacterium, assembly GCA_035633875.1. Taxonomy (GTDB): domain Bacteria; phylum Acidobacteriota; class Thermoanaerobaculia; order Multivoradales; family UBA5704; genus DATARR01. The sequence continues at coordinate 9,902 of DASQEB010000524.1, forward strand.
CCTGGTCGTTGACCGCCTCTCCAGTCACGGCATTGTAGTTGGTGAACCAGGTCAGGCCGACCGCGTTGCCGCCGCCGAGCGCCAGGTTGCCGGAGAGGCTCGTCGAGTCCAGGTTGCTGAACAGCGTGTTGTAGTCCACCTCCGCCTTGATCGAGGTCCCGGCGGTGGGGGTGAAGCGCACGAGGGCCTCGAGCGGCCCTTCCTGCGAGGTCTGCCCCTCGCCGCGCTGGAGCGGCAGCGTGTCGTCGAAGCTGTAGTTGCGGGCGATCTCGAAGAGGAAGATCTCCCGCGCGCTCCCCTGGCCGTCCGCCGGCTTGCCCAGCACGCGGTTGGCCAGCGCCAGGCGGCCGCGGTTGTTCGAGCCGAGGTTGTCGACCTCGTCGAAGCTCGGGATTTCGTCCTCCTCCTCGAACTCACCCAGATAGTTGTACGTCCAGCGCGGCTCGATGACGTGCTTGAAGCGGCCGAAGCCCCCGATCTTCGCGTCGTAGATGCGGGAGAAGGAGGGCCCCACGATCTGGGCGCTGGCGAAGGGGAGGGTCCGGGTCAGGGTCTCGCCGTCGAGCTCGTTGGTGATGACGCGCTGGCCGTCCGGACCGACCGTGTCGGTCAGGGTGTCGCCCCACCAGGTGAACCGTCCGCCGCCGGAGACCGACAACGAGAGCCAGGGGAACGTACGGATGGGCAGCGTGAGCTGCGGGAAGAGGTCGAAACGGCCGTACTGCCCCTCGAAGCTGTTGGGCCGGAAGATGTCCAGGTACGAGGCCGACCCCTCGAACTGGGCGTAGAGCGGGGTGCGCCCGATCCGGGTGGAGCGCAGCCGGTACTCGATCTCCGGGAGCTTGCGCTGCTCGATGGAGCTGTTCGGATCGGCGATGTCCTGCGTGATGAAGGTCTGCCGGTCCTGGACCAGGAGGTTGAGCAGGTGGGGACCCCAGTTGCCGGAGGCGAAGGCCCGGTTGTCGATGAAGCGCAGGGTATTGCGGTCGAAGTCCCGCTCGAAGTCCTGGAAGAAGTTGAAGTCCGAGAACTCCTGGTAGTTGACGACCCCGCGCATGTTCCAGGGCAGGTCGGTCGTCTCGTGGGTCCACTCCAGCTTCCATCGCCACTCCTCGTCCAGGGGAATCTCCGGGTCGCGCACGACGTAGCCCAGGACGTTGCCCCGGGTGCCCTCGCTCGGGCGGTAGCGGAGCTCGTTGCCGAGCCCGAAGTACTCCTGGGTGTAGAGGTCCAGGTGGAAGGTCGTGTCGTAGCTGCGGCCGAGGACCTGGTAGTAGGCGAGGCCGAGCGAGGCGCCGCGCCGGTCGGAGTAGCCGATGTTGGGGATGAGGAAGCCGGAGGTGCGGTCCTCCTTGACCGGCCAGAGGATGTAGGGCGTGTAGAAGACCGGGAGCCGCTTGGCCCGCATGGAGGCGTTGCGCACCCGGGCGTAGCCCCCCACGTCCACGGTGGCGGTGCCCAGACGGAAGCTCCAGTCCGGCACCTCCTGGTTGCAGGAGGTGAAGGTGCCGTCCGTCACCTGGTAGGTGTCCTCCCCCGTCTTCACGATCTCACGGCCCTCGAAGTAGTAGTCGGGGGCGACATGGGCCGAGGCGTTGGTGAGGTTGCCTGTCTTGGTCTCCAGGTTGAAATTGAGGGTGTCGCCCGTCAGACGGCGGGGCCCCTGGTCGAGGATGACCTCTCCCTGGGCGGTGACGACCTGGGTCTCCAGATCCAGCTCGGCCTGGGCGGCCTTGATGTCGACGTCCTGGTACTTGAGCTGGACGCCTCCGATCAGGCGGACGTAGTCCTCGCGCACGTACTCGAGATCGCCGGCGCTGCCGGTGGCGATCCCGCCGTCCTCCGTCTTCAGGGTGAAGTCGAGGCGGTCCGGCCCTGCTCCCGGCGGTCCGCTCGGCGCGGGAGGGGCCGGAGCCGGCGGCTGCGGAGCCGGGGCGGGCTCACCCCCCGTCGGATCGGGCACGGGCTTTGTCGGAGTCGGCACCGCCGGCTGGGCGGGGTTCTCCTCCGGAGCCGGAGGAGGAGTCGCGGGCGGCGGCTGCGTGTCCTGCTGCCCCGCGGAGGCAGACAGCGCGAGGCACAGCCCCAGCGCCAGGGTCGGGAGTGCGCGGCGCGGGTCGACCATGGGGGATCAGTCCAGGCGCTCGATGACCATCGCCGTGGCCTCGCCGCCGCCGATGCAGATGGCGGCGCAGCCCAGACGCTTGTCCCGCTCCCGCAGGGCGTGGAGCAGGGTGACCAGGAGTCGGGCGCCGGAGGCGCCGATGGGATGGCCCAGGGCCACCGCTCCGCCACGGACGTTGACCCGCTCGTGATCGAGACCGAGGTCTTTGAGAAAGGCCATGGCCACCACGGCGAAAGCCTCGTTGATCTCCCAGAGGTCGATGTCGGCGGCCTTCAAGCCGGCCCGCTCCAGAGCGCTCCGCACGGCCCCGGCCGGCGCCGTGGTGAACCACTCGGGCCGCTGGGCGATGGTGCCGTGGGCGACGATGCGGGCGAGCGGCCTCCGGCCCAGCTCCGCCGCATGGGAGGCGGTGGTGAGGACCAGGGCGGCCGCGCCGTCGTTGATCTTGCTGGCGTTGCCCGCGGTCACCGAGCCGCCGTCCGGCTGGAACGCGGGCTTCAAGGTCGAGATGCGGGAGAGGTCCGCCTTGAACGGCTCCTCGTCCCTGTCCACCACCTGGGCGCCCTTCCGGCCCTTGGTCTCGACCGGGACGATCTCCTCGGCGAAGAGACCCTTCTCCGTGGCTTCCCGGGCCCGGCGGTAGCTCTCCACGGCGTAGGCGTCCTGCTCCTCGCGGCTGAACCTGTACTCCGTGGCGCAGGCCTCGGCGCAGTTGCCCATGTGCTTGTCGCCGTAGGGATCCCAGAGCCCGTCGTGGATCATCGAGTCGATGAATTTGCCGTGTCCGAGGCGCAGGCCGTCGCGGGCGCCGGGGGCGAGGTACGGGGCCTGGCTCATGCTCTCCATGCCGCCGGCGGCCACGAGTTGGAAGTCGCCGCAGCGCAGGTCGTTGGCGGCGATCATCGTCGCCCGCATACCCGAGCCGCAGACCTTGTTCAGGGTAATGGCGCCGGTGGCCACCGGGCAGCCGGCGCCGAGGGCCGCCTGCCGGGCAGGGGCCTGCCCCTGGCCCGCCGTCAGCACGCAGCCCATGTTGACTTGCTGAATATCCTCGGGGGTCAGCCCCGCCCTCTCGATGGCGGCCGACAGAGCGCGGGCGCCCAGGGCATGGGCCGGCACGCTGGACAGGGCCCCTTGGAAGGTCCCGATCGGCGTGCGCACCGCGCTCAAAATCACGACATCATCCATGTCATCTCCCGTGGAACGTGTGTACGGTTGGAGTCAATGGCCCGTCCACGCGGCCGGCGGACGGCGCCCGATCGTAGCACAACCCCGCCCGCGTACCCGGGGACCGCCCGGGGACGGTACAATGCGCCCCGATGCGCGCGTTGGGCATCGATTTCGGGGAGAAGCGGATCGGCCTGGCGATCTCGGACGACGAGGGGCGCCTCGCCGTGCCGCTCACCACTCTGGAGCGGCGCGATGACCGCTCGGCGGCGCGGCGGATCGCCGAGATCGCCGCGTCCGAAGGCGTTGGCCGCCTGGTCCTCGGCGAGCCGGTGGGTCTGGACGGCACGCGCGGCCCCGCGGCCGAGCGGGTGCGCCGCTTCGGGGAGAAGCTGGCGGCGGCCGCCGGCCTCCCCCTGGAGCTCATCGAGGAGTCGCTGACCAGCGTCGAAGCCGAGGAGCGCCTGCGGGAGGCGGGGGTGGACCCCCGCCGCAATCCCGCCCGGATCGACGACGTGGCGGCCCAGATCCTGCTCCAGGACGACCTCGACCGGCGAGCGCGGACGACCTGACCGGAGAGACCCGTTGACGCAGAAACGAGCCAACGCCCAGAAACGCGGCAGCAAGGCGAGCAGCGGCTGGAGGAACGTCCTCCTCGGCCTGGGCATCCTCGGCCTCCTCCTCCTGGTGCCGGTCGCCATGTTCGGCTGGTCCTGGCTCAAGCTCCAGCGGCCCTACAAGGGCTACGAGGGAGAGGAGAGGGCGGTCACCATCGAGCAGGGCTCGGCCGTGGGCGAGATCCTCCAGAAGCTGGAGCGCGAGGGGGTCCTCGCCGACGCCAAGCTGGCCCGCTCCTACCTGGTCTATTTCATGGGCGACCCGACGATCCAGGCGGGCGAGTACGTCTTCCGGGGGCCCCTCACCACGGGCCAGGTGCTGGGCAAGCTCGTGCGCGGCGACGTCGTGACCAACTCGGTCACCCTGGTCGAGGGCCTCACCCTGGAGGAGACGGCCGCGCAGCTCTCCCGGGAGGGCTTCGGGCGGCGCGAGGTCTTCCTCGACATCATGCGCTCCCCGGAGCTGATCTCCGACTTCGATCCCGACGCCCCCGACCTCGAGGGCTACCTCTTCCCCGAGACCTACAGCTTCGCCTCCGGCACCTCCGAGCGGCAGGTCGTCTCGACTCTGGTCAAGACCTTCAAGGACCGCTTTGAAAAGGAGGTCCGGCCGCTCCTCGCCGAGGGACCGCAAGGACGCACCGTGCGCCAGGTCGTGACCCTCGCGAGCATCGTGGAGAAGGAGGCCCAGGTCGAGAGCGAGCGCCCGATCATCGCGGCGGTCTACCAGAACCGCGTGAACAGGGGCATCGGCCTCCACGCCGACCCCACGGTGATCTACGCCCTGAAGCGGGTCGGGCGGTGGAATGGGAACATCCGGCGGGACGACCTGCGCATCGACTCCCCCTACAACACCTACCGCTATGCCGGCCTCCCCCCCGGCCCGATCGCCTCGCCCGGCCTCGCGAGCCTCAAGGCCGCCGCCTCCCCCTCGGACGTCCCCTACCTCTACTTCGTCAGCCGCAACGACGGCTCCCACGTCTTCGCCGAGACGCTCGCCGAGCACAACCGCAACGTCGAGGAGTGGCAGCGGCGCTACTGGCGCCAGCGCCGGGCCCAGGAGCGGGCGCGCGGGGAGGGGGGGCGGTAGGAGACCAGTTCCTCCTTTCCTCACCTCGTTTATTGACAGTTTCGCATCCGTGGTGTATCAAGCACAGTGGAACTTTGGCGAAAACTTGCGGACGCGCCGCCCCTCACGAACGGCCGCTGACGGCGGCGCGGCCGATCCGAGAGGAGGAGTCCATGAACATCCCGGAGGAGTTTGGGAAGTATCTACTTCTCAAGAAACTGACTGAAGACCCGCTCGGAGAGACCTTCCGCGCCGGCAGGGTCGGCAAAGAGGGCATGGAGCAGGTGGTCCTGCTCCGTGTGTTCAACGGCAAGGGCCTGGACGGCGAGAGGCTCTGGCAGAAGATCTCGGGCCGCGGCGCCGTCCAGGAGTCCCTGAAGAGCCCCACCATCGGCTCCGGGGTCGACCTGGGGCGCGTCCGCAGCTTTCCTTATGTCGTCTACGACTACGTCTCGGGCAAGAACCTGGCGACCCTGTTCGCCCAGGCCGAGCGCACGCTGTCGCCGATCCCCACCGACCACGCCCTGCTCGTGGCCGAGCGCATCGCCCTCGCCCTGGCCGCGGCCTACGAAACCCGGGTCCAGGACGAGCGCATCCTCCACGGCTTCATGGTCCCCCACCTGGTGATGATCTCGAACGAGGGCGAGACCCGGCTCCTCGGCTTCGAGGCGGCCCCCGGCCTGCGGGAGCTCGCGGCCGGCGGCTGGCAGGACGAGGCGATCCGCCCCTATCTCGCTCCCGAAGCCTTCACGGGCGCCCCCCTCTCCCGTGCCGACGACGTCTGGTCGCTCGGGGCCGTCCTGTACGAGCTCCTCACCGGCGAGCGCCTCCCTGCGGCTGCGCCCGACGGGTACGCCGGCGTCATCGACCGGGCCCTCCTGGCCAACGAGGGGACGCCCCTGCCGGAGCCGGTCGCGGCCCTCCTCAAGAAGAGCCTGGCACCCCGCGAGGCCCGGTTCGCCGACGCTGTCACCTGGCACAAGACGCTGTCCAAGATGATGATCGAGGGCCACTACAGCCCGACGACCTTCAACCTCGCCTTCTTCATGCACAACCTCTTCCGCGACGAGATCGACCGGGAGAGCCAGGAGATCGAGGCCGAGAAGCGCGACATCCCGCAGCAGGTCGCCGCCGCTGCCGCCGCCACGGCTGTGACGCCCATCGCACCGGTGGCCCCGGTGCGAGCGCCGGTGGATATGCGGGAGACCACGGGGGTGCGCGAGGGCACCCTCGCCGGAGCGCGCGTGGCCACGGCGGGGCCCGCCTCCAAGGCGCCGCTCTGGATCGGGATCGCCGCAGCGGCCCTGATCGTCCTCGCGGGGGTGGGCTGGTACCTCTTCGGCCGCTCCGGCGGCGCCCCCCAGGTCGCGAGGCAGCCCATGCCGTCCGGCACGGTGCAGACCGCTGCGATGCCGAGCACCGCCCCGCCAGTGCAGGCCGTCCCGGCCGGCCCCTCGCAGGAGGAGCTCCAGGCCCAGATCGACTCCATGTTCGAGGCCCGCAGCAAGGAGATGGAGGACAAGCTCAAGTCGCAGTACGACGACCGCATCAAGCAGCTCCAGCAGCAGCTCGAGGACAGCCGGAAGGGGGCGGCCGAGCGGGAGCGGCTCCAGGCCGAGCAGCGCCTCGCCCAGGCCGCCGCTCCGCCGCCCGTCGAGACCCGGCCCGTGGCCCCCCCGCCCCGGCCCGAGCCCACGCCGCAGCAGCAGGCGCCCCAGATCACGATCCCCACGGCACCGGCCCTCCAGCCGCCCGCCTCCGACCAGGCGACGAAGGAAGAGGAACCCGAGAGGACGGTCGAGCGCCCCGCCGCGCCGGCCCCGGCCCAGCCGCAGCCCGCCGCTCCCCGGCAGCCGCAGGTGCAGTACGGCGACATGGTCCAGATGGGCCCCGGCGTGACCGGTCCCAAGCTCTCCTCGCGCCTGGACCCGCGCTACCCCCCCGCGGCCCAGAAGCTGAACCGCGCCGCCCAGGTCGACATCAAGGTGCTGGTGGACGAGAAGGGCCGGGTGATGGACGCCGAGCGGATCGGCGCCAAGGCCGGCTTCGGGTTCGACGAGGCCGCCCTGGACGCCGCCCGGCGCGCCACCTTCCAGCCCGCCACCAAGGACGGGGTGCGGGTCAAGATGTGGAC
>DASQEB010000525.1:0-4192 GCA_035633875.1 Thermoanaerobaculia bacterium
CGATGGGAGAGGGAGGACAGGGGGCGAGGTTCTACTTCTCCGTATACGGCAGCGCCGGCCCGAGCTTTCTCGCGATGCGGTCCTGGATCCAGTGGGGGTCCCACCACTCGACGGGAGTGACGGCGAGGCCCTGGAGGAGCAGGGTGAAGTGGAGGTGGTCGCCGCCGGCGAGGCCGGTCTGGCCCGAGCGGCCCAGCTCCTGGCCGCGCTGGACCATGTCCCCCTCCTTGACCGCGAGGGACGAGAGGTGCCCGTAGAGGCTCTGGAGACCGTAGCCGTGGTCGATCACCACGGCGTTGCCGTAGATCCCGAAGAAGCGGGCGAGGACCACCCGGCCGTCGTTGGAGGCGCGGATGGCGTCCCGCTCGACGCTCGCCATGTCGAAGCCCAGGTGGTCCTGCTTGTCGATCTCCCGGCCGTTGTACACGTAGGTCCGGCGGTCGGCGAAGGCGGCGGTGATGGCGGCGTTGATCATCGGCAGGAAGGGCTTGTTCCAGAGGAACTCCCGGGCCGACTTGGCGGCCAGGTCCTTCAGGGTCTGGGCGTTCTTCTTGCGCAGGTCGCGGTTGATCTGGAGGTAGTTCTGGAGGAGGTCCCCCTTGTCCTCCACCTCGGGGGACTGGGAGAGGATGGCGGGCACGACGCGGTTGAGGAAGGCGTCGTTCACGTCGATGGTGTCGGTCTTCAGGGGCCGGGGGGTGAACTTGTCGATGAAGCCGGCCTCGGCCCGGTTGCCCACCTCGTCCTCGGCCACGAGCCGGACCCCCGAGACGTCCGTCATGTCGTAGGGGATGGCGAAGAAGGCGAAGCGGACCTGCTTGTCGGGATTGCCCGGCACGGGGAAGCCGGGGAACCACCAGTCGCCGGAGCGCACGCCGTCGCGGAGCGTCCCCTCGCCGACGCGGTAGACCACGGCCTCGGAGCCGCCCTGGGCCGTGTAGTGGAAGGTCGAGAGCACCTGGAGGGTGGGCGGCGCCAGGCGCACCGGGAGCTTGATCTCGGCCACCACCGGGGCGGGGCGCCGCAGCCAGGCCCCGGCCCGCTCGGCGGTGACCCGCACGGTGGCCTCCCCCGAGCGCAGCCCCTTGACAGTCTCGCGGCCCACGTCCACCGCCATCTCCGCCGGCGGCGGATCGCCCCAGAACTTCCACGCCGGCCGGGGCTCGAAGGCCTTCTCCTCTACGGGCTTGACGTCCGAGCCCTGGACGACCTCGACCTTGACCTTCTCGACCCGCTGGGGGTCCTCGATCCGGATCTTGATCGGCGTCCTGCGCCCGATCCCGGGCATCGCCGGCTCCGCCGAGACCTTGGGCGTCGCCCCCGTGTAGAACGCGGCGACCGCCGCGAAGACGACCACCAGCAGGGCCAGCGCCATCAGGGTCCGCAGGAAGCATCCCGCGGCTCTCCGACCACCATCGCGATCACGCACCATCGACGACCTCTTTCCTGGAGTTTGGAATGGCGAGCGGGCGAGGAGGGGCCTCGGGCGGCACCTGCGGAAGGGCCCCGCCGCTCACGGCGGGGGAATGATAGCGCCTAAATCCCCGCCGTGCCCTTCCCGGCTCGCGGGGTCCCGGGAGGAGGGCGGGCACTTCGTGCTACAATGCAACAGGATGTTGCGCCTCAACGGATTTTCGTGGTTTGATCCCGCATCCGTTGGAGAAAGGATGACGCCGATGTCCGCGATTCCTCTCCGGAAGACCGTCCATTACCCGGACTCCGACGGCCAGCCCATGGCCGACAACGACCTGCAATACAGGGTGATGACCGATCTCAAGCACGCTCTGGACGTCCGCTACGACGCGGAGCCGGACGTGTACGTGTCCGCGGACCTCCTGATCTACTACGTCGAGGGGGACCCGAGCGCCCGCGTCGCTCCGGACGTCTTCGTGGCGTTCGGGGTGGGCAAGGGGGACCGCCGGTCCTACCGCGTCTGGCAAGAGGGGCATCCTCCCGACGTCGTCTTCGAGATCGCCTCCCATACCGGCTGGCGCAAGCTCCTCGGCAGCAAGAAGATTCTCTACGAAAAGATCGGCTTTCCCGAGTACATCGTCTTCGACCCGGACGGGGAGTTCATCCAGCCGCGCCTCCAGGGGTTCCGCCTCCAGAACGGCCGCTACTGGCCCATTCCACCGGAAGCCGATGGGTCCCTGCTGAGCCGGGTCACGGGCTTGAAGCTCGAGCCGGAGGGGAACAACCTCCGGGTCATCGATCCTGTGACCGGCCGGCGTTATCCCTGGGCCAAGGAGTCGGAAGCACGAGCCCGGGAGGAAGCCGCCGCCCGCCAGGCCGCCGAAGAGCGGGCCGCCCGGGAAACCGCCGCCCGCCGGGCCGCCGAAGAGCGGGCTCGGGCTCTGGAAGAGGAACTGGCCCGGCTTCGGGCGGACTTGGGGTCCGGCAAGCCCGAGGACGGCGATCCCCAGGGCTGACCCTCTTCGGAAGCTTCTACCCCGGCAGCCCCTTCAACACGTCCCGCTTGTGCGCCCAGGCGGAGCGGATCTCGACGAGCTCGGAGGTGTCGAAGCCCAGCTCGCTCGCGATCTGGCGGATCTGCGCCTCCTCGGGGCCGGAGATGGAGTCGTCCGCCGCCGAGACGGCGAAGAGGCAGTCGAGGAGCTCGCGGCACTGCTCGCGGGTCGCGATCTGCCGGAACTCCCGGGTGACGAGGAAATTCTCGGTGCCGCCGGCCATGCGGTGCTGGGCCTTGGCGATCTGCACGGCGAGGATCGCCTGCTCCATGGGCAGGTGCCCCTGCGCCTGGAGGATCTGCTCCATCCGGCGGGTCTCCTCCTGGCTGATCTCCAGGTCGGCGTGGGCCACCCGGGCCAGGATGAAGGAAAAGGCGGCGAGGTAACGGGCCCTCTCGGGCTCCAGGGACTCCAGCTCGCGGATGATCCGGCGGACGGTCTCCGTGTCGCCGGTCTCCTCGCGCCGCGGGGCGCCGCGACGCAGACCGAATAGATCGAGGAGGGACATGGGCGCGATCCTACCACGCGCCTTTCTGCGGTGGAGAATGTGGCGGTTCTTACAAAACGGGCCGAAAAAACGGACGGGACAGGCGTAAACCCGCCGAGAGGACGGGAATCTCGCGTGAAAAAGAGAACATCCGGGAATGGTTTCCCGTACACTGGGGTTGCGTGGGTGGGGCGAAACCCCAACGGCGTCAAGGCCCGGGGCTCATGGGCAGCACCGGGGTGTCAATACAACTTTGCTTTGCAGCCTAGCCGGTGCGGAGGTCGTGCAAGCCCATGAAGGTCCCGAAGGCCCGTTTTGTCTCCCTGGTGCTCCTCGTCTGCTTCCTGTCGACGGTCTCGCTCCTCCTGAGCTCCCCCGAACCGAAGGCGGGACTCGTCGTCCAGACCTCTCCGGCGTCCGCGCCCCGACCCGCTCTCCCCCCGAATCTCTACGCGGAGGCCGCCCAGGCCCTGCGGCAGGGAGAATTGCAAGAAGCTCGCCAGCATCTCGACCGGATCTCCCGGGAGCACCCGGACCAGGGGGCGCAGGCGCGGGTCCTCGAGGGCCTGTACGAGCACGCCGCGGGCGATGAGGAGACCGCGCAGGAGCTCCTGGCGTCGGCCGGAACGCCCGGCAGTCCGCTGGAGGACTGGCGGCTCTTCCTGCTCGCCCGGAGCGCCTCGGAGCGGGGAGAGGACGAGCTGGCCCGCGCGACCTATGCCCGGCTGCTCGCGGACTGCCCGGATTCGCCCTTGCGGTCGCTGGCCTTCCTGGAATCGGCCGAGCTCGCCCGCGAGGCCGGGGTTGACCGCCTCGCGCTCGAGCTGATCGGCAAGGCCCGGGAGGCCGGGATCCGGGGCGGGGCGGCCAACCGCCTCGACAGGCTGGCCTGGAAGATCGGCCGGGAGCTGGAGGATGCCGAGGTGCAGCGCGAAGCCGGACGGCGCCTGATGGTGGAGGCTCCCCTCTCGGCCGAGGCCCTGGAGGCGGTGCGCACGTTCCGTGTCTTCGACACCCGGGTGGACTGGAGCTACCTCCTCTCGTCGGAGGAGATGCTGCGCCGGGCCGAGTCCTTCCTGGCCGCGGGCAGTCTGCCGTCCGCGGCCCTCTCGACCCTGGAGGGCGTGCCGGAAAGCGAACGGGATGTCCGCTGGCATCTCCTCAAGGCGCGGGCCCTGACCGAAGCGCGGCGCGGGCTCGAGGCCCTGGACGTGCTGAGCGAGGTGGTGCCGTCCGC
>DASQEB010000526.1:0-29740 GCA_035633875.1 Thermoanaerobaculia bacterium
AGGCCGAGGATGCCGGCGATCTCCCGGTGTTCGTACCCGTCGACGTAGGCGAGCCAGACCAGGGCCCGCTCCCGGGGCTTGAGGGCCTGGAGCTCGGCGTCCAGGTCCATCCGGTCTGCCCCGCCCCGGTCCTCCGTCCGGTCCGGCCGGACCGAAAAGAGGCGCTCCAGCAGAGACCGCTCCCGCTTCTCCCGCCGCCACCGGTCGTGGAGGAGCGTGGTGGCGATCCGGTAGAGGTAGCCCCGCCTCTCCCGCTCGTCCCGCCCGGGGTCCGCCCGGTGGAGGAACTTGAGGTAGCTCTCCTGGAGCACGTCGTCCGCCACCCCGGCGTCGCCGCTCAACCGGCGGAGGTAGGCCCACAGCCCGGGGGAGGTGCGGGCGTAGAACCCTTCGAACTCCTCCTCTCCGAGAGTGAGGGTGCGGGACGCCCCCTTGGTGAGAGCCGGCACCAGGCCGGGCTCCTCGCGCGAGGTCCCGTCTGCGGCCGCGGCAGCCATGCTCATCCTAGCCTCGGAGGGCCTCGGAGGTTTCGGACGGGGTCACCCCCAGCCGCCGGGCGAGGCGCAGCGAGATCAGCGCCGAGAGCAGCACGCCCAGGCCTGACGACGCCAGGATCATCCCGGGAATCAGGAAGACGTCGGGTTCTCCGAGGACTTCGACGAAATCGAGCAACAGGAATCCCGCGCCGAGCATCAGGAGGACCGTCCCGATCGAGACCGCCCAGACCGCCGCGCGGCGAGGCTCCGGTTTCTGCCCGGACAGGATGTCGAGCAGGCGCCCCCCGGCCGGGGAGTTGAGGAAATCGGTCAGCTCGGCGCCCGACGAGAACCGTTCGAGCATCCGCAGCCGCTCGTCCGCCTGCCGCCGGGCCTTCTGCAACTTGTAATACAGGATCAGCCAGAGGATCCCCACGGTAAACACGAGATAGCCCAGCATCATCACCACAACCCACCGATCCATCGCATCCTCCTCTCGGGATGGCCGCCGGCCCTCCCGGATCGTATCGTCTTCGTTCAACGTCGGTACGGCTGGGCGGGGGAGGGGGTTAACAGGCGCTCCCAGGAAGCTTAGAGGGCCGGGGTGACGCTCCTACACCTTGTTCGCCTTGAGGTCCGCCAGAGGATAGTGCGTCCCCCGCCAGTCGATGCCCCCGGTCCAGAGGGTGACGAGCGTCGAACGCCAGAGGATGAAGAGGAAGAGGAGGCTCGCCACGGGGTAGCCAAGGCCGTGCCAGCGGCGGACCCCCGCCAGGGGAGCGTTCGCCGCGCAGAGGAGGAGGATCAGCAGGACCGTGGCGGCGTTGAGGAGCCGGGCCGGACCCTGGGTGAGCACGAGCCCGAGGAAGGGCCAGACGTTCAGGGCGAGCTGCGCGAGCGTCGAGACGACCACCACGGGCAGGCTGTACTCCACCGCGGCGAAGGCGTTCTTGGTCATCCCCTGGATCAGCTCCCGGACCGAGGCGTACCACTCGACCCGCACCATCTCCCGGCCGAACAGGAATTCCTGCCGGAAGCCGTTCTTCTTGAGGAGCTTGCCGAGCTTCAGGTCGTCGTCCGGCCGCAGCGCGATGGCCCGGTGTCCCCCGGCGGCGCGCCAGGCCGCGGCCCGGACGAGGTTGAAGGCGCCGATGCCCACGTGCCTGGCGCTCTTCGGATCCCGCGCCTTCCAGGGCTTCACATAGAGGGCGAAGAAGAAGGAGAAGGCGCCGATGAACATCTCGAAGAGGACGCTTGGCCGCTCGACCTCCGGCGAGACCGTCACGTGGTCCAGCCCCTCGCGCACCAGGAACCCGACCGCCCGGCGGACGGTGGACGGCTCCAGGACGACGTCCGCATCCGTGAAGAGGAGGACCTCGCCGCTGGCGTTCTCCGATCCCAGGTGAAGGGCGTGGTTCTTCCCCAGCCATCCCGGCGGCAGCTCGGTCACATGGACTACCCGCAGCCGGCGATCGGCCGACGCCATGCGGTCCAGGATCTCCCCGGTCCGGTCCGTGGACCGGTCGTCCACCACGATGAATTCCAGGTCGGGATGGTCCTGGGCGAGGACGGAGCGCAGCGCCTCCTCCAGGTTCCTCTCCTCGTTGCGCGCCGGGATGACGATCGAGACCCGGGGGAAGGGGCCGGTGAGCGGGGGCACGTCCTTCAGGAAACGGATCGAGCAGTTGCCTCGGATCACCTCGAAGCCGAGGGCGAGATAGACGAGGAAAGTGCCGAGGGCCAGGATGAAGAGGGCGGTGTCCATGGACTCCCGGGGGAATGGCCCGGCGCGGCGGGAACATTAATAGACTCGGAGCGTTCCGGCCAGGGGTTGTCACCTGTGAGGAGCGGGAGGGCACCCTCGCAACAGGAGTCGACCCGCGGATGAGCAAGGAAGGACATCCCCAGGCCAACGTCGTGGACCTCCGCCGCTGGCGGGAGGAGAGGGAGAGGCGGCGGGCCGCCGCCCCTCCCGAGCCGCCCCCCCAGCCGGAGCCGCCCCGTTTCTCCGGGCTCCTCCGCGCCCTCTCCTTCATGGCCGGCGCCTCGGTTGTCATCCTCTGCGTCTATCTCGGCTCCATCCTCTGGGACACCGAGGAAGGCCGGACCTGTGCCCTGGCCCTGCTCATGCCGATCGGGGGCGCGTTCCTCTTCGGGCTCCACCTGATGCTCTGGGGTGTCCTCGGCCGGCCCTGGGCGCGGACGTTCTGGATCCGCTCCGGCTCATGGCTCGGCCAGCGGATTCGTCCCGTGCCCAGCTTCCTCGTTGTCTCGGTCCTCCTGGTGGCGCTCGGCTTCTGGAGGCGGAACGTCGATCCGTACGCCTGGGAGCCCGCCCTCTACTGGGCCGTCGCCTTCCTCCACATCGTCTTCCACGAGGCGGGGCACCTGCTGGCGGTCTACCGGGTGGGCTACGCGCCACGGGTTCTCCGGGCCGGGCCGCTCTTCCTGGAGTGGAGGGGAGGGAAGGTGGCCGTGCGCGCCAATCGCGACTGGCGGTTCCTCCTGGGAGGGCACGTCTGGTTCACTCCCGTCCGCGCCTCCCGGAGGCGGGACCTCGTCGTCCTCCTGGCCGGCCCCCTGGCGAACGTCATCGTCCTCGGTGTGGTGCTCGCCGTGTCCCGCTGGCTGGCCGGCACGTTCCTCTTCGCCCAGTATGTCCGGGCCAACGTCGCCTGCGCCATCCTGGTCCTGCTGGTCAACCTCGTCCCCCTTCCCCGCACCCGGGGTTATGCCACGGACGGCCGGCAGATCCTCGACCTGCTGCGGGGGAGGAGGATCGCGTGAGACCTCACCCCCTGTCCCCCTCTCCCATCGCCCTCCCATCCCCCGGGAGAGGGGGGACCCGTGCAGGCTGCTTTGCCGAGGTCAAATCGGTGACCACCTCCGGGAGGGGTGGGTGCTTCCTTCTCGAGAAAGACCGGCTCGGAATCGTTCCCCCTCTCCCGGTTGGGGGGAGGGCGATGGGAGAGGGGGACAGGGGGTGAGGCTCCCGGGCGGGGGGCTTCCCTCCGGGAAAGGCAAACTTTTCGAGCCCCTTTATCGTAAAGTAGTGGCTACTTACGGGAGATTCCGGATGAAGAGACTGCGTTTTTCGATGGTCGGCTTGTGGATGCTCGCGGGCGTGCTGGCCGCCGCCTCCCTGGGGGCGCGAGAGATGCCCAACCCCCCGGTCGCCAAGAAGGTCCCGAAGATCTCCGTCATCCATGGCGAGACCCGCGTTGACAACTACTTCTGGCTTCGCGAGAAGCAGAACCCCGAGGTGGTCTCCTACCTGGAGGCCGAGAACAAGTACACCGACGCCGTGATGAAGTCCACGGAGGCCCTCCAGGAGACGCTCTACAAGGAGATGCTCGGCCGCATCAAGCAGACCGACCTCTCCGTCCCAGAGAAGGAGAACGGCTACTGGTACTACTCCCGCACCGAAGAGGGCAAGCAGTACCCGATCATCTGCCGCAAGAAGGGGAGCCTCAATGCCCCCGAGGAGGTGGTCCTCGACGGCAACAAGCTGGCCGAGGGGCAGAAGTTCTTCAGCCTCGGCGGCTTGAGCGTGAGCGACGACGGCCAGCTCGCTGCCTACTCGACCGACTACACCGGCTTCCGGCAATACACCCTGCGGATCCGCGACCTGCGGACGGGCAAGGACCTGCCCGACAACCGGGAAAAGGTCGTGGCCTTCACCTGGGCGGCGGACAACAAAACCCTCTTCTACACCGTCGAGGACCAGGCCAAGCGCTCCGCCCGCGTCTACCGCCACCGGCTGGGCGAGGCCGAGGACGCGCTGATCTACGACGAAAAGGACGAGCGTTTCAACGTCTACGTCAACCGCTCGCGCAGCGACGCCTACGTCTTCCTCCACTCCAGCAGCCTCACGACCTCCGAGGTCCGCTATCTCCCGGCGGGAGAGCCGGACGGCTCGTTCAAGCTCATCGCCGAGCGCATCCCCGACCAGCAGTACCGCGCCGACCACCGGGGCGACCTCTTCTACATCACCGTCAACGACACCGGCCGCAACTTCCGGCTGGTGACGGTGCCGGTGGCGAGCCCGGGCCGGGAGAGCTGGAAGGAGCTCGTCCCGCACCGGCCGGAGGTGATGCTCGCGGGCGCCTATCTCTTCAAGGACCACATGGTCCTGTTCGAGCGGGAGAACGCCCTGGAGCAGATCAGCGTCCACTCCTTCAAGAGCCGCGAGACCCACCGGATCACCTTCCCGGAGCCGGTCTACAGCGCCTTCCCGAACGGCAACGCCGAGTTCGACACGGCGACCTACCAGTTCAGCTATCAGTCGTACGTCACGCCCTCGTCGATCTTCGACTACGACATGGGTACGCGCAAGCGCAAGCTCCTCAAGCAGTACGAGGTCCTGGGCGGCTACGATCCCACGCAGTACATCTCCGAGAGGATCTATGCCACGGCCCCGGACGGCGTGAAGGTCCCCGTCTCGCTCGTCCGCCGCAAGGACGTCCCCCGGGACGGCAAGGCCCCCCTCTACCTCACGGCCTACGGCTCCTACGGCGCTTCGAGCCCGGTCTTCTTCTCCTCCAACCTGCTGAGCCTGCTCGACCGTGGAGTCGTCTTCGCACAGGCGCACATCCGGGGCGGGGGCGACCTGGGCAAGACCTGGCACGACCAGGGCCGGATGCTGAACAAGAAGAACACCTTCACCGACTTCATCGCCGCGGCCGAGCACCTGGTCGCCGAGAAGTACGGCTCCAAGGACCGCCTGGTCATCCAGGGCGGCAGCGCCGGCGGCCTGCTCATGGGCGCGGTCACCAACATGCGGCCCGGCCTCTTCAAGGCCGTGATCTCCAACGTCCCCTTCGTCGACGTGATCAACACCATGCTCGATCCCTCGCTGCCGCTCACGGTGGCCGAGTTCGAGGAGTGGGGGGACCCGAAGAAAAAGGCCGAGTACGACTACATGAAGACCTACTGCCCGTACACCAACATCGAGGCCAAGGAGTACCCGGCCATCCTCGTCACCACCTCGCTCAACGACAGCCAGGTGATGTACTGGGAGCCCGCGACGTACGTGGCCAAGCTGCGGGCCATGAAGAAGGACGGCAACCCGCTCCTCCTCAAGACCAACATGGCCGGCGGCCACGGCGGCTCCTCCGGCCGCTACGACCGCCTGCGCGAGACCGCCTTCCAGTACGCCTTCCTCCTCTGGCAGGTCGGGCTCGCGGACAGCATGACCGCGAAAACCGAGCAGCCGGAGAGGGTGGGGGCGGCGCGGGACTCCGGGCGGTGAACCGGCGCCTTGGGGCGTCAAACAGGGAGATTCCGGGCGCGGGGAGGTCTTTTCCAGACGGTGGATGTGCAACTCTCGTCGTTCTCTGCACAATGAGTCCGGCGAAGTGTGCAATCCATGTCTCGCAATGTGCAGAGCGTTGTCTGGAGAGGGCTTCTCGACCGCCCGGTATGCGCTTCACGGCTCTCGCGGGAAGAGAAAAGGTTCGCGAGATCCCTCTCCAGCACGCTTGGATGTGCAAACCGCCGCAAGATCTGCACACAGCGAGCCGTGAGAGGGACTCGGCAGGAAGTGGAACGTGCAGACGGCGAGAAAATCTGCACATTCAGTTCCATGGTGTGTGCATTCAACTCCGTGAGCTGCACATGAAATTTGCCGGTGAGAGCTTCGCGAGAGGGCGGAGGAGCCCCTCGTGGGGCCGGATCCCAGGCCTCCGGAGGGCGGGCTTGCCGCCACCTGCCTCCTGAAACCGCAGAGGCCAGGAGGGTTCTGAGCCCGCTGGACGTTCCTTAGCGCTTGTCAGATTGCGACCGCCGGGCGTTTCCTCGCGCTATGATCCCGGGGCATGCCGTCCTCGCTCCGCAAGAAATCCGTCCACTTCGTCCTTTCCCCCGCCGTCCTGATCCTGGCTTTCGCTTGCGGGGGTTCGCCCGAGGCCGAGCCTCCCGTGGCGGGCGCGCCCCCGGCTCCCGCCCAGGCGGCGGCGCCACGGCCCCCGGGGATCTCCTGGCAGACGAGGACTCTGGAGCGCACAGCGGCCGGCTGTGGAGAGGAGGGACAGTGCGCCGCCGTCTCCCTGGAGTACCCGGAGGTCACGGCCGCGCCGGGGGAGGGGACGGTGCAGGTGCTGAACCGGTTCATCCGGGACTTCGTGCTGGCGCCGGCCGTGGGGGAGGAGGCTTCGGCGACCCCGGAGGCTCTGGCCGAGGAGGTCCTGCAGGAGGCCGAGCGGTTCCATCGGGAGCTTCCCGACGCGCCCGGCGGGTGGTCCCTCGAGCGGACGGTGAAGATCGTGCACCAGACGCCGCGGGTGGTCAGCCTGGAGGCGACCGAGTCCGTCTTCCTCGGGGGTGCTCACCCCAACTCGACGGTGATCTACGCCAGCTTCGATCCCACCACGGGCCGGCGGATCTCCCTGGCGGACCTCTTCCTCCCCACCGTGGGGCAACGGCTTCGGGAGGTGGCGGAGAGGAGGTTCCGCGAGACGCGGGGGATCCCGCCGGACCGGAGCCTGGCCGAGGAGGGCTTCGAGTTCGAGGGAGGCTCCTTCGACTTGAACGACAACTTCGCCCTCCTGGAGGATGGGCTGGTCTTCTACTACAACGCCTACGAGATCGCGGCCTATGTGATGGGGCCCACCGAGGTGAAGCTCACCCGCGAGGATCTGGCCGGACTGGTGCGGCCCGACGGGCCCCTGGGGGGCTGACATGGCGAAAACTCGAGGCGCGGGATCGTGCATTTTCTGCGGCATCGTGCGGGGGGAGACGGACTCCGCTACCGTCTTCGAGGACGAGGTCTCCCTCGCCTTCCTGGACCACCGCCCCCTGCTGCCGGGGCACTGCCTGATCGTCCCCAAGGTCCACGTCGAAACCCTTCCGGATCTGCCTCCCGATCTCGCCGGGCCGCTCCTCCAGAACGTCCAACTCCTGTGCAGGGCGGTCGAGAAGGGGCTGGAGGCCGAGGGCTCGTTCGTGGCGGTCAACAATCGAATCAGCCAGAGCGTGCCACATCTCCACTTCCACGTCGTCCCCCGCTGGAAAGGGGATGGCCTCTTCTCCGCGAAGCTCCTCTGGAAGCGGTCCCCGTACAAAGACGAGGCAGAGCGCCAAATCATGACAGAGAAGATCCGGCACGCCGTGGAGGAGGTACAGGGCGTTCTCTAGACGTCGATCACACCATCGGCGATGAGCTGATACCCTAAAGGGGCACGCCTCCGGTCCCTCCGGAGCGCGCCGGCCGTCATGAGCGAGGTGATCGAGGAGAGCGGGGTGCTTCCGTCCGGATCCTCCCCGGGACGCTGGCACCGGTGGGTGGACCACACGGCGGAGGTCCAGCTCCAGGTGGGGGCGGAGTCGCTGGCCGGGCTTGCCGCCGAGGCGGGCCGGGCGCTTGCGATCCTGCTCCTGCGCGGGGCGGCGGCCGAGCCGGCCGGATCCCCACGGGTCCTGGAGGTCTCCTCGACCGACCGTGAAGCCTTACTCGTGGACTGGCTCAACGAGATCCTCTTCGTGGCGGAGACCGGGCTCTGGATTCCTCTGGAGCTCGACATCCTGGAATCCTCCCCCAACCATCTGCGGGCCTCCTGCCGGGGCGCGACCGTGGAGGAGCCGCCGTCGACGGTGAAGGCGGCGACGTTCCACGGTCTCCAGGTGACGGAGGGGGAGGGCGGCTTGCAAGCGGAGGTCATCTTCGACGTATGAACGCGCCGACCGAGTTCCCTTCCACCCGGCTCTCCCCGGAGCTGGTCGAGATCCCGGCTTCGGCCCGGGAGGACATGCACGTCCCGGCCCGGGTGTGGGCTGACGAGGAGCTCTGGAAGCAGATCTCCCGCGACCGGACGCTCCAGCAGCTCATGAACGTGGCGACGCTTCCCGGCATCACCGGGGCGGCCTACGCCATGCCCGACGCCCACGAGGGCTACGGTTTTCCCGTGGGCGGCGTGGCCGCCTTCCGGGCCCGAGGCGGCGTCATCTCCCCGGGCGGCGTGGGCTATGACATCAACTGCGGCGTCCGCCTCCTGGCCTCCGAAATCGGGGTGGGGGAGCTGGGCCGCAAGCGGCTGGAGGAGATCGTCCACGACCTCTCTCGAAGCATCCCTTCGGGGACGGGACGGGGGAGCCATCTCAAGTTCGCGGCCGAGGACCTGGACCGCGTCCTCGCCGAGGGGTGCCGCTACCTGGTGGAGCGGGGCTTGGCGCTTCCGGAGGACCTGGCGACGATCGAGGCTTTCGGCTCGTTTGCCACGGCCGATCCGCGGGCCGTCTCCGACCGGGCCAGGGAGCGAGGCCGGGGGCAGCTCGGCTCGATCGGCTCGGGCAACCATTTTGTCGAGGTCCAGAGGGTGGACATGGTGTTCGACCTGGAAGCGGCCGAGGCACTGGGTGTGTACAACGGCCAGCTCACCATCCTGATCCACACCGGCTCCCGCGGCCTGGGCCACCAGGTCTGCACGGACTACGTGCGGGCGATGGACGCGGTGATGGCCCGCCACGGCATCCGGCTGCCGGACCGGGAGCTCGCCTGCGCTCCCTTCGACTCGCCCGAGGGGCAGAAGTACTTCGCGGCCATGTGCGCTGCGGCGAACTTCGCCTTCTCCAATCGACAGGCCATCACCTATGCGGCCCGGGAGGTCTTCCGCCGCGCCCTGGGGGACCAGGGAGGCCTGCGAGTGGTCTATGACGTGGCTCATAACATGGCGAAGCTGGAGGATCACGGCGGCGAGCCCGTGGTGGTCCACCGCAAGGGCGCAACCCGGGCCTTCGGACCGTCCCACCCGGAGACGCCCGAGGCCTACCGGGCGGTGGGGCAGCCGGTGTTCATCCCGGGCAGCATGGGGACGGCGTCCTACGTGCTGGTGGGGACCGACGAGGGGTTCGACCTCTCCTTCGGCAGCACCTGCCACGGCGCGGGGCGGGCCATGAGCCGCACGGCGGCGAAGAAGGTCCAGAAGGGGCACGAGGTGAGGAAGGACCTGGAAGACAAGGGGATCATCGTCCGCTGTGCCTCGGCCGGCGAGCTCGCGGAAGAGGCTCCCCACGCCTACAAGGACGTGGACCGGGTCGTCGAAGTGGTGCACCGGGCGGGGCTCGCCCGCAAGGTGGCCCGCCTGGTGCCGGTGGGGGTCATCAAGGGCTGACCGGGCAAGAACACAGTCCTTCAGTAGAAGCAGGGGCTGACAAATCGTCCGTTCGCAGGTACTCTTTCACCAGCTTCAGGACACTTCCCTGATGGGGAAAGCCGAAGGGGCCTTCGTCACCACCGGTTGCCGGTGGATGGGTCCCCCTTCCCGAACGAAGTCGTAGAGAACTTCATGGAGGAACGAACATGGAGCTTCCGCTGACCATCGCCACGCACGACGTCACGCTGACCGAGCCCGTCGAGAGACTGATCCATGAAAAGGCTGCCAAGCTGGAGCGCTTCCACAGCCGGATCGTCGGGTGTCGCGTGACGGTGGACCGACCCGACGGGCACCACAGGAACGGCGGGCAGTACAAGGTCCGGATCGAGCTGAGCATCCCGGGCAACGACATCGTCGTCAACCACAAGGGTGGCGACAACCTGCCGATGGCCGTCCGGGATGCCTTCGACGCGGCGCAGCGCCAGCTCGATGAGCGCGAGGAGCTCCGCCGCGGGGAGCGCAGGGCCTCCTAGCCACCCTTCGAACGGGCGATTCCGGCCCGCGCTCCCAGGGGCGCGGGCCGTTCTTTGGATAGGATCTCCTGGTGAATCTCCTGGATCTCTTCGCCATCCCCCTGCGCAGAGCGCCGGAGAAGACCGCTTTGCGCTTCCGGGGCGAGGCCGGGAGCTCCGTGCTTTCGCGGTCCAACCTCTTCGCCGAGGCCCGGAGCCTCGCCGCTGGCCTCCAAGCTCGCGGCATCGGAAAAGGGGATCGCGTGGCCTTCTTCCTGGGTAACCGGCCGGACTTCGTCACCGTCTTCCTCGCGGTGCTCCACGTGGGCGCCGTCCTGGTGCCGATCAACCTCGCCTACCGGCGCCGGGAGATCACCCATATGCTCGGAGATGCCGAGCCCCGGCTCCTCCTCACCGAGAGGGATCAGCTCCCGGTGCTCGACGAGCTGGAAAAGGGCGACCGGGGAAGCCTCGAAGGAGTGGTCCTCGCCGAGAACCTGGATGCCTGGCGGACGGACCCGGCCGGCTTTGTGCCGCCCCTCGTCGACGGGAGAGATCTCGCCTTGCTCCTCTACACCTCCGGCACCACCGGGCGGAGCAAGGGTGCCATGATCACCCATGGCAACCTCCTCGCCACTGTGACCGGCCTCCTCGCCGCCTGGGCCTGGGAGCCGGACGATAACCTCCTCCTGACCCTCCCCCTCTTCCACACCCACGGCCTCGTCGTGGGGCTGTGCTGTGCTCTGGCCGCGGGCGCCACCGTGAGCCTCCGCCGCCGGTTCGACGCCGCCGAGGCCGCCGGAGACCTGCTGGGAGGCGAGCCCACCCTCTTCTTCGGGGTCCCCACCATGTACATCCGGCTGGTCGGCGAGCTGCAACGCCGCCGCGACGGCGGCGAGACCCTGGACTTCTCCCACATGCGCCTCTTCTGCTCGGGGAGCGCCCCCCTGGACCCCGAGACGTTCGCGGCCTTCCGGGACCTGACCGGCCACGAGATCCTGGAGCGCTACGGGATGACCGAGACCGGGATGAACTTGAGCAACCCCTACGCCGGCCCCCGTCGACCGGGAACGGTCGGCACTCCTCTGCCGGGTGTCGCGGCCCGCATCGTCGACGCCCAAGGCCGGGACGTCCCGCCCGGCGAGGCCGGCGAGCTCCTCGTGCGGGGAAGCAACGTCTTCGACGGCTACTGGCGCGCTCCGGAGAAGACCGCCGCGAGCTTCACCGGCGACGAGCTGGGCCGTCGCTGGTTCCGCACCGGCGACCTCGCCCGCCGGGACCTGGAGACCGGCTTCTTCGCCCTCCTCGGCCGGATTCATGAGCTGATCATCTCCGGCGGCTTCAACATCTACCCCCGGGAGGTGGAGGAGGTGCTGACCTCCTTTCCCGGCGTCCGCGAGGCCGCGGTGGTGGGCCGCCCTCACCCGGAGTGGGGCGAGGTCCCCGTGGCCTTCCTCGTCGCGGATCGCCCCCTGGAGGAGGCCGAGCTGACCGCCTTCTGCAAGGGGCAGATGGCCGGCTTCAAGGTGCCCCGGGCGTTCCGCTTCGTCGAGGCCCTCCCCCGCAACGCGTTGGGCAAGGTGCAGAAGCACCTGCTACCCGCGGGAGCATAGCCGGTTCCCACAAACCTACACCCCCGGGGGGGAGACGGCATCCGGGCTAGAAGGTGACCGTCAGACGCGGCCGCAGGCCCGGATTCGTGGAGTACCCGGAGCTGTAGAAGAGCGGCTTGACACCCCGAGTCGGCGAGAGGACCACGAAGCCATGGTTGGGCTGGCCCGCGTCGAGCCAATTCTGGACGATGGCCGTGACATCGAAGTCCCGCCAGACTCCGCTCGTCGTATCGATGGTAATGGAGGTCACCGGGCTGGTCAGGTAATCCGTGCCCGCCTGCATTCCAGGGGCCGCCCACAATCTCCCTGTGGCGTACTGGTTCCAGGTCGCCTGCGAGTCGATCCAGGGCCGATTGGCAGGGTGGACGCTCAGGGTCCCCCCATTCGCGGAGGTGTTGTGAGCGTAGTTGTAGAGGCTCAGCGTCGCGGAGGTGATCCTCGCGCCGGCGGGAATGGATGACAGATCGAAGCGGACCAGGACTTTGATCCCTTCGGTCCCGTGGACGTTCAGCTTTGTTTCCTGATTGAAGTTGAGGTTCGGATCGTAATAGTTGATCCAGGTGTCGGTGACTTCGGTGTATCCGCCCAAACCCTGTTGGAACGTGGTGGTCTGCGGACCCGAGAGCGTGGATTCAGAGATGACCCCACTGCTGTCGGAAGTGTTGCCGGCAGCATCGTAGGCCCGGACCCGTGCGAAGTACACCGTCTCCGGCTGGAGCCCTGTGATCACCGTATCGATTACGTTTCCCACATCCCGCGAGTTGTAGCCCGGGATAGAGCTGGTGAAGGAGGAATCGGTGGAGACGTCGATCCGATATCCCGTCACGGCGACGTTGTCCGTGGAGGCGACCCAGGAGAACCGGAGGGCCGAGGAGGTCGGTTCCGTCAGGAGCGGGTTGGTGGGTACCGAAGGCGGAATGTCGTCATCGCCGGGCGGGGGCCAGGGGTGGCCGAGTTGCTCCCAGACGTACTCGGTCAGCGACGCCCAGGACGGATCGCAGAAGCCCCGCGTCACGCTTTCGCACAGATCGGTCCGGATACGGTTCTCGTAAGGCCAGGGCCAGAGGCTCACCGTCGCTTGTGTTCCGTCGACGGATCTCTTGAGGACGGTCGCTCCGCGGTCTCCTCCGTCGGATGCCGTGCCTTTGCAGGGTGAATCCGCTTCGAGGCGGAGGATATAGTCCAAGAGCGGGTCCAGGCTGGTGCTGTTCGGGTCCGGCGACGATCCTCCCTGGTAGTCCGTGCCATTTCCGAACACGTTGTTGTGGCTGAGGGTGACAGGCCCGTCGATGCCTCCGCTGGAGTTGAAATAGACGAGAGAGTTTCGTAGCGCGCTGCCGGAGACGCCGTGGCCGCTGTCGCCAAAGTAGAATCCATCTTGATTGTCCCCGACGGTGACGTGCTCGAAGGATGTTCCGGAAGCCTTCTTCGGGACCGTAACGCCGTGGCGGCTGTTGCCCCAGACCACCACATCCACGAAGCGGTTGTTGGTGTTGCTTCCTCCCGATCCTCCCTCGACGGAGAGACCGTAGCCGGCGTTGTTGAGGGAGATCACGCTGCGGAACGTGTTGTCACTGCTGTTGGTGTAGGGTGCCGTGGCTCCGTTCGAGTTTCCAGGGACGTACAGACCACCCTTTTCCCCTCCCACAGAAGTGCTCGCCGCGTCCAGGAGAAGGACGTTTTCGACCAGGCTGTCATGTGTGTTGTAGACCCCCATGCCGAACTTGGGACTCGTTCCTTCGCCCCAGCCGTCCCAGCGGAAGACTCCTCGGCGGACCGTGATGTTCGTCCCCCCGTAGACGAGGATCACGTACCGGCCCTTCCCCCAGCCCCAGACGTCTTCGAAAAGGGAGTCCCTCATCCGTTCGATCGACCAGACGGCATGATCGGTGCTTGTGGCATCCCCCCTCGCTCCAGTGCGGCGGATGACGATATTGTTCGTCTGATCGATGATCGCCGTACTGTCCTTGGAAGCGACCTGGACGGCCGGGCGTTCACCGCAGTTCTCGACGCGAAACCCTTCGACGACGATGTGATGAATCGTGTTGGGAGGGGTCGTATAGATAGAGATTCCCACCCGCGTTCCCCCGCCATCGATGACGGCGCCTCCGTCGACTTCCGATTTGATCGTGATCGGGCTGCCCGGTGCTCCGGAGATCGGAGGGTTGATCGAGCTGTAGTAGCGCCCGCTTTTCACAATCAGGGTGTCCCCCGGTGCCAGGACCGTCCAGGCTTTGCCGAAGGTCGCCCAGGGTTGGGAGGAGCTCCCCGGGTTCGAATCGGACCCGTTCGTCGCCAGATAGTAGGTGTTGATAGCTGCGGCCTGCGGGCTGGAAAGCAGGAGTGTGGCCAGGAGGATGGTTAGGACGAGGGGGATTCGGAGGGAATGCTTATTGGGTATGGATAAGTGCCGCATGGTTTTTCTCCAGGTGCAACGACTTCTTGCCCGGCGGCCCGTTGCTGTGTGGGATGTGAAAGAATTTTTGTGATCATCGTGTCTCGCCTCTCACCCGCGCGCGGCTCAGGACCAGAGTTACTTAGGATGCAAGATTCAAACCGGAAGGGTTCCGGGATGGGCGACGTCGAGATCAGCTCCAGATCCTCCCAGTCGGTGTACACTCCCGTCCGAGGAGCATCCCGTGACCCTTTCCGAAGAGATCCCCCAGGCCGTCTCTCGCGAAGCCCTGGAGCCGCTGTTGCCGGTGGACCATGCCTGGCTGCGCATGGACGACCCGACGAACCTGATGATCATCAATGGGGTCCTGGTCCTGGCGGAGCCCCTCGGAAGGGACCGGGTCAAGGAACTGCTCCGGGAGCGCCTGCTCTCCATCGAGCGGTTCCGTCAGCGGGTGGTCCGCCGGCGCGGGACCCCCTTCTGGGAAATTGACCCGGGCTTCGACCTCGACGAGCACCTCTTCGAGTCGACCCTGTCCGCGCCGGGCGGGGACGAGGAGCTGCGCAGGGAGATCAGCGATCTGATGAGCCGGCCGTTCGACCCACGGCGGCCGCTCTGGAGCTTCCACCTGTTCCAGAAGTACCGGGGCGGATGCGTCCTGCTGGCCCGGCTCCATCACTGCATCGGCGACGGCATGGCCCTGCTGCTGGTGCTCCTGTCTCTGACCGACGCCACCCACGGCCCGGTGATGGTGCCTGAGGTGCCGGAGGAGTGCCGGAGGAACCTCTTCGCCGGGCTCTTCAGCAAGCCGCCCCAGGGGATCGAGGCCGCTCGGCAGCTCGCCGAGCGGATCATGCCGGACGGCATCCGCCTCCTCCAGCAGACGGCCCAGGCCTTCGCGTCCATGAACCCCCTCGCGACGGGGATCTTCTCCACGGGAGCCCTCGCCCGCCTCGTGGCCCGGCCGCCCGATCCGAAGACGCTCTACAAGGGTCCCCTCGGCATCCCCAAGCGGGTGGCTTGGTCGGAGCGGATCCCGGTGGCCGAGGTCAAGGAGATCGGCAAGGCCCTGGGGGGGACGATCAACGACGTCCTGCTCTCCGCCATGACGGGCGGCCTGCGCCGCTACATGGACCGCCGCGGCGAGCGGGCGGAGGGGATCAACTTCCGGGCGGCCATGCCGGTGAACCTCCGTCCGCTGGAGCGGATGGCCGAGCTGGGCAATCAGTTCGGATTGATCTTCCTGTCGCTGCCGGTGGGGGCCGCCAACGCGGTGGAGCGGCTCCGGGAGCTGCGGCGCCGGGCCCTCGCCCTCAAGCGCTCGGCCGAGCCGGTCGTGGTCTACGCGATCCTGAAGCTCCTGGGGGTCGTCCCCCTGGCTGTCCAGAAGCTGGTGGTGAAGATCTTCGCCGCCAAGACGACGGCCGTGATGACGAACGTCCCCGGCCCTCGCGAGGTCCTCTATCTCGCGGGCAAGCCCATCGAGGAGATCTTCTTCTGGGTTCCCCAGTCCGGCCGGGTGAGCCTCGGCATCAGCATCTTCAGCTACGCAGGCCACGTCCGCCTGGGTGTGGGGACGGACGCCGGGCTCGTGCCCGACCCCGAGGTCATCGTCCAGGGATTCCACGAGGAGCTCGACGAGTTGCGGCGGCGGGCGGGGGTGGCTGTGGGAGCCCCGGCGGAGCCGGAGTACGCAGGACGGATTGGATGACGCCGGACTCGACATGTCGAAGATCCATCGCTCCGATCTTCTCGGGCGCACGTTCCGCGCCAGTCCGTCGTACGAGCTCGTCCTGTTCGATCGCCTGACGCTACGGGAGCGGCAGACGCTCGAACACCTCCGCGACGATCCCGGCTTCTACGGCGTCCTCCGTCCGCGGGAGGTGGGCTCGCGACAAGGGGTCAAATCGGTCGACCGCGAGACGGCCCTCCTTTTCCTCACGCTTCGCGAGCCGGGGCCCCTGCCGTCCTACCTGGAGACAGCCCTCGGCGAGGAGATCGGCCGGACGATCGCTCGGCTCGTGGCGGACGGCATCCTGGAGGTCGAGGAGGAGGGAGCGTTCCTTTCGGGGCCCGCCGTTTTCGTGGGGACGGGAGGGGAAGCCGGCCAGGGGCGACTGGCGGAGCTGTCCCTCGCGGCCCTGCGCTACGGGCAGGAACTCGACCTCGACGATCCGCGTCTTCTTTCCTTGCGCCTCTACGGGTACAACCGCCGGCCGCTGACTCCCCGCTGGAAGCGGCTTCTCGCCTCTGCCGAGGCGGTGCAGGCCCATTTGGGGCTAGCGTCCGGCGGGGCGAGCCGCCGGCTCCTGGACGGGATCTGGACGCCTCTCCGGGCCTCCGAGGCATGGCTCTCCTGGCGCATCCGCTCCGGTGATCCCTCGTCCCGTCCGGACGGCGCGACGTTCAAGCTCTATGTCAGCCCGGTCCTGGAGGCCCTCGGCGAGAGCTTCGGGGAGATCCTGGCAGCCCTCGCCGTCACCCGGGCCCCGTGCTTCAAGATCGGCGCGGATGCCGCCGGGCTCCTCCGGCCGGACAAGATCGTGGCCTGGTTCCCCGACTTCGAACGGCTCGTCGGGGCTGCGCACGCGATCGCCTCGCGTTTGGAGGGGGTCGCCGCCCAGGGGGTCCCTTTCACCTCGGAGATCGCCGGAGAGGGCCTGCTCTCCTGGGGCGCCGATCCGCCGGCCGGCGCCGGAGCCTGGGGGACGAGCGAGAGCTGGCGGCTCTGGCTGACCCATCGCCTCGCCCGCGCCCTCCTGGATGGCCGGGCGGCGGAGGGAGCCGAGATCGAGCCCTGGCGCTTCGCTCTGGAGCGCGTGCGACTGGAAGGGGTGGACCCGGAAACCTGGACGCCGGGGGCCCTCCTCCGGCGGGAAATCTGACGGGCGTGGCGATCACCGATCCCCTTGTCCTGCCCCCCGACGTGGTCCTGGCCCCGGTCGTGGACCTCGCCGAGGACGTGCGGCGGCGGCTCGACTCCGGCGCAGGGGACTGGGCCGTCACCCGCCCCCGGGCGCGGGCCGCCTCCTGTCTGATCGACGCCGACGCGGCGCTCCTGCTGGAGGAGTTCCGCGCGCCGAGCACGATCGTGGATGCCGTGGTCCGCTTCAGCCGAGCCCGTGGGGCCGACCCGGAGGTGGTGTTGACCGAGGCGTATCCGCTCCTCGATCGCCTCTTGCGGTCCGGCTTCCTGGTGTCCGTGGAGGAGGACGACGCGGGAGCCCTCCTGCCGTCCCTCTCTCCGGGGGACGAGGTGGCCGGCTTCCAGGTGCTGGAGTGCGTGCAGTCCCTGGACGACACCGAGCTCTACCAGGTTCGGAGGGGGAATTGGATCGCGGCGCTCAAAATCGAGCGCTCGGCTAGAAAGGCCGGGGATCTCTTCGCACGCGAGGCGGCAGTCCTCGCCCGGCTGGGGGACGAGGCGGTGACCGGGGATCTGGACGGCCGCCGCTGGCTCGCCGTGGCGTGGCACCCCGGCATCGACGCTGCCACGGCGGCCGCCGAGCTGCGGAGGGCGGGAGATCGGGCCGGGCTTCTTGCGCTCTGCCGGGCCGTCCTCTCGGCCTACGTCCGGCTCCACGAGAGCGGGGTGATCCATGGAGACGTCCACCCGCGCAACCTTCTGGTGGCGGCGGACGGCGGGGTCCGCCTGATCGATTTCGGGAGCGGGCCGGGGCGAGGCGGCGTGGGCTTCTACTTCGAGCCCGAGTACGCCCGGGCTGTCCTGGAGGGCAGGCCGGCGTCTTCGGCCTCCGCGGCGGGGGAGCAGTACGCCGTGGCGGTGCTCCTGGACTTCCTGCTGACAGGGACCCACTACCGGGATTTCCGGCTCGTGCGGGAGCGGATGCTGCGGCAGATCGCGGAGGAGCCGCCCCTTTCCTTCGCGGAGCGGGGTGTGGAGCGCTGGCTGGAGGTGGAGGGGGTCCTGGCGAGGGCCCTGGAGAAGGACCCCGCCCACCGGTTCGCCTCGATGGCGGACTTCGCCGCCGCGCTCGCCGCCGTCGAACCGCCCAGGGCTCCTCTGCGGAGAGCCGAGCCCTCGGCGGCCGAGGCGCTGCTCGAGCGGACACTGGACCGGCTGGACGCGGACGGTCCCCTGTTCCGGCAAGCGCTCCCCGTCCCCCGCGCCTCAGTGACCTTCGGTGCCGCCGGGATCGCCTGCGGCCTCTACCGGATCGCCCTGGCCCGGGAGAACGCCCGCCTCCTCTCCCTGGCCGACCTCTGGGCAGTCAAGGCGGCGCGGGAGACCGGCGATGAGGCTTGGTTGAAGGAGGGCACCTCCCTGTCGCCTGAGCGGATCGGCCGGGTTTCTCCGTGGCACGCCGTGAGTGGGGTCCATGCCGTGCGGGCTCTCCTCGCCCATGCCCGGGCGGACGGGCAGGAGCAGCGGGAAGCGGTCTCTTCGTTTCTTCAGGCAGTCCGGTCGGAGCCCTGCCCGAATCCCGACCTCACCCTCGGCCGCTCCGGGGTCCTCCTCACGGCCTCGCTCCTCCTGGACACCTTCGGCAAGGAGCCGGTGGCCGGGCTCCCGGAGTTAGGGGATGAAATCCTTGCCGGGCTTTGGGACGAGATCGACCGTCTCCCACCCATCCCGGACTGCTTCGAGCTCTCCAACCTGGGGATGGCCCACGGCTGGGCCGGCTTCCTCTACGCCATGCTCCGCTGGTGCCGCTCCGCGGGCCGGCTCCTGCCGGCGGGGATCGAAGCGCGCCTCGCCGAGCTCGCGGACTGCGCCCGGCCCTGGGGACGGGGGCTCCGCTGGCCGTGGCACGGCGAAGGAACGGACCCGCGGACGGCCTCCTCCATGCCGGGCTGGTGCAACGGCAGCGCGGGGTTCGTCTTCCTCTGGGGCCTCGCCCATCGGACGTTGGGCGGGCCGGATTTCTGGCAGCTCGCCGAGGGGGCCGCCTGGAACGCCTGGGAGGCGCCGGACGGCGGCGGCACCCTCTGCTGCGGCCTCGCCGGCCGGGCCTACGCCCTGCTCCACCTCAACCGCCACGGCGGCGGCCCCGAATGGCTCGCCCGCGCCCGCGATCTGGCGGACCGGGCCGCCCGGGCAGTGGAACGCGACGCCGAGGCGCCGGACAGCCTCTACAAAGGAAGGATCGGCGTTGCGGTCCTGGCCGCGGACCTCGCGCGGCCGGAGGGAGCGGCGATGCCGTTTTTTGAAGAGGAGGGGTGGGGGGGAGGTAGGTCCATGAGCGAGTAAGAGAGTCGAGGTGCGGCAGGGGTGATACACTCCTCCCCAGCATTCCAGGGGAATCCTCCGGCTTGATCGGCAGCACCGTCTCCCGCTACAGAGTCCTCGAGCGCCTCGGTGGCGGGGGTGCGGGCGTGGTGTACAAGGCCCGGGACCTGACGCTGGAGCGCTTCGTCGCTTTGAAGTTCCTCTCCTCGTACCGGAGCGGCAGCGAGGCGGACAAGCGGCGCTTCCTGCGCGAGGCCCGCGCCGCCTCGTCCCTGGATCATCCGAATATCTGCACGGTCTACGAGATCGACGAGACGGACGAGGGGCGGCTGTTCATCGCCATGGCCTTCTGCGAGGGGGAGACCCTCAAGCGCAAGCTGGAGCGGGGTCCGCTCCCCGTGGCTGAGGCCGCCGGTCTCGCCGCCGAGATCGCCGCCGGCCTCGGGGCGGCCCACGAAAAGGGGATCGTCCATCGGGACGTCAAGCCGGCCAACGTCATCGTCGCGCCGGACGGCCGGGTGAAAATCGTGGACTTCGGCATCGCCCAGGCAGGCGACGAGTCGCGGCTCACCCGGGCCGGCACCGCTGTCGGCACGGTGGGGTACATGTCTCCCGAGCAGCTCCGCGGCGAAGCCATCGACCGCCGCACCGACGTCTGGTCCCTGGGGGTCGTCCTCTACGAGATGGTCACGGGCTGCACCCCCTTTCCCGGGGAGGACGACCAGGAACGGATCCGGACGATCGTCACGGCGCACCCGGAGCCGGCCTCGTCCTTGCGTCCGGGCATCCCCGCGGAGCTCGGATGGATCCTGGAGAGGGCTCTGGCGAAGCTCCCGGCCGACCGCTATCAGAGCATGGCCGAGATGCGGGAGGCCCTCCTGGATCTCGCCGCAGCGGGCTCCTCCTCCGGCACCTCGGACGTCCTGGAGCGGACCCAGGTGGAGATTCCCTCCCGCGCCTTGGGGGCGCGCGCCGTCGGGAGGGACACCGGAACCGGCCTTGCGGGCCGCATCCTCGGCCACTACCGGGTGATCGAGCAGATCGGCGGCGGGGGCATGGGCGTGGTCTACCAGGCCGAAGACCTCCGCCTGGCCCGCACGGTCGCCCTGAAGTTCCTGCCCCCCGAGCTGACCCGGGACCCTGAGGCCAAGGTCCGCTTCCTCCAGGAGGCGCGGGCGGCCTCGGCTCTGGACCACCCCAACATCTGCACCATCCACGAGGTGGGGGAGACCGATGACGGCCGGCTCTACCTCGTCATGCCGTGCTACGACGGCGAGACCCTGCGCCAGAGGATCGAGCGCGGGCCGTTGTCCATCGACGAGGCGACCGACATCGCGCAGCAGATCGCCCGCGGGCTCTCCAAGGCCCACCGCAGCGGGATCGCCCATCGGGACATCAAGCCGGCGAACCTCATGGTCACCAACGATGGGGTGGTCAAGATCCTGGACTTCGGGCTCGCCAAGCTCGCCGGGGCGGC
Organism: Thermoanaerobaculia bacterium; assembly: GCA_035633875.1. GTDB lineage: Bacteria > Acidobacteriota > Thermoanaerobaculia > Multivoradales > UBA5704 > DATARR01. The sequence goes on from DASQEB010000526.1 coordinate 20,754, forward strand.
GGCCATCACCCGCACGGGCTCCAGTGTGGGCACGCCGGCCTACATGTCGCCCGAGCAGGCCCGGGGGGAGGACGTGGATCACCGCACCGACCTCTGGTCTCTGGGCGTGGTCCTCTACGAGATGGTGGCCGGCCGCCGCCCGTTTCGGGGGGAGCATGAGCAGGCTGTCCTCTACTCGATCTTCAACGAGGCGCCGAAGCCGCTCTCCGAGCTGCGGCCGGATACGCCGCCGGAGCTGGTGAAGATCGTCGGCAGGCTCCTCGCCAAGGACCCGGGGGACCGCTATCCCACGGTGGACAGCCCCCTCGCTGATCTGCGCGCCCTCCGGGGCGAGCCCATGACGGCGACCGTGCGCACGGACACGGTCGGGACTTCCCTCCCTACGGCCCGCGTGCGCCCCGGGACCTGGGTCGCCTTGGCCGCCGTCCTCTTCGCGGTCGCGGGGATCGGAGGATACCTGGTGCTGCGCACCGCGGGATCAGCCGGGGACGCGAGGCCGGTTCAGCTCAGTCACGCCCGCCTCACCGACCAGGAGGGGAGCGAGACTTTCCCGAGCCTCTCACCGGACGGCGGCGAGCTCGTCTACGTGAAGGCCACCTCCCCGGGCAACCTGGACCTCTACCACCAGCGGGTCGGCGGGAGCAATCCGAGGAACCTCACGGAGGAGTCGCTGGTGGCGGACACCCAGCCTGCCTTCTCTCCCGACGGGCCGCAGATCGCCTTCCGCTCCGACCGGGACGGCGGCGGCCTCTTCCTCATGGGGGCCACGGGCGAATCCGCGCGCCGCCTGACCGACATGGGGTTCAACCCCGCCTGGTCCCCCGACGGCCGGGAGATCGCCTTCGCCACCGAGGGGGTCTCCAGCCCGCTGGAGCGCCGGCTCGACAACAGCCAGCTCTGGACGGTGAGCGTCGCCACGGGCGAGAAGAGGCTCGTCTTCAAAGGGGACGCGGTTCAGCCGAGCTGGTCCCCCCACGGTCACCGCATCGCCTACTGGGGGCTCCCCCAGGGAAGCACGGAGCGGGTGGTCTGGACGGTTCCGGCCGGCGGCGGTGAGCCCGCGCGGGTCACCCGCGGCGGCCACCTGGACTGGAACCCGGTCTGGTCTCCCGACGGCCGTCACCTGTATTTCGTCAGCGACCGGAGCGGGACCATGAACCTCTGGCGGGTGCCGGTGGACGAAGAGTCGGGGAGGGTGCTCGGCGAGCCGGAACCGGTCACCTCTTCGCCCCTCTCCCTGGGACTGGTGAGCCTCTCACGGGACGGCCGGAGGATCGTCTACGGCGCCAACGAGAGCAAGTCGAATTTGGAGCGGATCGCCCTCGATCCCTCCCGCGGGGAGGTGGTGGGCCCTCCGGTGCCGGTCACCCAGGGCTCCCGGGCGGTCCGCTCCGCCTCGACTTCGCCGGACGGGCAGTGGATCGCCTTCGACACGTCCTCCCCTCAGGAGGATCTCTTCGTCGTCCGGCCGGATGGCACCGGGCAACGGCAGCTCACCAACGACGCTGCCCGGGACCGCGTCCCCCGCTGGTCTCCCGACGGCTCGCGCATCCTCTTCTACTCCGATCGCAACGGCGGCTACGGCGCCTGGACCATCCGCCCGGACGGCAGCGGCCTCCAGCCGCTCCCGCACGGCAGCGCCGCCCCGTTCTACAGTCCTCTTTGGTCCCCCGATGGGACGCTCCTCGCGGGGAGCCTGGCAACCCGGGGCGGAGTGCTCATCGACCTGACGCTCCCTGCCGCGCAGCGGCTGCGCCCCCTTCCGGTCCCGGGACGGGACGAGACCTTCGCTCCCACCTCCTGGTCGCCGGACGGCCTGACCCTTGCCGGCACGCTCGAGCGAGCGGACCGCTCCGCCGTCCCCGGGGTGGTCCTCCACTCCCTCGCCTCCGGCAGCTACGAGCGGCTGACGGACACCGGCGCGACCCCTCGCTGGCTGAGCGGCGGCCGGGGGCTCGTCTACCTCGACGCTGGCAAGATCTTCTTCTACGACCTCGCCGGGAAGCAGCCCCGGCTCCTCCTCGAGCCGCCGCCGAGCTCCGTCTTCAGGGCGGTCAACGTCAGCCCGGACGGCCGCTCCCTGGACGCCGTCCGTCTGAGCGACGAGGGGGACGTCTGGCTGCTTACCTTGGGGGATGGTGGGGAGCGTTGATTCCCCCGCTCGCTCTTCGCTTCTGCTAGAATTTCTCCACCGCTTCGCAGAATCACGAGGCCGGGCCGTTTGCGCGGCCGGCAACCAGACCGGGGCTCGCCCCGACGAGGAGACGAGAACATGAGCTTCATGGTGAGGGATCTGATGATCGGCGTCCTTCCGGAAACGGACGACGGGGCCCGGCCGGGCCTCCAGCTCTGCGGCGAGGTCACCCGGGACCAGGGGGAGGACGACTGCGGCGAGGTCACCCGCAACCAGGTCACCGAGGTCGCGCCGGAGGCGGGTCTGGCCCTTCTGCAGGACCAGCTCCGGCAGGCTCTGGCGGGCCACAGCCCGGCAGCGGGTCTCTGACGCGCTTCTGCCGGCGGGGGCGGAGCGCGGCCGGATCGCGGTACGATCTGCCACGGATGGCCAGATTTTGGATCTGCCTCTACGCGTTCGTCCTCGCCGGTGCCGCCGGCCTGTCCGCCCTCGCCGCGCCGCCAGAGCCGCCGGGCTTCGAGCTGAACGGTGACGTGGAGCGGGGGCGTCAGGTCTACCTCAAGCGCTGCGCCATCTGCCACGGCACGGCCGGGGACGGTCGTGGCACTCTCTCCTCCTCTCTCGAGGTCAAGCCCACCGACTTCGCCGCCAAAGGCACCTTCGCCAAGCGGTCTGATTGGGAGGTCTACGTGGTGACCCGGGACGGCGGACAGGTCCTCGACCTATCGACCGCCATGTTCGGCTGGGGCAAGCTCATCTCCGACCAGGAGATCCGCGACGCGGCCGCCTACGTGCGCTCGCTGGCGCCGGACTCTTAGGGCTTGGGGTCCGGGGCGCGGGGGTGCTACCCTCAAGCTCCAGCATCGCTGATGATGCCGGGAACTTTTCCGGGCCCTTCCCCGTCCAAGGGATCAGGAGCTTGAAAAAACGCTCCGGGGAGGATCCGGTGGGGGTCGCCGCCATTTACGCCGCCGTTCATGACCTCGATCTCGACATCGATCTCGTCGAGCGACATCGGTCCGGAGACGCCCACGCCTTCGACGAGGTCTACGAGCGCTTCGGCGAGTTGGTCTACAACCTCGCTCTGCGGCTCTCGGGCAACCGCGAGGAGGCCGCGGATCTCACGCAGGAGATCTTTCTGCGCGTCTACCGGCACCTGGGAAGCTTTGGCGGGCGGTCCACTTTGAAGACCTGGATCTTCCGGGTCGCCCTCAACCATTGCCGGGATCGGCTGTCGCGCTTCTCTCCGGCGACCCTGCCGATCGAGGACGGGATGGAGGACGGCAGCACCACGCTCGCCGATCCGGCCCGGAGCCCGGAGGAAATGGCGCTCGCGGCCGACGACGGCCGCCGGGTGGCCGAGGGTCTTTCGCGCCTTCCACAGGTCTTTCGCGAAGCAGTGGTTTTACGGGACCTGGAAGGTTTATCATATGAGGAGATTGCTGAAGTTCTGGGGACTCGGGTCGGCACCGTGCGGTCGCGGATCGCTCGGGGTCGGGATCAACTCCGGAGCCTCCTGGAGAGCGGATATGAACCGTCACGTCACCACTGAGCAGCTTTCAGCCTATCTGGATCGCGAGCTCGGGATCGCCGAAATGCGGCATCTCGACGCTCATTTCAATGCGTGCTCCGACTGCGGCGCACGTCTCGTCTCCATGCAGCGGGTCCTGAACGGCCTCGGGCGCGTCCAGCGCGCCGCTGCGCCGCCGGCCATTGCACAGCAGATCCGGCGTCAGATCGCCGCCGAGGCCGCCACCCCCGTTTCGCCGTTGCGGCGGTTGCTGTCCTTGCTGTCCGGGCTGGCGCTCCAGCCGCACCTGCGCACCTCCGCCGCCATGGCGCTCACCCTGGTGCTGTGCATCTCTCTGGTCGGCCACGGCGTGGGTGGCGGCGAGGCCAGGCAGCAGAAGGAGAAAAAGTTCGTCGTGGAGACCTACCCGGGGGCCCCTCTGTCGCTGCCGCGGACGAAGAGCCAGGTCGCCGGCCGGGAGTTCGTCTTGACGGAGGCGGGCTGGGTTCAACTCGGTCTCGAAGGGGAGCAGCCCGGAGCCCTCGTGGATAGTAACAGTCCCGAGGGGCAGGCCCTTCTGACCGAGTATTCGGACCTGGAGGTCCTGCTGGCGGACGGCTCGCCCGTCGTGCTGCGCTATAACCTGGAGACCGTGGAGCTGCGAGGGCCCCACCAGGGAGTGCGGATGCTCGGCTTCGAGCCCCAGCCGGCCTACCACACGGCGGACCTCCGCCTGCTGAGCGCCTGAGGCTTCAGGGTCATCGCGGTTCGATGGAAGGGCGCCCCTGCAGGGGCGCCCTTTTCGTGTCGGGGTGAGGGCTCTATCGGAAGGGCTCGATCCTCTCGATCATCCAGCTCTCGCCCGCCACCTGGATCTCCTCTCCCGGCTTCCTGCCCAGGATCTCCTTGGCGAGGTCCGATTCGTAGGAGATCACGTCCTCCTCGGGCCGGCTCTCCCAGGGGCCCAGGATCGTCATCACCCGGCGGCTGCCGTCGCGGGCGAGGTGGATCCGGGTGCCGATGCGCACCTCGGAGGTGTCCATGCCGGCAGTCTCGATGAGGCGGACGCGGTTGAGCTCCGCGTTGAGGGCGGCGGCGCGGGCGTTCAGGTACTCGTGCCGCTGGCGGGCCGACTTGTACTCGAAGTTCTCCCGCAGGTCGCCCAGGGCCCGGGCCTCCTCGATGGCTTTGCGGTTGGCCGGGATCTCCACCGAGAGGATCTGCTGCAGCTCGACCCGCTTGGCCTCCGCCGATTCCGCCAGGGCGTAGAGCGGGGCCGGGCCGGTGTCCTTGCGCAGGCCCTGGAAACGGAGGTGGATCGCGTTGACGAGCTGCTCGCGCTGGTAGGGCTCCAGGTTCGACGCGCGGTGCACGGCGTCCTCGGCCTGGGCGGCCTGGTCCTCGGTGAGGTGGGCGAGGAGGCGCGGCACGGTGCCGCCCGACTCGGCCAGGGCGAGGAGCCGCAGCCGGTAAGAGACGAACTCGTCCCGGCTCATGGCGGCAAAGATCTGCTGCAGCAGGCGCAGGGGGTTCCTTGCCCGCAGACCCTCGTCCACGGCCGCCCGCTCGGCCAGCCAGGTGAACGCCGCCGGCTGGCGGTGCGGCTGGGCCAGCAGGCCATCCAGGAAGCGCTCCAGCTCCTTGGGCGCCCCCTCGGCGAGGCCGTCGGCCAGGAGGTCCAGGGCGCGGGGGTCGGTCTCCTTGCTCATCGCGTCCCGGTAGCTGGCGGGCCAGTCCTCGCGCCGCTCCCGGGTCATGACGTAGGCGCGCTCGCGCAGCAGGCGGTCCTCGATCCCGGCGAAGACCCGCTGGGGATTGCTGGCGAGGAGCTCGTCCGGAGACCAGGGGAGGTCTCCTCCGAGCTTCTCCAGGCCGCCGCTCCGCTCGATGGCGAACCAGATCTCGAAGGCGAGCCCCGGATCGGCGTCCATGACGTCCTCCGCGATCAGCGCCAGGTTCTCCACCATGCGGTCCCGCAGCCCGGGATCGCGCGCGCCCTCGCGCCGCAGCCGGTCGATCTTCTTGCGCGGATCGGCCCTCTCGAATCCCTTCCAGACCGAATCCAGGGCGTCCCCGCTGCTGTCGGCCCACTTGTAGGTCTGCCGCGCGCCGGAGCCGCTCGCCACGACCTGTGGGTGCTTGCGGGCCGCTCCCCACCAGGAGGTCCACTGCGACTCGGAGACGATGCCCGCCAGGATGTCGCGGATCTCTCCGGCGGTGAGCGGCCGGTCGTAGCTCTGGAGGGTGATCTGCAGCAGCTCCGGCGGGCTCGCCGCCTTGAGCGCCGCCGGAGCTTCGAGCTTGCGCCGCAGGACGTGCTCCGGCGGCAGGGGCTTGAGCAGCTTGGGAGCCGCCTTGAAGCCCACGGTCAGGGCCCGGTGCCGCTCGAAGTCCACCTTGAAGCTCTCGAGACCGAGGTTCGCCTCCACCACCCGGCCCACGCCCTTGCCCTCCATGGCCACGACCGTGCCCACGTCGAAGGCGAGCAGGCTCTCCAGCCGCTCGACCTTCTCCCAGGTCTTCGGGATGTCGTGGGGGGCGCGGTGGAGGCCCACCGCCTCGAACAGGGCCTTGTACGTGGAACGGTCGCCGTAGAGCTTGCCGAGGGTGGCGGAGAGGGTAGGGTGGATCTTCTCGGGCGGCAGCAGGAGGTTGCCCGCGCGTTTCAGGAGCTTCAACCGGATCGCCCAGTGGCCGCCCTCGCGGAGCTGATCGTCGAGAAGCTCGAGCAGCGTCCGCGCGCGCGCCTCCTCGCCCGTGCCCGCCAGCGCCCGGGCCACTCCTACGAAATAGTCGAGATCTCCCGGGGTCTCGGCGGTGCGCGCCAGCCAGTCGGCCTCGATCGAGTCGAAGTCGCCTTTCGACAGTTGGTTCTGGGTCGTTCTCGTGATCGTCATGGGGAGAAGGAAGATACCAGATTCTATAAGCTACCACTCATGAGCCCCAAGAGCTCCGAGCGGCCGGACCTCCCGGCCCCTGCCAACGACAACCGGAACGACCTCGAGCTCCGGCTGAGGGAGGCAGGGACCGAGGAGCTCTTCGCTCTGGTGGCTGAGCACGCGGCCCGGCTGGAGCCCCCCGCGGCCCGGCAGGCGCTGCGCAATCCGTACTGCACTGCAGATGTGGTGGACCTCCTGGCGGCCCAGCCGCGGCTGCTCTCGTTTCAGGAGATTCGCCGCGAGCTGGCTCTCCATCCGCAGACTCCGGAGGTCCTGGCCCTCCGGCTCATCCCCACCCTCTTCTGGCGCGACCTGATGGTCCTTGCGCTCGACGCCCGCCTGCGCCCGGCTCTTCGGCGGGCCGCCGAGACCCAGCTCCTGGCCCGCCTGGCTGAGATGGCGGTGGGGGAGAAGGTCACGCTCGCCCGCCGGGCGAGCCCCGGCGTCCTCGCCCAGCTCCGGCACGACCCCAACCCGCGGGTCATCGCCGCCCTGCTCGACAACCCCCGGCTCACCGAAGGGGTGCTGGTGCCCATCCTCCAGAGCGCGACGACCCCGCCGAAGGTCCTCGACCTGATCGCGGGCGACCGCCGCTGGGGCGTCCGCTACCCTCTGCGGCTTGCTCTCGCGCGCAATCCGCGGACCCCTCTGGAGACGACGTTGCACATTCTGCCCACTCTCCGCAAGCCCGATCTCAAGGCGATCGCCGCCGACCCGCGGGTGCCCGAGCCGGCCCGGCACCGGGCGCGGCTCTTGCTGGGAATCTACTTTCAAGCGGACGGCCGGAACCCCGAAATTTGACCAGGGGAGCGGGCGCCGCGTAAAGTTACGCTCGAGTGCCGAAAGAAGTGTCGAGACGACAGCGAATTCCGCCTCGGAACATGGAAACCGCCCGCCCCCCGGAGGACGAGTCGAGGCCCATGACGGGCAACGTCGGCGGACGTCGCTCCACGCGCCAGCCGCCCTGGGAGAAGGAGGCCGTGCCGACCGAAACCGGATCCTTTGGTGAATGGCTGCGCCGCCAGCGCGAGCTCCGCGAGATCAGCTTGCGCGACATCGCCGAGCGGACGAAGATCAGCTTGCGCTACCTGGAAGCCATGGAGGCCGACCGGTTCGACCTCCTGCCGGCCCCTATCTTCGCCAAGGGCTTTCTGCGCGAGTACGCCCGCTATGTCGGGTTGTCCCCGGACGAGGTAATCAATCATTACCTCGCCGTCCAGCAGCCGGAGCAGCAGGACGAGAAGGAGGACACCCTGATCCGCCGGTCCCGGCCCAAGCCGGTGGACCCGGGTCAGCCGCCGGTGCGGCGGACCTGGAGCTACGGCCTGGTCCTCACCCTGGCCGGGCTGATCCTGCTGGCCCTCGTGGCCCTGGCCGCCTGGCTTGCCGACAAGCGCCAGGACGAGCCCAGGGTCGAGCAGTCGGCTCCGCCCATCGCTGCGCCGCCGACCCCGGCGGTGCTGGAGCCCGCGCCGCCGCCGCCCGTCGAAGAGCCCCGCGCCCCGCTCGAGGTCACCCTGGACTTCACCAGGGACTGCTGGGTGGAGGCGGTGATCGACGGCAGGAACCGCTTCTCCGAGCTGCGGGTCCAGGGCGAGTCCCTGCAGCTCGAGGCGGAGACGAGCATCGTCCTCACGCTCGGCAACGCGGGGGCCGTGGAGGTCCAGGTGAACGGCCATGCCCTTCCCCTCACCGCTGGGGAAGGGGAGGTCGTGCGCGACCTGCTGATCGACCTCGAGACCGTGCGGGCCCTGAAAGAGAAGAAAGAGTCGCGCTGATCGTGGCCGACAGCCCGTCCCCTTTGGTAGAGCAGGTGCGCTCGGGGGGCAACCGCGAGCTTCGGATGCTGGCGGCCCAGGGGCTCCTCCCGCTTCCACCCGAGCAACTCATCCCGCTTCAGGTGAGCCTCGCCCAGGGGGCGGACTATGAGGTGGCGGCCCGGGCCGCGGAGAGCCTCAAGGCGGTGGACGCACGTTTTGCCCAGTCCTACCTGGCCCGGGAGGCGAGCGAGCCCGTCCTGACCTTCTTCGCGGCCTACGTCCGGCATCCCCTGGTCATCGAGACGATCCTGCGGCGCCGCGACGTGCCGCGATCCATCCTGGCCGACCTGGCCCGCCGGCTGCCGGCCGACCTCCAGGAGATCCTCCTGCTGCGCCAGGACGCGATCCTGGAGGCGCCGGAGATCCTCGACGCCCTCGAGTCCAACCCCGATCTCTCCACCTACTCCCAGCGGCGCATCGTCGAGTATCGCGAGCACCTGCTGCCGCGGCATCTTCGACCCACCTCCGGGCCGGCTCCGACTCCTTTCGTGGACGAGGGAGAGATGGACGACGCCGCCCTCGTTGCCGCCCTCGAAGAGGCGCGAGAGCAGCCTGCGAGCGGGGATGTCGACACCGAGCGGACC
>DASQEB010000527.1:0-17350 GCA_035633875.1 Thermoanaerobaculia bacterium
CTGGCATTTCAATGCCAGGTAGGCTTCAATCTCTACCTTTCGGGAGCCCGTCCCCCCCCTGGCGCTGAAGCGCCAGGACCTACCGTCGTCCCGTCGGGACTTGAAGGGGAGGGGGCGTCCGTTCCTGGCATTGAAATGCCAGGCTCTACGCCCAGGCCCCTCCGGGGCCTTTCAAGAGCTCTGTCACGAACAGAGGGTTTGGTAAAGTTTTAAATCCTGAGGAAGATCCGCCGGCGGTCGAGAACGGCCGCCACTCCCCACCAGAAGGCGACGAAGAGGAGCGCCCAGGCGAGGGAGGCCACGTAGTCCGGCAGCCAGGGGGCGAGCAGGTGGCGGTAGAGCCAGGCCTGTAAAGTCATGGTTTCCCCTCCCGCCGCCGGCCAGCGGACCAGGAACATGATTTTGGCCATCAGGACGCTGCCGAAGAAGACGACGATGGCGTTGGTGCCGAAGATGGTGAAGGGGCGCACCCACGACGCGGCGCGGCCCTTGACGTCGATCAGCAACCAGGCCGCGGCGAGCAGCAGCAGGGCCATTCCGCCGGTGAACACGACGTAGGAGCTGGTCCAGAGGTTCTTGTTGATGGGGAACCAGGGGTCGAGCGCGAGCCCGGCCGCCGTGGCCGCGCCGCCCCAGAGCAGCAGCCCGCGGAGCTTCTCGCCCCGGGTCCGCGGCGACCGCAGCCAATCTCCGGCGAAAAGGCCGATCAGGGCCGTGGCGACGGCGGGCACGGTGCTCAGGATCCCTTCCGGGTCTCCCGGCCCGGGCGCCTTTTTCCAGGTGTGGCGGCCGAGGACGAGATGGTCGACCCAGGCGGCCAGGTTGCCGTCCGGGCTCAGGTCCCCGGCGCCGTGTCCGGGCACCGGCACCAGCATCATCGCCAGCCAGTAGGAGGCGAGCAGGGCCAGCATCAGCACGGCCCGCGCCCGCGCGCCGAGATGGAGCCAGGCGAGCCCGGCCGCGAGGTACACGATCGCGATCCGCTGCAGGATTCCGGGGATGCGGGCGGTCGACCAGTCGACGTTGGAGAACGGGAACCAGCTCGCGAAGAGGCCGAGAGCGATGAGGATCGCCGTCCGCCGCACGATCTGCCGGTGGAGCGGGCCACGGTCGCCGCCGGAGCGCGCGAGGCGCCCGGCGAAGGCGTAGGGGATGGCGATCCCGACCGCGAAGAGGAAGAACGGGAAGACGAGGTCGGTCGGCGTCCAGCCATGCCACTCGGCATGGAGGAGGGGGGCGTAGGTCTTGTCCCAGTCCCCGGGGTTGTTCACCAGGATCATGGTGGCGATCGTCGCGCCCCGGAACGCGTCCAGGGAGCCCAGGCGTTCCGTTCCTGCCGGCGCAGGGTCCCGGCGTGGAAGCTCGTCGTTCACCGCCGTCACGGCGCCTGCCTCCTCTCTTGCCGCTCTTCGCCCGTGACACTCTATCAGGCACCCCGAACTCCGGCGTCTGGCATCTTTCTGGCAAGGATCACAGCGCCCGGGAGGGGGCCGATTTCGAAGGAGAGCCCATGCCAGTGAAGTTCCGTGTGATGGGTTGCTGGACGAGCATCATCCTTTCGGTGCTCCTCACGATCCTGCTCAACCTGATGCTGCGTGGTTGTTCCACCTGGTGATTCCGTGCCACTGCCGCGCGAGTTTCGAACCCGCATTTTCGAAGAGGTCGCTCCAGACAACGCAGGAAGAGAGGCTGCGCCGCAATGAAACGGAATTCCGGCTGGCGCAGAAGGCGCCGATGCGCGATCTCGAACGTTCGCGGCGCCAGCTCCTCGAGGATGATCTGAGGTATCGCCTGAGCTCGAACGGCGACTTCTTCGATCCGGATCGCTACCTCGAGCTCGACACCACGGCGATGGCGCCGGAGGAGGCGGCGCAGCGGATCGCGGCGGAATTCGGCATTCCGATCATCCAGCCGATCCCGACCGCTTCGTCCTGAAGAGCTTCTTGAGCCCCATCCAGGCCAGACCTGCGAGCAGGAGGGGAAGGGAGAGGAACTGGAGGGCGAGCAGCGTCACCGCCCCGGTCCCCGTTTCGGCGAAGTGCTCGGCGGGCTTGGACTCTCGCGTCGTCATGGGCGCCTCCCTTCGCCTGGAAGAATAGCTCACCTCGCCCGCTCCCGTCTCGCCGCCGGAGCTCGGGACCTCCGCGGCCTGGGCTGCATCTCGCCTCGTCGCGGGGCTGGTCTACGGAGTCGATCCGCGCGATCCGGTGACCTTCCTCCTCGTACCGGTGATCCTGGTGGCCGTGGCCTGTCTCGCGAGCTCGCTGCCCGCTCTCCGCGCCTCGCGGGTCGACCCGGTGGACGTGCTCAAGTAGCCCCTGGGAGCGCCGGCGTCCCGCCGGCCTGACGAAGCAAATCAGCCTGAACATTTCCCAGGAAACGGATGAGCCAGTCCTACGGGTCTCCCGGACCGGCGCGTCGCCTCTGTTATACAATTCTTGACAAGCTCAGCGCCCCAACAGGACGCAACACAGGAGGACGAAGGCAATGACAACATCAAAGCAGGTCTTCCTTGTCACAAGGCTCACGGTCCTTGTCCTCAGCGGCACGCTAGACGCCGTGGAGGCTGGCGTATCCGCTGAGCCTCCGGCCCGGTGGGTGACGGTAGGTGTCGTGCGACTCGCGAATTCCGCCATGGTGGAGGAGCGTCTGCGATTGCATGGCTACAACGTGGTCGTCATCGAATCAGAGCCGGAGGTCCCTCGGGATTTTTTTGCCAGCCGCTTCGATCTGGATGTCCTGATTGTGCCGTTTTGGGATCCGACGTCCAGAATCGCCACCGCCAGGATTCATCGGCGCGGCACTCGATCCCCTCTTCATTTCGAGAGAACTGGCGATCGAGCGTTGGCTGATCTCGGCGATGCGCTCGTCGAGTTCCTCTCGACTCCAAACGCCATTCAATTCATCACGTCCAAGCGAGAGGTTTCCGCTTCCGACCTGCGAGCCGATCCGCCTGATCAGGGGGTGAAGACGGCTGTGTTCAAGGCCCAGCAGCTCATTGCTGCGGGGAACTGCCGGCTCGCCATCGAGGAGCTCAAAGGTGCCCTCGCGATGGAGGCGGAGGACGACCAGATCCATTACAATCTGGCGTTCTGCTACAAACAGGTCGGCGACAGGACCCAGATGCTTTACCATGCGAAGGAGGGCCATCGGATCAATCCTCAGAACGGCGCGATCAGCATCTTGATGGGGAATGAGTATTGGTCGGCCGGTCATCGCCGGTCCGCCATTGCGTCTTATCAGAGTGCTCTGCTGTCTCCCTCGACCAGATCGGTCGCCAACTGGAACCTGGCGATCGTTTACGGGAGGACCGGGAACATCGAGAAACTGAAGGTGCACCTGAATGCGATCTCCACGGCCTCGCCCAAGTACAAGGACGCGCAGGGATGGCTCGCGAGCATGGAGGAAGCCGAACGGAAGGCGTCCAGGCGTGTTCGATGGATGGGCACGGCGGCAATATGCTTTCTCGCCGTGACCACGGCTCTCCTGATCCTGGTCGTGGTGCGCCAGCTCAAGCGTGCCCTGGCGAGCAAGCTGGAGCTGAGGGTCGAGATCGCAACCGCGGTCATCAGCGGCCTCTTCACCATTCTCACCTCCCTCTTGACGTGGATCTACGGACGGTAAGGCGCGGCGGTCAATGAACATGATGGAGATCCTGCCCCCCTGGCCGCTGTTGTCGGCGTTCCTGGTCGCGAGCTTTATCCTTGCGGTGACGCCCGGGCCCGGGGTGTTCTACATCGTGACCCGCAGCGTGATGCAGGGCCGGCGCCATGGCCTCGCTTCGGTGGCAGGCGTTGCGCTCGGCAATCTCGGGAATGCCATCGGAGCATCGGTCGGGCTGGCGGCGCTGTTCGCTGTTTCGTCGGTCGCGTTCACGGTCGTCAAGTATGCGGGCGCCCTGTATCTCGTCTACCTCGGCATTCAGGCGCTGCGCGCTCCCCAGTCCGATGGCGCGTCGCCGGCTCCCGAGCCCGCACGGATTTCGCGCATCTTTCGGGACGGCTTTCTCGTCGCCTTGCTCAATCCCAAGACCGCCGTCTTCTTCGCGGCCTTCTTGCCGCAGTTCATGAGCGCGGACGCAGCGCCGATCCTCCAGAGCCTGGTGCTCGGGCCGCTCTTCGTGGCCATCGCCGCCGTGACCGACACGGCGTATGCGCTGGCCGCCGGTGCCGTCGCTCCCGTGCTTGCACGCGCACGGGGTGTGCGGGCGGCCGGGCGCTATCTCACGGGAGCCGCATTCATCGGGCTCGGAGTGTTCACGGCCTTGGCGGGAGCTCGGAGCGCGCAGTAGTCGAACGGAGCTCCTCCCAAGAAATACCCTTCACAACTGGGGACAGATCCTTTCGAGCAGGGAAAAGCCCTTCCCAGTGGGGAGAAGGCTTTCCCGGGTGGACAGAGAGGTTTTCGAGTGGGGAGTTCCCTTCCCCAGTGGGGAGAGGCTCCTCCCCACTCGAAAACCTCTCTTCCCGGTGGTCGCTCTGGCTGGGACTGCAACGCCTCGACGACCACCCTCCCAGGCTGAGCCCTACATCGCCGGCATCCGGCAAGTGGTGCCGCCGGAGGCCGGCAGGTAGCACTGCTCGACGTAGTCCATCACCATGCGGTCGGCGTTGTAGCGCCAGGCGAGGGTACGGATGGCGCGCTTGACGCGGGCGATCCAGCCGCGGGGGATGTTCTGGGCGCCGCGGTCGTAATAGAGGGGGATGACCTCTCCCTCCAGTGTGGCGAAGAGGGCTTCGGCGTCGCGCTCGTCCTGCACGTCCGGGTTGGAATGGACCTCGCCGCTGCCGATGGAGAAACCGTTGCCGCCGTCGTAGGCCTCGGCCCACCAGCCGTCGGGGATGGAGACGTTCAAGACGCCGTTCAAGATGCACTTCTGGCCGCTGGTGCCGCAGGCTTCGAGCGGCCGGCGCGGGGTGTTGAGCCAGGCGTCCACGCCCTGGACGAGCTGCCGGCCGACGTGCATGGAATAGTTTTCGATGAAGACGATCTTTCCGGCGAAGCGGGGGTCTTTCTCCAGGGTCGCGACCCGCTGGGCGAGGGCCTTGCCGCCGGTGTCCCGGGGGTGGGCCTTGCCGGAGTAGACGATCTGGAGGGGGCGCTTGGGATCGTTGACGAGCCGGGCGAGGCGGTCGAGGTCCTGGAAGAGGAGGTCGGCCCGCTTATAGGTGGCGAAGCGGCGGGCGAAGCCGAGGGTGAGGGCGTCCGGGTCCAGGGGCTCGCGCTCGGGCTCCGGGAAGCCGAGACGCTGTCGCCGGTCGGCGAGGCGGCGCCGGGCGAAGGCGAGGAGCCGGGCCTTCAAGACCTGGTGGACCTCCCAGAGCTCGGCGTCGGGGAGGGAGTCGATCTTGGACCACAGGTCCGGCCGGCTGATCTTTTCAAGCCAGCGGGGGCCGAGGTGCTGGACGAGCAGGCCGTGCATGTCTGCGGCGAGCCAGGTGCGCACGTGGATGCCGTTGGTGATGTGGCCGATGGGCACCTCCTCTTCGGTCTTGCCGGGGTAGAGGTGTTGCCACATCTTGCGCGAGACGCGGCCGTGGAGGGCCGCGACGCCGTTGGCGCGGCGGCTGAGCTTGAGCGCCAGCACGGTCGGGCAGAAGGGGGCGTTGGGGTCTTCAGGCCGCTCGGCGCCGAGGTCCAGCACCTCTTCGATGGACAGGCCGATGCCGCGGGCGAGGGGCTCCAGGTGCCGGCTGGCGAGGTCGGAGCGGAAACGGTCGTGGCCGGCCTCGACCGGCGTGTGGGTGGTGAAGACGCTCATCGCCGCCACCTCCCGCAGCGCCTCGGCGGGCTCGACGCCCTGCCGCTCGACGAGCTCGCGCGCTCGTTCGAGCAGGGCGAAGGCGGAGTGGCCTTCGTTCAAATGGAGCACGGAGGGCTTGATGCCCACGACGCCGAGCGCCCGGTGGCCGCCGACGCCCAAGAGGATCTCCTGCTGAATGCGGGTCTCCTGGTCGCCGCCGTAGAGGCGGGCGGTGAGCTCCTGGTCCTCGGGAGAATTGGCCTCGTCCCTGGCGTCCAGGAGGAGCAGGTCGCTCCGGCCCACCCGGACGTGCCAGATGCGCAGGAAGACGTCGCGGCCGGGGAGCTCGACGCTGAAGCGCGCCTGCTCGCCGTCCGCTGCGAGGACCGGCTCGACGGGCAGGTCGGCCGCGGCGATGGGCTCGTAGAGGTCCTGCTGCCAGCCGTTCTCGTCGATGAGCTGGTGGACATAGCCCTGGTGGTAGAGGAGACCGACGCCCACGACGGGCATCCCTAAGTCGCTCATGCTCTTCAGGTGGTCTCCGGCGAGCACGCCGAGGCCGCCCGAGTAGATGGGGAGCGACTGATGGAGGCCGAATTCCGCCGAGAAGTAGGCCACGGGACGGGCCAGGATGGGTCCGGCGTGGGTGATGCCCCAGCTCTCCCCCCCCTTCTGGAGGTAGCTCTGCAGGCGGCGGTGGGCCTGGTTGATCCGGGTCTGCATTTCGAGGTCCTGCACGCGGCGGGCGACACTTTCGGGATCGACGCGCTGGAGCAGGGCAACGGGGTTGTGGTAGGTGATGCGCCAGGAGTCCGGATCGATTTCGCGGAAGATGGCGCGGATGTCCGGCTGCCAGGACCACCAGAGGTTCTGGGCCAGCTCGCGCAGCTTCTGGAACGTTCCGTCGGGCGTTTCGGTCATCGGCAAACTCTCCCATCGCAGCGAACGCGCAAGGCTTCGGCCTTCCCGGCCGGACCCGCTCCGGCCGGACAGGGCGGCAGGCGTTCGCGTGATGTAGAGGGACTATATCCCGGGAGGTGGCAGGGACCAAAAATCCTTTTCTTGATTTCCGTTTTCCAGTATTGTTGCTCGTGAGGGAGCTCCCGGCAATTCAAGGATTGTAGGATGGGCCTCCCCCCGCGCTTCAATGGGTAGGCCGGCTCATGTCGTTGGAATCGCCGCTTCGGCCGGAGGGTTGTCCGCCCTGACCGGGGTCCTCTCCGCCCTCCCGGTTGACTTCGCAGCCCCGATCCTCATCGTCCAGCACCTCGATCCCCGCCACCGGAGCCTTCTGGCGGAGATCCTCGACCGCCGCATTCCGCTCGCGGTGACGGAGGCGCGGGAGGGCGACCGGCTGTCCGCCGGCAGGGTCTACATCGCTCCTCCGAACAAGCACCTGTTGGTCCGCGCGAGCGGCCTCCTCGCTCTGTCCGATTCCGACCGGGTGCAGTACGTCCGCCCCGCGGCCGACCTCCTTTTCCATTCCCTCGCCGAAAGCTGGAGGACGGGCGCCGTCGCGGTGGTCCTCTCCGGAAAAGGTCAGGACGGAGCGGAGGGGGTCCGCGAGATCCACCGGCAGGGTGGTACGGTGATCGTCCAGAATGAAGCGACCGCGGACTTCTTTGGCATGCCGGGTGCAGCCATCGGGACAGGAGACGTGGACCGGGTGCTGCCGCTCGAGGCGATTGCCCCGGCTCTGATCGAGCTGACCCAGAGAGACATCCAGTGACCGGCGGCAAAAAATCCAGAGAACGGGGCGCGGAGAGGCCTGCGGCGGACTTCCTGAAGCTGCTCGACTACCTCAAGATTTCCCGCGGCTTCGACTTCTCGGGCTATAAGCTCTCGAGCCTGATGCGCCGCGTGCAGAAGCGGATGCAGCAGATTGGCGCCGCGAGTTATTCCGACTACGTCGACTACCTCGAGGTCCACCCGGACGAGTTCCTGCCGCTCTTCAACACCGTCCTCATCAACGTCACGAGCTTCTTCCGCGATCCGGAGGCGTGGCAGGCGGTGGCCGGCCGGATCCTGCCCCGCATCGTCGAGGGCAAGGGGCCGGACGAGCCCCTTCGCTTCTGGAGCGCCGGCTGCGCTTCGGGTGAGGAAGCCTATACCCTGTCCATCCTCCTGGCCGAGGCTCTGGGCGAACACGAGTTCCGGCGGCGGGTCAAGATCTACGCAACCGACGCCGACGAGGAGGCCCTCGCGCAAGCGCGGCAGGGGATCTATCTTCCCAGCGCGGTCGAAGGGGTTCCGGAGGACCTCCTCGGGCGGTACTTCGAGCGGATCGGCGAGCGCTTCGTCTTCCGGCCCGACCTGCGCCGTTCCCTCATCTTCGGCCGCCACGACCTGGTGCAGGACGCTGCCATTTCCCGGGTCGACCTGCTGATCTGCCGCAACACCCTGATGTACTTCAACGCCGAGACCCAGGCGAAGATCCTCGCCCGGTTCCACTTCGCCCTGAACCGCGGCGGCTACCTCTTCCTCGGCAAGGCCGAGACGCTCCTCTCCCACAGCAACAGCTTCCGGCCGGAGGACCTCAAGAGCCGGATCTTCCAGAGCACCGCCACCGCCAGCCTGCGCGACCGGATTCTCGCTTTTTCTCCGGCGGCGCGCCCCGGGGAAACCTACGGCGCAACCCGCCAACTGCGCGTCCGCGAGGCCTCCTTCGACAACGGTCCGGTCGCTCAGATCTCGGTCGACCGCCAGGGGCACCTGGTGCTGATCAACGAGAGGGCGCGCCGCCTCTTCAACCTCGTTCCCGCCGATATCGGCCGGCTGTTTCAGGACCTCGAGATCTCCTACCGCCCGATCGAGCTGCGCTCCCACATCGAGGCGGTCTGCGCCTCCAGGATGGGGGTCACCCTGCGGGAGGTGGAGTGGCGCCCCGTGGGCGGCGAGCCGCGCAACCTCGAGGTCCAGATCCTCCCCCTGCTGGACGCCGACGCGCTCCTGGGCGCCACCATCTTCTTCCTCGACCTCACGTTCCAGAACCAGCTCCGCCACGACCTCGAGCGAACCAACGAGGAGCTGGAGACGGCCTACGAGGAGCTGCAGTCGGCCAATGAAGAGCTGGAGACGACCAATGAGGAGCTCCAGTCGACGATCGAGGAGCTGGAGACGACCAACGAGGAGCTGCAGTCGGCCAATGAAGAGATGGAGACCATGAACGAGGAGCTGCAGTCCACCAACGAGGAGCTGCGCTCGATGAACGACCAGCTCCAGCAGCGCTCCGAGGAGCTCGACCACGTCAACTCCCATCTGCGCTCGATCCTGAGCAACCTGCGGGCCGCCGTGGTGGTGCTCAACCCGTCCCTGCAGGTCGAGATCTGGAGCGACAAGGCGCAGGACCTCTGGGGGCTGCGCAGCGAGGAGGTCCGGACGCAACCCTTTTTCGACCTCGACATCGGCCTGCCGGTGGAGGAGCTCAAGCAGCCGGTGCGCGAGTGCCTGACCAGCGGCCCGTACGGGACCACGCTGGAGCTCGCCGGGATCAACCGCCGTGGCAAGCCGATCCGTTGTCTCGTCACCTGCACCCGGCTGGAGGATGGCGCCGGCCCCTCGGGCGTCATCCTCCTCATGGAAGACCTCCAGGGAGCAGAGACGCAGGCACAGGCCTGAGGAGGAACCATGCCGAAGAGATCCTCGATGATGCGGCGGCTCTCCTCGGCACAGCGCCGGCTGGAGCAGCTCCAGGACGAGGTCGCCGCCGACGCGCCCTCCGAACGGTTCGCGGCCGAGCTGGCCGAGGTCCAGGCCCAGCTCATGGAGCTGGAGGTGGCGCACGAAGAGCTGGAGCAGCAGAATGAGGAGCTGCTGGTCACTCGCGAGGCCCTGGAGAAGCAGCGTCACCGCTACCTCGATCTCTTCGACCGGGCTCCCTTCGGCTACCTGGTGACGGACTCGATGGGCGCCATCGAGGAGGTCAACCAGGCGGCCGTCGCCCTTCTCGGCTGCCCCCCGGAGCTCCTCAAGGGCCAGCCCCTGTCGATCTACGTGGTGGTCGAAAGTCAGGCGAGCTTCCGTTCCTTCCTCGCCAGGGCGCGCACCAGTCGGGAGATGGGGGGGGGCAGGATGATGCTCAAGCCTCGCGGCCGGACGCCATTCCCCGCGGAGCTGGCCGTGGTGCGGGACCTGGACGGCGACGACAAGACGACGCGCCTGCGCTGGACCGTGCACGACATCACCGAGCGCGAGGCGGCCGCCCGGGCCTTGCGAGAGAGCGAGGAGAGGCTGCGCCACTCCCAGAGGATGGAGTCGATCGGCCGCCTGGCCGGCGGGATCGCCCACTCGTTCAACAACCTGCTCGCGGCGATCGCCTTCCAGTGCGAGATTCTCTGCTCCCGCCTGGAGGAGGGGGATGAGCGGCGCGGTCATGTGGAGGAGATCCAGAAGGCCGGGGACCGGGCCGCGGCCCTGGCCCGCCAGCTCCTCGCCTTCGGCAGGAAGCAGGTGCTTCAGCCCCGGGTGCTCGCCCCCAACGAGGTGATCCGCTCCCTGGAGCCCATGCTCCGGCGCCTGATCGGCGAGCACATCCGGCTCGAGACCCGGCTCGACCCGGCGGCCGGCGTGCTCCACGTGGACCTGGGCCAGCTCGAGCAGGTGATCCTGAACCTGGTGGTCAACGCCCGCGACGCCATGGCGTCCGGCGGCACCCTGCTGCTCGCGACCGCCGGCCGCGAGATCGTGGACGGAGAGGCGGAGAAAGCCGATCTTCCGCCCGGGTCCTACCTCGAGTTGACCGTGGCGGACACCGGCACGGGCATGCCGCCGGAGGTGCTGGAGCGCCTCTTCGAGCCGTTCTTCACCACCAAGGAGACCGGCAAGGGGACCGGCCTGGGGCTGGCCACCGTCCACGGCATCGTCCACCAGAGCGGCGGCCGCATCCGGGTGGAGAGCGCACCGGGGCGGGGCACCCGATTCACCGTCCTCCTGCCCCGTGCCGAAAGTGAGGCCGGGGCGGCCGAGGCCCCCCAGCGGCCGCGGCTGGCCCGCACCGAGCGGCGCTCCCAGCGACGCTCCGAGGTCGTGCTGCTGGTCGAGGACGAGGAGAACATCCGCCGGCCCGCGGTCGAGATGCTGGAGAGTCGGGGCTATCGGGTGCTCTCCGCCCCGGACGCCACCGCGGCCCTCGCCCTCGCGGAAGGCCACCCGGGCACCATCCACCTGCTGATCACCGACGTCATCATGCCGGGCCTCTCGGGCAGCCAGCTCGCCGAGCAGCTCTCATCGCGGCGTCCCGAAATGCGGGTGCTCTACATCTCCGGCTACCCCGAGGACGCCATCTCCCACCACGGTGTGCTGAACCCGTCCAAGCACTTCCTCCAGAAGCCCTTCCCTCCGGGCCAGTTCCTGGACAAGGTCCGCGAGGTGCTGGACTCGGTGCTTGTCGGGGTGGCGGCCGGGGCTTGAAGCCGTTCTCCACATCCTGGGAGCACGCGTAGAGACGCCCCAGTCGATCGGCGATACCTTTTCGGAGATCACGGAGATGGCGGGGCGTCTCTTCGGAGGGCATACCGTTCCCCTGGCAATTCATTCTGGAGACCGTGAACCTGACCGGAAGGTCCGGAGAGGAGAAGGACGCCGGGCCGGTTCAATCTGGCCTTGCCGGAGGGGAGGGCATACCCTCCGAAGAGACGCCCCGCCGTCCCCGTGGCCTCCGGAACAGAGTCGTACACCGGCTGGGGCGTCTCTACGCGCACGACCGAAGATGTGGTGGAAGCTCCGGCACGCGGCGTGCATCGCCCGGTTTGAGGAGGTTCTGACTTGTCCGAGGGAATCGGGCCCCGCACCGCTACACGCGACATCATCCTGCTCGGCGCTTCGGCCGGGGGCGTTCACGCCCTGAGCGAGGTGGTCGGGAGGCTTCCGCCCAATCTGCCGGCCTCCATCTTCGTCGTCCTCCACATCGCGCCTCACGGACAGAGCGCGTTGCCGGCCATTCTCAGCCGCTCGGGGTGCCTGCCGGCTTCCCATCCTTCGGACGGCGAGTTGATCCAGCCGGGGCGGATCTACGTCGCGCCTCCGGACCGGCACCTTCTGATCGACGGTGACCGGGTCCTCCTCTCCCGCAACGCCACCGAGAACGGCCACCGCCCGGCGGTCGACGTGCTTTTCCGCACCGCGGCCCGGGTCTACCGCCGGCGTGTCATCGCCGTCGTGTTGACGGGAAACCTCGACGACGGCACGGCCGGCCTCGCCGTCGTGAAGCGGTACGGCGGCGTCGCCATCGTGCAGGATCCAGAAGAAGCCGACTACCCGAGCATGCCGGCGAGCGCCATCGCCAGCGTCCAGGTCGACCACGTCCTGCCCCTGGCGGACATTGGCCCGCTGCTGGACGAGCTCGTGCGCCAGCCCCTGCCTCCCGAGAGCGTCAGCGGCCTCCAGGAGGGGGACGAGGAGTCCAATGCCATGCGAGAGCAACTAGAAGCGGACGGCAGCGAGAGCGGTTCGGCCTCGGGGTTCACCTGCCCGGAGTGCGGCGGCGCCCTCTTCGAGAAGCCCGGCAAGAAGCCCCTCCACTTCCGCTGCCGCACCGGACATGCCTATTCCCCGGAGAGCCTTCTCGCCAAGCAGTCCGAGACGCTCGAGTCGGCCCTCTGGGCTGCCCTCCGCTCCCTGGAGGAGAACGCCGCCCTCGCCCGGCGCATGGAGAGGAGGGTCCGCGAGGGCGGTGGCGACAGGGCCGGGGAGCGCTACTCCAAGAGAGCAGAGGACGCCGAAAAGCACGCGGCCTTCCTGCGCTCCATCCTTCACCAGGGCGGGAGCGACCTGGACCCGGTGGCCGACGAGGAACCGTCGCGAGCGAAGCTGATGCCCGTGAACAGAGCTTGAAGCCCTACACCGCCGCCAGCTCCTCCTCCAGGAGTTGGCGCTGGTAAAGGTCGGCGTAGGCGCCGCCGACGGCCAGGAGCTGGCCGTGGGTGCCGCGCTCGATGATGCGGCCGTGGTCGAGGACCAGGATGACGTCGGCGTCCTTGACGGTCGAGATCCGGTGGGAGACGAGGAAGACCGTGCGGCCCTGGAAGACGGTCCGCAGGTTGTGGAGGATGTGCTCCTCGGTCTGGGTGTCCACGGCCGAGAGGCAGTCGTCGAGGAGCAGGAGGCGGGGCTTGCGCAGGAGGGCGCGGGCGAGGGCCACGCGCTGCTTCTGGCCTCCCGAGAGGGTCAGGCCCCGCTCGCCCACCACCGTGTCGAGCCCGTGGGGGAACTGCGCCAGGTCCGCTTCGAGCCCCGCCAGGCGCGCGGCTTCCAGGACCTCGGCATCCGTGGCCTCGGATTTTCCCAGAGCGATGTTCTCGCGGATCGACGCCGAGAAGAGGAAGGTCTCCTGCGGCACCATGCCGATGGCGGAGCGCAGGCGGGCGAGGGGGATGCGGCGCACGTCCGTGCCGTCCACGTGGAGCGTCCCCTCCGGCGGGTCGATCATCCGGGGGAGGAGCGAGAGGAGGGTGCTCTTGCCTGAGCCGGTGCGGCCGACCAGGGCGACCGTCTGGCCCGCCTTCACCTGGAAGTCGATGCCGTGGAGGACCGGCTCGCTCCCCGGCGTGTAGGCGAAGGAGAGGTTGCGGCAGTCCACCGAGCCGCGGATCTCGCCGGGGTCGACCAGGGGCCCCTCGTCGCGGATGGCGGGCTCGGTTCCGAGGATGCTCTGGATGCGGATCATCGACGCGGTGCCGCGCTGGGCCAGGTTGATGACCCAGCCGAGGGCGATCATCGGCCAGATGAGCCGGTTGAGGAAGAGGCTGAAGGTCACGAATTCGCCCACGGTGATGCTGCCGCGGATGACGAGCAGACCCCCGTACCAGAGCACGGCCACGGTGCCGAGGCCGACCATGGCCTGGAGCAGGGGGTGGAACGCCGCGCTCCAGCCGATCAACCGGCGGTTGTCCTCCAGGAACTCGTCATTGAGCCGCTGGAACTCGGCCGCCTCCCGCTCCTCCCGGGCATAGGCGCGCACCACGCGCACGCCCGCCAGGTTCTCCTGGACCCGGGCCGTGACGTCCGCGAACTTCTCCTGGATGCGCGCGAAGAGGGTGTGGATCCTCCCCCCGAACACGTTCGTGACGACGGCGACGAGCGGCATGGTGACCAGGGCGAGCCCGGTGAGCGGGCCGTTGATCCGCGCCATGAAGAAGATCGCCCCCAGGGCCGTGAACAGGGTGCTGCCGCTGTACATGATGGCCGGTCCGGAGACCAGCCGCACGGCCTCCAGGTCCTTGGTGGCGCGGGCCATCAGATCGCCGGTGGGGTGGTCCTGGAAGAACGCGGCAGGCTGCCTCTCGAGCGTGCCGAAGTACTTGTTGCGCAGGTCGAACTCGATGTCCCGGCTCATGCTGACCAGCAGCATGCGCTGGAGATAGCTGAAGATCGCCTGGACGAAGGTGACCCCGATGATCAGCCCGGCGTAGGCCAGGAGGGTCCGGGACGACACGTTCTGGCGCAGCGTGTCGATGCTGCTGCCCACGAGGAGCGGCGTCATCAGCCCCACCACCACCGAGAGGAAGACCGCGCCCATGCCCCAGACGAGCTTGCGGCGGTGGGGGCGGAGGTAGGGCCAGAGGACGGCGAGTCGCTTCAGCATGGTCAGGGTGAGGATAACATCCTCACCCTCTCCGCCTCAGAGTCCGGTGAGCCCGCGCAGATCGGTGGCGGTTTCGGCAGAGGTGCCGCGGGTTTTTACCCTATCGTCGCACCCTCCCCATCAGCCAGTGCGCCAGCGACGCGCATCCCGCGATCAGCAGGATGAGCCCGAGCACCACCCAGATCCTCCCGCCCTCCACTCCGGCGATCCAGGCGATGTAGGCCGGGCCGGAAAGGAGCCCGAAGAGCAGCCCCAGGCGGGCGCCGCAGCTCAGCGAAGGGCGGCGGGGGGCGCCTCCGTCCTCCGGAGCTCGCGGCGGGCTCATTCGCGGCCCTCCAGGCGCTCGATGGCTTCCCGAACCTCGGGCGGGATCGGCTCGGTCGGGCCGCTCGGGAGGCGGCTGTAGACCTGGACCGAGCGGGCTTCCGCGAAGAGGGTGCCTGCCGAGGGGTCCTCCACCCGGTACTCGTACTCCCAGCTCTTGGTGCCCAGACGGGGGCAGCGGAGGCGGACGCGGACGCGGCTGTCCGGCCCGCGGTAGAGGACGGGCGCCCGGAAGTCGCACTCGACGCGGGCGAGGATGTAGCCCCAGCCCTCCATCTCCAGCGTGCTGCCGAGGCGGTTCCAGTAGACCTCGCGGGCGATCTCCAGGTAGGTGAGGAAGACGGAGTTGTTGACGTGGCGCAGGCCGTCCAGATCCCGGAAGCGGACCGGGAGGTCCATGGAGACGGGGTAGGCGGGTCCGCTCATCTCAATCCTCCTCCCGCCAGGTGGCGGCGAGCACGGCGCGGGCTCCCCGGGGATGGAGCGGCGCCTCGCAGCCGTCCACGTCCAGGACGCCTTCGGCGCGGAGGATCGGCCGCCCCTCCTCCAGATACTTGGCCTCGTAGTTGGTGCGGGGCCCTTCGTCCCACGGCCGCTCGCGCCGGGCGATCCGCAGGCCCGGGTAGCTCTCCAGCAGCTCCATCACCAGCTCGCCGTAATCCAGGAAGTCGGTGGCGAAGGAGAGCCGGCCGCCCCGGCGCAGGATGCCGAGCACCAGGTCCACCGTCTCCGGATCGAACGTGCGACGCTTGTGATGCCGGCTCTTGGGCCAGGGATCGGGGAAGTAGACGTGGAGGGCGGCGGCGAAGCCCCGGGGCAGGACGGCGGAGAGCAGGAAGAGGGCGTCCCCACGCAGAGCGATCCAGTTGACGAGGCCCCGCCGGCGAGCCCGGTCCACGAAGATGCCGTGGTACTCCCCGGCGAGCTCGATGCCCAGGAAGCGCCGGTCCGGGTCACCTTCGCAGCGGCGGAGGAGGTACCGGCCCTTGCCGAAGCCGATCTCCACCTCCCAGTCCCCGTCCCCGGGGACGAGGTCGCCGAGCGGCAGGGGAGCGGCGAGACCAGCGAGCGTCCGGTCGCCCGCTGCTGTCGAGACCGTGGACGGCTGAATCAAAGCAGATCCTCGCGTCCCCGGGCGGCGAGCTCGGAGACGATCCTCTTGACCTCCTGGGAACGCGACTTGGGGCAGACCAGGACGGCATCGCCCGTGCGCACCACCACCAGGTCCTGGATGCCCAGGACGGCGATCGTCCCGGCGTCGGAGAACAGGAGGTTGCCGGAGGCGTCGAGGGCGAGGGTGTCCCCCCGGCCGGCGTTGCCCCGGGCGTCCTTGGGGAGGACCTCCTGGAGCGCCTCCCAGGAGCCGAGGTCGCTCCAGTCGCAGTCCAGGGGGAGGGTGAGGATCGAGTCCAGCTTCTCCATCACGGCATAATCGATGGAGTCGGACGGCAATCGGGAGTACAGCTCACCAACCCGCTCGGGGGCGGCGGCGATCGCTTCGATCCCCCGCGCCAGCTCGGGCTGGAGCCGGGCGAGGATTGCGAGGAGCGTGGTGCCGCGGAACAGGAAGATGCCCGCGTTCCACAGGTAGTTGCCCGAGGCCACGAAGCGGGCTGCATTCTCCGGGCTCGGCTTCTCGACGAACCGGCGGACCCGGCGCGCTCCTTCCGGCCCCGGCTCCGGGTCCAGCTCCAGGTAGCCGTAGCCGGTCTCGGCCCAGCGCGGGGTCACCCCCAGGGTCATCACCCGGTCCTCCCGCTCCACCACCTGCGCGGCCCGCTTCAGGGCCTCCTGGAAAGCGGCCAGGTTCCCCATGCGGTGGTCCGCCGGCAGCACGGCCACGACGTCCCGGCGGGCCTCCTCCGGCATCGAGCGCACGGACCATCCGATCGCCGGGGCCGTGTTGCGCCCCTCGGGCTCCAGGAGGATCTGCCCGGCCGGCACCTCGGGCAGCTCGCGGCGGACCTCGTCCTCCAGCGCCCGTGTGGTGCAGACCCAGACGTCCTCCGGCCCCATGACCGGGCGCAGCCGTTCCACCGTATCCCGCAGCAGCGTCCGCTCCCCCTCGAGGGCCAGGAGCTGCTTTGGCCTCCGCTTCCGGGAGAGCGGCCAGAACCGCGTGCCGCTCCCGCCGGCGAGAATCAGGGCCCTCACGATCGACCTCCTCCTTCTGGAAAACCCGGTCTCGGGACGTCCCTCTCTTGGTGACCGCGGGAGTATACCCGCCCCGCTCCCGCAACGAGTTTGGACGAATTTCGGAGGTGCTGTCCCGCTTCTCCCGGTTTACAGCACGATGGGGAGGACGGCTCGTATTTTGAGAATTGCTGGTTGCCGATTATTTTCGAGGAGGAGAAAAAGCTATGCTTAAAAAGCCACTGATCACTGCCACGTCCCTCTGCCTCTGCCTGCTCCTTGCTCCCGCCCTGGCCCAGGCGGCTCCCTGGAAACTGGCGCCGCGGTCCGAGGCGACCCCGGCGGTGACGCGGCTTCTCTCCATCCTGGAGACCTGGTGGAGCGGCCTCTTCGGAGGGGAAGAGCGGAGGGGCGACACCGCGATCCAGGAGAAGAACGGCTGCGGGATCGATCCGAACGGTCAGCCGCTGTGCGGCGACGGCGGCCCCGGGACCGGCGCGGGGACGAACGAGGACCCGGGGACGGTGGGCGGGGGGACGGGGGGGTAGGGAGGTCTGTAGGGGCGGGCC
>DASQEB010000528.1:0-5868 GCA_035633875.1 Thermoanaerobaculia bacterium
AGGGTCTTTTCCTTTCCTTGAAAGGTTTTTGCCTTGGGATTTCCAGGCTTTTATCGCTGCAACTGCGTTCCCGGCGAGTTTAATGCCCTCGAGCTCCGGCGCGCAAGACATATCTGCGGCTAAAGACTCCCAAATTTCTACGATTGACCAATAGCGAGTGGAAAAGACCTTTTCCCGTGGGCATCGAGCGATTCTCCCCGGAAAAGGTCTTTCCTGGATTGCTCCTGTCTTTGCTCTGTCGATTTGGTTTGGTCTGGGGATTGATCCCTTGACAGCCTCTCGGAGTGGAACTATATTTCCTCCCACGTCCAAGCAGCTCTCTTCCGTACCGCTGTACCGGTCACACCCGTTTCATTCTCTGGGATACAACCTGCGGATCTCGATGGCGAGAGCTCAGGATTTGTTTTTTGGATTTTCGACGTGGACGCCCGGCTCGCCCCGGTGTCTACGCTCACGGTTCTTTGACAAACGAAGTGATGAAGACAGGGGGGCGGGAGCCCGGCCGTCCCCCTGTCGTTCTTGTCACGGCTTCTGATACGCCGGCGGCAAGGGCTTGCCCAGGTCCTTGTACCGATCGCGCAGCCGGGTCTGGCGGCTCTCCATGGGCATCTGCCGGCCCTGGATGAAGACCGCGTCGGGGAAGGTCGTGAGCTCCAGGGGGTCGCCGTCCCAGACCACCACGTCGGCGTCCTTGCCCGGCTCGAGGGTGCCGTAGCGGTCGGCGAGGCCCCAGAGGCGGGCGGGGACGATCGTCATGGCGGCGAGGGCGGCTTCCCAGGGGAGGCCGTAGGCCACGGCGTTGCCGGCGCCCTGCTTGATGTTGCGGGCGTTGTGGGCGTCGCCGGTCGCAAAGGCGAAGGTCACCCCGGCCTTGTGGAGACGGGCGGCGTTCTCCAGGGTAGCCCCCAGGGTCTCGAAGCTCCCCGGCAGGTTTTCCATCGGGTTGAGGAGGACCGGCACCTTGGCGGCGACGATGTCCTTGGCCACCACCCAGCCTTCGCTCACGCCGGTCAGAATCAGCTTCAGGTTGAATTCCTTCGCCATCCGCAGGGCGGCCTGGATGTCGCTCGCCCGATTGGCGGAGACGACCAGCGGCAGCTCGCCCCGGACGACCGGGATGAGGGCCTCGAGATCGAGCCGCGAGAGAGCGTATTCGCGCCGGTCCCCCTGCTCGAAGGCGCGACGGTTGGCGGCGTAGTCCAGGGCGTCCTGAAGCGCCTCGCGCAGGCGCAGCATGGCCCCGGCCCGGGAGCCGCCGGTGAGCTCGGCTCCGGTCTCCCCGAGGAAGGCGAACATGGCCACGGGCGAGCGCAGCAGGATGTCTCCGGGGCCGCCGAGATGGATGATCGCGCCCTGGCCCGCGATCAGGCTCTCTTCCGGGTTGGGAGCCACCACGGCGCGGGTCAGCCCCTCGACCCGGTTGACCGGGATCAGCGCGGAGCGGGGATTGAGCGCGTCGGCCACGTTGAAGGCCGCGGTGATGCGGTCGTCCTCGACGCTGGCGTCCTGGCTCCCCTCGACCGCGCTGACCTCGACGATCCCGAGGCGGGAGAGGGAGTCGAAGAGGCCGGGCGTGACGATCTTGCCCCGGGCGTCGATCGTGCGGGCGCCGGCCGGCACGGCGACGTTGGCTCCCACGGCCTGGATGCGGCCGTCCCGGATCACCACCGTGCCGTTCTGGATCGTGCCCTGCGGCCCCATCGTGTGCACGGTGGCGCCGGTGATGGCCACCGTCTCGGCCCGGGCCGGGACCGTGGCGAGGACCCCCGCCAGGGCGAGGCCGGCGAGGAGGGTTGCGCGCTTCGCGTTCGTCCTGGTCATTGCGGCACCTCCAGAGCGTCGATAAGACCGAGGTCGAAATCCATCCGCGGCTGGCGGGCGGGATCGTTGCGGTCGTAGATCAGGGCGCCGTCGATGAACACCTTCTCGGCGCGGCTGTAGACGCTGAACGGGTTGCCGCTCCAGACGACCACGTCGGCCATCTTGCCCGGCTCGAGCGAGCCGGTCTGCCGGTCGATCCCGATCGACTTCGCGGGGTTGAGGGTGATCCAGCGGATCACGTCCTCCTCCCGGAGGCTCATCCCCATCCGGTTGCCGGCGCCCATGGCCTTGGCCGCTTCCTGGTTGAGCCGCTGGATGCCCTCGGCCGAATCGGAGTGGATGACGACGCAGGCCCCGGCTTTTTCGAGCAGCGCGGCGTTCTCGCGGATGCCGTCGAAAGCCTCCATCTTGAAGCCCCACCAGTCGGCCCAGATGTCCGAGCAGATGCCGTTGGCGGCGAGGACGTCGGCGACCTTGTAGGCCTCGACCGCGTGGTGGAAGGCCGCGATCTTGTAGCCGAACTCCCGGGCCACGTCGATCATGGTGAGCATCTCGTCGGCCCGGTAGCAATGGTTCTGGACGAGGATCTCCCCGGCGAGCACGCCCGCCAGGGTCTCGAGCTCCAGATCGCGGTCGGGCCGCCGGGGGCCCCGGTCCCCATCGCCGTCGCCGCCGCCCCTGTCCTCCTGGCCGTTTTTCATCCGGCTGTCGTACTCCTCCCACTCGCGCCGGTAGTCCTGGGCCCTGATCCAGGCGGAGCGGTAGCCGGCCACGTTCCCCATGCGCGTGGCGGGGGAGCGGTTCCGGCCGCCGTAGACCCGCTTGGGGTTCTCGCCGCAGGCCATCTTGAGGCCGTAGGGGGCGCCGGGGAACTTCATGGCGTAGACGTCGCGGGCCGGCACGTTCTTCACCGTCACGCTGCGGCCGCCGAAGAGGTTGGCCGAGCCGGGGAGGATCTGCATGCTGGTGACTCCGCCGGCGAGCGCCAGGGGGAACTGGGGGTCCTGCGGCCAGACCGAGTGCTCGGCCCAGACCTCGGCGGTGTTCGGCTCGGTGGCCTCGTTGCCGTCCGAGTGGGCGTCGACGCCCGGGGAGGGGTAGACCCCCAGGTGCGAGTGGGCGTCGATGATCCCCGGCGTGACCCACTTGCCCGTGCCGTCTACGACCACGGTGCCGGCCGGCGCCTCGACGGTCGTCCCGACGGCGGCGATCCGGCCGTCCCGCAGGAGGACCGACCCGCCTTCGATGCGGTCGCCAACCGCAGTGAGCACCGTGGCGTTCCGGATCAGGACGGGCTGGGAAGGAAGGGGTTTATAGGTGGAAGGGTAGGGCCTCGCCTCGGCGGCCTCCTCCTTCATGGATTCCCCGGCCGGGGCCTCGGCCTGCCTCGGCGCCTCGCCGGCCGGGGTGGCCGGAGCGGGGGAGGCGGCGCAGCCCAAGGGGCCGAGCGCGAGCAGGAGCAGGAGCGCGGGACGGATGAGCGGTTTGAGGATTGTTTCTGTCATCGGGATCCCCAAATTGAAAAGAGGGGCATGAGAGCCCGCGGGATGCTACCACGGAGAATCGGCCGGGAGGTCGAGGGCAGCGTGGTAGCATTCTCCTGATGGACGCCGCCATCCGTTCACGAGCTCGGGGAGGATCGGAATGACTCTTCTGGATCGGGAGATCTCGCCCGCGCCCACCGGCAACGCCCAGTTCACGAAGGACAGCATCCTTCGCGACTACCGGATCGCGTTCCAGAGCCGGCAGGCGAGCCTTCTGGGGCGCCGGGAGGTCTTCACCGGCAAGGCCAAGTTCGGGATCTTCGGCGACGGCAAGGAGGTGGCCCAGGTCGCCCTGGCGCGGGCCTTCCGCAAGGGGGACTTCCGCTCCGGCTACTATCGGGACCAGACCCTGATGATGGCCCTGGAGCTTCTCACCCTGGAGCAGTTCTTCGCCCAGCTCTATGCCGATCCCGACGTGGAGCGGGAGCCCTGCTCGGCGGGCCGCTCGATGACCGCCCATTTCTCGACCTGCATGCTGAACCCGGACGGGAGCTTCAAGGAGCTGGCCGAGCTGGTGAACTCCTCGGCCGACGTGTCGCCCACCGGCTCCCAGATGCCCCGCCTCGTAGGCCTGGCCTACGCGTCGCGCCTCTACCGTGAGCTGCCGGAGCTCGAGGGAGCCGCCGCGAAGTTCTCCGACCACGGCAACGAGGTGGCCTTCGGCACTATCGGCAACGCGAGCTGCGCCGAGGGCATGTTCTGGGAGGCGGTCAACGCCATCGGCGTCCTCCAGGCGCCGGCCCTGATCTCGATCTGGGACGACGGCTACGGCATCTCCGTCCCCAATGAGCTCCAGATCACCAAGGGGGATCTCTCGGCCGTCCTCTCCGGCTTCCGCCGGGTCCCGGGGACCCGCCAGGGATACGACCTTTACGCGGTCAGGGGCTGGGACTACCCCGCCCTCTGCGAGACCTACCTGAGCGCCGCGGAGATCGTCCGCCGCGAGCACGTGCCGGCCCTCGTCCACGTGATCGAGATGACCCAGCCCCAGGGGCACTCCACCTCGGGCAGCCACGAGCGCTACAAGTCCAAGGAGCGCCTGGCCTGGGAAACGGAGTTCGATCCCCTCCGCAAGATGCGCGAGTGGATGATCGACCAGGGGATCGCCGCGGCTCCCGAGCTGGATGCAGTGGAGGAAGGTGACAGGCGCCTCGTTCGCGAGGCCCAGCAGCGGGCCTGGGAGGCGTTCCGCGCCCCGATCGAGGAGGAGAAGACGGCCGCTCTGGAAATGCTGCAGGAGCTCGCCGGGCAGTCCGCCGGCGAGGAGGTCCGCAGGATCGCCCAAGAGCTCCAGCGCCAGCAGAGCGGCTTCCGGCGGGACGTGATGGCGGCGGTCCACAGTGCCCTGATCGCCACGGCGGGGGAGGATCTGCCCGCCGCCCGCCGCATCGTCGAGTGGAAGAAGGAGCAGGACCGGGCGAATGAGGACCGCTACAACTCCCACCTCTACAGCGCCACGCCCCAGGCCGCCCTGAAGGTGAAGCCGGTGGCGCCGGTCTATCCTCCCGAGTCCCAGGTGGTCAACGGCTTCGAGGTGCTGAACGCAGCCTTCGACGCCGCCCTTGCCCGCCGTCCGGAGGTCATCGCCCTGGGCGAGGACGTGGGCAGGATCGGCGACGTCAACCAGGGCTTCGCCGGCCTCCAGGCCAAGTACGGGCCGCTGCGGGTCTCCGACACCGGCATCCGCGAGACCACCATCATGGGGCAGGCGATCGGGATGGCGCTGCGCGGGCTGCGGCCCATCGCCGAGATCCAGTACCTGGACTACGTCCTCTACGGGCTCCAGATCCTGTCGGACGACCTCGCCACCCTGCGCTGGCGCACCAAGGGACGCC
Source organism: Thermoanaerobaculia bacterium (assembly GCA_035633875.1). Taxonomy (GTDB): domain Bacteria; phylum Acidobacteriota; class Thermoanaerobaculia; order Multivoradales; family UBA5704; genus DATARR01. The sequence continues at coordinate 5,201 of DASQEB010000528.1, forward strand.
AGATGGCGCCGGTGATCGTCCGTACCCGCGGCCACCGGCTGGAAGGGGTCTGGCACTCCGGGTCGCTCCTGGCGGGCCTGATCCACCTGGTCCGGGGCATCTACGTCTGCGTGCCGCGCAATATGACCCAGGCGGCGGGCTTCTACAACACCTTGCTGGAGGGGGACGACCCGGGGATCGTGATCGAGGTCCTGAACGGCTACCGGCAGAAGGAGCAGCTCCCGGCGAACATCGGCGACGTCCGGGTGCCCCTGGGGGTTCCCGAGGTGCTGCGGGAGGGGAGGGACGTGACCGTGGTCACCTACGGCGCCTGCTGCCGGATCGTGCTCGAGGCCGCCGAGAAGCTCGCCGAGGTGGGGATCGACGTCGAGGTGGTGGACGTCCAGACCCTGCTCCCCTTCGACATCAGGGGCTGCATCCTCGAGTCCGTCCGAAAGACCAGCCGCGTCCTTTTCGTGGACGAGGACGTGCCGGGCGGCACCTCCGCCTACATGCTCCAGGAGGTGGTGGAGAAGCAGGGCGCCTTCCGCTGGCTTGACTCCGAGCCGCGGACCCTCCCGGGCAAGGAGCACCGCCCCTCCTACGGCTCGGACGGCGACTACTTCTCGAAGCCGAGCCGCGAGGCGGTCTTCGAGGCGGTCTACGAGCTCCTGCACGAGGCCGATCCC
>DASQEB010000529.1:0-16976 GCA_035633875.1 Thermoanaerobaculia bacterium
GGCCCGCCCCTACAGACCAACATTACCTCCCCGGGGGAGAGGCGTCCTACCCGGCCCCACCCTCATCGCAGGCACCCTCGGTGAACGAGAGCACCTCGCAGGCTGCGAAGCAGGCGTTTGAATAGGTCCTGTTGTCGCAGCCGCAGACCGGATCGAAGATCAGCGGGCAGATGCAGGATTCCGGCTGGAACGCCGTCGGGATTCGGCAGACTCCGTTGCCCCGGCCTGGGAACTCCGCGGGACGCCCCTGCAGGAACTCGGGCTCCGGGGTGGTCAGTTGGATGGCGCTCTGCTCGGCCGCGGCAGCCGGCGGGGAGAAGAGGGTCGTCAGCAGGATCGCGAAGAGACACATACAGATCTTCTTCATCGGTGACCTCCTTGGGACGACGGGGGACGGCCGGGAGGCCGCCCGCGAGGGATGGAAACCGGACTACGCGTCGGTCCCCATCTATGGAGTATCACAACCGGGGCCGGTCTGTACCAGATCTCGCGAGACAAAAGAAAGATTGACGAATCCGAGTATGTCGATATTTCAGACGAGCGGCACGCGTCAGACGAGCGGCACGCGCTTCGCATGACCGGCATGGACCTTTCGACCGCGGCGGCCCGTGGGGCCGCCATCATCTGCAGAGCCCTCGAGAAGCACCAGCGGCGCCAGCGGGAGATCACCCGCCGGGTGCGGGATCGCTTCGAAGCCCGGGACTGGGCCGGCATCCGGCGGGACACCCTGGAGCACATCGACCTGCCGGACAAGAGCGTCGAGGAGACGATCGCCGCCCTGCGCCTCCGGCTCGGGCCCCGCATCAACCGAAGGGAGATGTGGGCCGCCCTCAAGGAGGCGTACACCCCGGAGATCCTGGGCCGGGACGACTTCGAAATCGCCCAGACCTTCTTCAACTCCCTGACCCGCAAGGTGTTCACCCACGCCGGGGTCGATCCGTCGATCGACTACACCGTGGACGAGTTCCCCCTCCCCTTCAGCGGCTGGGAGATGGCCAGCGCCCGGATGTACGCCGTCCACCGGATCGATGCCACGATCCTGCGCCGGATCCTGGAGGATGCCGCGTTCCGGGCCCCCTTCCGCGACCTCCCGGGGGACGCCGCCCTGGCCGCCGAGCGCTTCGAGCGGGGGCTCGTCGAAGCCCTGGGCACTCCCGAGTTCGAGGCCCTGGACGTGCTCCGCCCCGTCTTCTTCCGCAACAAGGGGGCCTACATCCTTGGCCGCGCCCGGCGCAACGGCACCGTGGTCCCCCTCGTCCTCGCCCTCACCCACGAACGCGAGGGCATCGAGGTGGACGCCGTGCTCCACACCCAGGACGAGCTGAGCATCGTCTTCAGCTTCGCGCGCTGGTTCTTTCACCTGGACGTGGCGAGTCCCCGGGAGGTCATCGGGTTCCTGCGCACCCTGCTGCCCCGGAAGCGCATCTCCGAGCTCTACGTCTCCCTCGGCTATCGCAAGCACGGCAAAACCGAGTTCTACCGCGAGCTCGTCGCCCAGACCGCCGGCTCGGACGAGCGGTTCGTCGACGCCCCGGGCCAGCAGGGGCTCGTCATGGAGGTCTTCCACCTCCCGTCCTACGAATTCGTCTTCAAGGTGATCAAGGACGCCTTCCCGCCGCAGAAGAACACCACCCGGGAACGGGTGATGGAGCGTTACGGCACCGTGCGCGTCCACGACCGCGTGGGCCGCCTCGTGGGCTTCCAGGAATTCGAGCACCTCACCTTCCCCCGCCAGCGCTTCTCCCCCGAGCTGCTGCACCGGCTCCTCGAGGTCGCCGGCCGGACCGTCCGGGCCGAGGGGGACAAGGTCACCGTCCACCACTGCTACGTCGAGCGCCGGGTCATCCCCCTGGACCTCTACCTTCAGGAGATGGACGAAAAAGCTGCGGAGGCCGCGGCTCTCGACTGGGGACGGTGCCTCAAGGAGCTGGCCGCCGCCAACGTCTTCCCGGGGGACGTCCTGCTCAAGAACTTCGGCGTTACCCGCCACGGCCGCGTCCTCTCCTACGACTATGACGAGCTAACCCAGCTCACCGGCTGTACCTTCCGGCGGATGCCCCCGTCCCGCGACGATTTCGACGAGCTCGCCTCCGAGCCCTGGTTTTCGGTGGGGGAGAACGACATCTTCCCCGAGGAGCTGTGCACCTTCCTGGGGCTCCAGGGGCACCTGCGCGAGGTCTTCCTCGAAAGTCACGGCGATCTCTTCGAGGTCGAGTTCTGGACCGGCCTCCAGGAGCGCCACCGCCGCGGCGAGCTCGTCACCTTCTATCCTTACGCACAGGAGCGGCGGCTGCGCCCCGAGGAGCCGGGGGACCTGGAAGCGCCGATCCTAGGCTATGGGGCGGCGGGCGTGCGGATCCTCTCCTGAGGGACTCTCCCGTTCTCCTTCGTTTCTTCATCATGACAGGATCGACACCCTCCCCGCTCTTGCATAGCACGATGGCGAATTGCCATAATCATGGCGTGCAGCTCTGTTGCTGGGAACCAGCAGAGGGAGAAGTGGAGGCCGGCATGTCGTCCCCCGAGTTGAGCTCTCTGTCCAGCCGCCTCTCGCAGGCTGTCGAGGACAACGACGACGTGAGCCTCGACGAGTTGCTCCGCCGTTCCGGCGTCGAGTCGTTCGGTCCGACGATCGTTCTGTTGTCCGTCCTGTCCATGGTCCCCTACGTCAGCTTCTTCACCGGCGCCGGGTTGATGGTGCTGGGCGGGCAGCTCGTGGCGGGCAGCCGGAAGTCGTGGCTACCGAAGGTGTTCCTGCGCTACCGGATGAAGGCCCGGCACGTCCGGGCGAGCCTGGCGGGCCTGGACCGCTGGCTGCGCTTCCTGGGCCCCGGGGCGTCGGCGCGGTGGTCCGTGAGCCGGCCGTTCCTGGGAGTCCTGGTCCTGTGGACGGCCTTCATGCTGGCCCTGCCGCTTCCTCTGGTGCCGTTCGCAAACATCCTCCCTGCAGCCGGCCTCGTGCTGATGGGCGTGGCGCTCATGGAGCACCGGCCGCTCCTGGTGGGTCTCGGTGCTCTCTTCTCCCTGGGCGGAACGGCCTATTTCGTGCTGGTGGGCAAGGTGGCCCTGCTGGCGTTCGAGCGCCTCTTCTGAAGCTCTCGCCAGCGGAATAACCCCTGCACCTCCGGGGGTTGTGGCGGGCGAACGCTCAACGGAGGCGCGGATGTCCCTTCACCCTCTGAGATCTCTCACCAGCCTCCTCCGCAAAGCCGTCGATGCGGACGAAACCGTCACCTTCGGCGAGCTCCTCCGCCGGACGGGTATCGAAACCTTCGGCCCCGTCATCCTGGTCCTCGCCTTGCTCTCCCTGATCCCCTACGCCAGCGTGCTCACCGGTGTCGGCCTGATCGTCCTTGGGGTCGGCATGCTCGGCGGCCGCCGTGTCCTGCGGGTGCCGGGCTGGCTCCTGCGGTGGCGGATGCGGGGCCGGCACATCCACGCGAGCCTGGGGAGCCTGGAGCGGGTCCTCCGGCTCTTCGGCTCCGGCCGGCCCGGCAGAGGATGGGTGGTCGGCGACCGCCTCATCGGCGGCCTTGTGGCCTGGAGCGGCTTCGTCATGGCCCTTCCGATGCCGCTCATCCCCTTCAACAACTTCCTCCCCGCGGTAGGCCTGGCGCTCCTGGGCCTGGCCGCCATGGAGCGGCGCCCGGCCCTGGTGGGCGCGGGTGCGCTCTTCTCGTTCGGGGGAACCCTCTACTTCGTGCTGGTGGGGCAGGCGGCGTTCACGCTGCTGGGGTGGATCTAACCCCTCCCCAGGCGCTCCAGCTCTTCCCGCAGTCGGGCCGCCTCTTCCCTGGCGGGCAGGAGCTTCTCGCCCGTGACGGCATCGGTCATCTCCAGGTTTTGGCCATCGGGAGCGGGACCGATCAGGAGGCCGACGGTCTCGAAGAGCAGCCGTTCCTGCGAGTCCGGCGGGATTCGGCGGTACCGCCGGCGAGGCCCGAGCCTGTAGCCGGTGAGGACGAGGGGGAGCCGCCTCTCGGCCGAGAAGGGGTCGACGATCAGGTACTCCGGGACGCCCGCCCGCTCATAGACCTTCCTCTTCGTGTTGTGGTCCATGTCCCAGAGCTCCGGGTGGGAGAGGGATACGATCTCGGCGATGAAGCAGGGGCGGGCCCCCTCCCGGTCGGCGTCGAAGCTCTCGTTCTTCTCGATCCGCGCTTTGTCGCGGACCCCCCGGATCACCATGATGTCCGGACCGGGGTCGGGAAGGCCGGCGATTCGCCAGAGGAGCTTCCGATCGGCGCAGACCACCACGTCGTCCCGGGACGCGTAGCGTCTTTCGAGTCTCTCGAACAGATCCTTGACCAGCGCGAAATGTTGGCCGCTCTGGGTCACGTGGTCGTCGATCTGAGGATTGAGCAGGTCGTCCAGGGTCAAGGGGATCTGGACGTAGTCCGAGCTGCCGTCGGGCCGGCGAACCATCCGCTCCCGGAAGCCGTAGCGGAAGGGATCGTCCTCCGGTACAAGCGGGATTCTTCTCGCAGGCTCGGCCATGATTCTAGTATAGCGTATCCGGAGGACGTCAACAGGTCGCGTCACATCGCGCCTTCCAGCCCCTTCCCGAGCGTCTTGTCTCGTCCCTCCAAGTCCTGGTGCCGGGTCCAGAGCCTTCCCTTGTCCCGATCCTCTTCCAGGTTGAAGCGTCCCGCGGTCACCGCCGTGACCTGCCGGAAGCGCCCCCGGGAGGTGGTGACGTAGAGACGGGCATCGAGGCTGTAGTCGAACTCGCCCGCGGTGACGATCGACCGCAGCAGGCGGGCCAGACCCTCGTTCCGGATGAACACGGGGACGTCCAGCGTCCGGGACTGGAGCCGCGGGATCTCGATCCGGGTGTCGCTGGTTCCCTTGCCGATGCGCACGCCGTCCAGGGAGAAGCCGCAGAGCGCACCGTCGATCGTCAACGGGCGGGGGCCCTCGTTGAGGACGCGCAGGGTGAAGACGGCGGTGGTCTCGAACACCGCAATCTTGGAGAGCCGTACGTCCACGAGGGAGATCTCCGGCGCAACGAAACCCACCGGCGGAGCGCAGGCCGAAAGGATACAGAGGGACAACGAGGTGGCGAGGGTGGGGAGGGGACGAGGCGCCATCATTCACCTCCGGGTCGCTTTGAAAGAGTGTACGCCCTCGCGGCCGTTTCAGGGCATCTTGTCCTCCGTTTTTGCGCGAGGGCGGGAATCCGGGCCCGGCCCCGCCCGTTTCACCACTGGAGTAAGATTGCCCGCCTCGGGGCAGGACACCAACCCACATTTGGAGAAAGCCATGAAGAAGCTCTTCAGCATTTCCGCTCTACTGCTCCTCGCGGCGGGTAGCGCAGCATTCACGCAGCAGGCGGCCCAGCAACCGGCCCAACAGCCGGCGGCCCAGCAACCGGCCCAACAGCCGGCGACCCAGCAGCCGGCCCAACAGCCGGCCCAGGGCGCTCCGGGCAAGCCGGAGTCCGTGGAGGACCGGGCCAGCTACGCCATCGGCCTCAATATTGGACGCAACATGAAGGCCCAGGAGGTCCCGGTCAACGTGGAGCTCCTCGTCAAAGGCCTCCGCGACGCCCTCGCGGGCACCAATCCCGCCCTCACCGACGAGGAGATGCAGGCTGCCGTCACGTCGCTCCAGCAGTCGGTCATGGCCAAGCAGCAGGAGAAGATGAAGGTGGAGGGCGACAAGAACCAGAAGGCGGCCGACGAGTTCCTCGCCAAGAACAAGGCGAAGGAGGGGGTCAAGACCACGGCGAGCGGCCTCCAGTACGAGGTGCTCAAGGAGGGCACCGGCGCCACTCCCAAGCCGACCGACAAGGTGACGGTCCACTACACCGGGACCCTGCTCGACGGCACCAAGTTCGACAGCTCCGTGGACCGGGGCGAGCCGGTCACCTTCGGGGTCAACCAGGTGATCGCGGGCTGGACCGAGGCCCTGCAGCTCATGAAGGTGGGCGGCAAGTACAAGCTCTACGTCCCCCCGGCGCTCGGCTACGGGCCGCAGGGCGCGGGCAACGGCGAGATCGGTCCCAACTCGCTTCTGATCTTCGACGTCGAGCTCATCGGCGTGGGCGACCCGCAGCCCGCCGCTGAGCAGCAGGGGCAGACGCAGCCGGGACAGACCCAGCAGCCGCCCCAGGGCGAGCAGCAGTAGGCCGTCTCCCGCCGCCGGCAAGGAGCAAAGGGACTCAAGGGACCGAAAGGCCACCAAGGACAGGAATTTGTTCTTTGTGTCCCTGCTGTCCCTTTGGTCCTTTTTGTCCTTGAACTCCCGCTAGAATCCCCTTCGATGACACCCTCTTCCCCCCGGCGCCGTGCCGCGGCGGATGCCGCGGCCGTGGCCGTCCTCGGGGCCGTGACCTGGCTGCTCTACGGACGGGCTACGGATCTCTGGTGGACCTGGGACGACTTCTTCAACCTCCGCTATCTGCTGGCCTGGCGTCCCGAGCAGTACACCTTCGACCCCGAAGTCTGGCGTCAGCTTCCATTCCGGATGCTGACCCCCCTCCTCTTCCTCTCCCTGGAAACCGACCTCTCCCTCTCCGGCCTGAGCCCGGAGGCGTTCTACGTCCATCAGTTGATCGCTCTCGGCGCAGCCGCCGCGGCGGTGTATGCCCTGCTCCGCCTGTGGCTCCCGCCGCTGCCGGGCTTCGCGGGCGGGTTTCTCTTCCTCGTGTCACCCCCGGTGGCCTCGCTCGCGCCCCTCCTGATGGTGCGGCACTATCCGGAGGTGATCTTCCTCCTGCTCCTCGCCGGCTGGAGCTTCGTGCGGGCGGTGCGGACGCGGCAGGTGGCGTGGGCCCTGGTCTCGGCGATGCTTTACCTGCTGGCGATGCTAGCGAAGGAGGTGGCTGTCCCGCTCCTCCTGCTCCTCCCTCTCCTGCCGGTGGGGGACTTCCGGATGCGGCTTCGTCTGGCGGTCCCCCATGGGGCGGCGCTGGTCCTCTATCTCGGCTTCCGGATCTACATGCTCGGGACCCCGGTGGGGGGCTACGGCTGGGCGGTGGCACCCGGGGACTGGCCCGGGCTCGTCTTCTCCTTCCCGGGGAAGATGGGGGAGGAGCTCCTGGGCGCTCCCACGGCGGCCGGCTGGGTGGCGGCCGTCGCCGTCGCCGCCGGCTTGGCTGTCCTCGCCGTCCGGAGCCGCCCGGCCGCTGTCCTCCTGGGAGCCGCGGTGGTGTTGACCTCCCTGCCCTTCCTGCCGGTCTCGACGGAGATGGTGCCGCGCTACGCGGCGCCCCTCGCGACGGTCCTGGCCGTGGCCTTTCCCTTTGCGTTCTCCTCCCTGGCGGGACGCCCAAGAGCGACCCGGTGGGCGGCCTGGGGCCTTCTCGTGGCTGCGTGCGGAGGCGGGCTCCTGGTCAATCGGCAGGTCTGGGCCGAGGACTTCGCCCGCCTGGAGCGGATGAGCGCGGAGAACCGCTTCTTTCTCACCCTCGGCCCGGGGAACCTCCTGCGCCACCCGGCCAGCCCTCCCGCATCCATGGTCGAGCTGAGGCGGCTCAAGGAGGACAACCTCGGGCTCGCCCGCGGGGCCGGCTGGTTCTACGACGACCTCTATCTCTGCTCGGGCACGCGGAAAGCCCGGGTTTGGGGCTGGAACCCCGCGGCGCGCCGGGTCGAGGACGTCTCCGCCACCCTCCCGGCCCTCCGCCGGAGCTACTGCCCAAACATCCGGCGGCGGGCGCCCCTCTCCGTCACCTTCGAGAGCCGCGGGCCGGCGCTCTTCTGGGAGTTGGGCCCCTACCGGGAAGGAAGCTGGGCCTTCGTCTTCGAAGAAGGCGCTTCCCGCGTGCCGGTGCCGGCCCAAGCGGGATACCAGGTGGGGGAGGGAGCGAAGCTCTCCTTCCGCGTGCGGTACGAGTCCCCCGAAGGGTGGGTGACCTACTCGCCGGTGCTGGCGTTGGATTTCGCGATGGAGAGAAGGCTCCAGTGGGAGAGGTGAGTCATCCCAGCACCTCGCCCAGCGCCGCCTCGATGTCTTCCAGCGCCGCCTCGATCCGGTCGCGATGGGTGCGGAAGGAGAGCACGCAGATGCGGAGGGCGAAGCGGTCGCCGAGCATCGTGCCGGTGAGGTAGACCCTCTGGCGGGCGTTGATCCTTTCGAGGAACCGCCGGTTCAGGCCGTTCAGCTCCTCGTCGCCCCGGTCCTCCCAGCCGGGAGGGACGAGGCGGAAGGCGAAGAGCGAGAGCTGAGGCTCGGCCAGGATCTCGATCCCCGGCAGGGCCCGGACCCGGTCGAAGGCCAGGCGGGTGAGGGCGAGCTTCTCCTCCAGTTGCTCCTCGAAGACCCCGAGGCCGTGCATCTTCAAGGGAAGCCACACGCGCAGCCCCCGGAAGGGGCGGGAGAGCTCCGGCCCGTGCTCGCTGAAGTCCACCAGGTCGGGATCCTCCTGCACCGGGGGCATGTAGTCCGCCGCCACCCGGTGGGCCCGGCGCAGGGCCGCCCCGTCGCGGACGAGGAGCGCCCCGGTCCCGTAGGGGAGGAAGAGACCCTTGTGGGGATCGAGGACGATCGAGTCCGCCCGTTCGATCCCCCCCATCGCCCGCCGGCCCTCCCCGGTCAACAGGAAGAATCCGCCGTAGGCCGCGTCCACGTGCAGCCAGAGCCCGTGCCGGCCGGCGAGGTCGGCCAGATCCTCGAGCGGATCGATCGCGCCGGTGTTGGTCGTGCCGGCGCTGGCCACGATGAGGAAGGGGGTGAGCCCGCGCCGCCGGTCCTCCCGGATCCTGTCCTCCAGAGCGTCGGGGCGGAGGCGGAACCGATCGTCCGTCGGCACGGTGCGGACGTTCCCCGCAGGGAAGCCGGCGAGGAGAGCGCTTTTCGCCACCGAGTGGTGCGCCTGGGAGGACGCGTAGAGGATCCCCCGCAGGAAGTCTTCGGGGAGCCGCTCCCGGCGGGCGGTGACCAGCCCGGTGAAGTTGGCGAGCGACCCGCCCGAGGTGAGCAGGCCGCGGGCTTCCGCTGGGTAGCCGACGATGCGGCAGAACCAGGAGAGGACGTTGGCCTCGAGCCGGGCCAAAGCTGGCGCCGCGGCATAGACCGCACTGTAGCGGTTCGTGACGTCGCTGATCAGGTCCGCCACGGCGGCGTGGAAGAGGCCGCCGCCGGGAATGAACGCGAGGTAGCCCGGGCTCGCCGTATTGAACGTCGGCGGGACCGCCCGGTCGAAGAGGAGGTCGAGGAGCTCGGGGAACGGGGCTCCTTCCCGGGGAGGCTCGGGCTCGGCGAGGGAGCGGGCGATCTCGAATCCCGCCGCGGTGTCGGAGACCCTCTGCCGGGGCAGGGACTCCACGTGGGCGACGATCCGCTCCAGGGCCTCGCCCACCATCCGCCGCATCTCCCCGGCGGAGAGCTCCAGGGGGTGGGCGGGCGTGTCGTCTGTCTTGTCCATGCCGGGCGGAAGAGTAGCAGCAGACGCCCCCGCCCGGGCCCTCACCCCGGCCCTCTCCCAAAGGGAGAGGGTGGAAAGCCAGTTTTCGGGTTCCTCGTAAAGTAGAGCTAATTCCCCAGGAACGCATCCAGGAACTTCTGCGCCGCGGGATCGTTCGACTCGGCAAGCCAGAAGAGGGCCTCCTTGCGGATCTCCCGGTCCCGGCTCTCGCGGCCGAGTTGGATCAGCAGGGGCGTGCCCTGACCCTCGGGGAGCTGGCTCAGGGCGAAGATGCCTTTCCTGCGGGTCTCGACGTCCGGGTCCGAACGGATCGCTTCGAGGATGGCGGCGCCCGCCCTGGGGGAGCCGGACTGGGAGAGGCAGAAGAGGGCTTCGCCGCGGACGTCGGCATCCTTGTCCGTCTTCGCCGCCTCGAAGATGGGGTCCGCCGCTCCGGGGGCCGGGCTCTGGCTCAGGCTGAAGAGGGCCTTGTTGCGGATCTCCGGGTTGGGATCGGTGCGGGCCATCCGGGCGAGGAAGCCGGCGCCCCGCTCGCCGCGCGTCTGGCCGATCCAGAAGATCGGGGCCTCGCGCTCCTCGTCCGGGCGGGACGCCGAGGCCAGGGTCTCCAGGGCCGTGTCCGCGTTGGCGTTGCGGTGGTGGGCGAGGGCCGCGATCACCTCGTCGTTCCTCTCATTCCCCCGGCCGCCCGCGGTCCGCCGGGCGAGGTCCAGAAGGAACGCCACGCTCTCCTCCGGCCGGGCGCTCCCGAGCCAGACGAAGCGGCGGTCGCCGGCGTCGAGCGGGCAGTTCTCGGAAACGTTGCGCACCCGGGCGACCTGGCCGTCCTGGAGGCGGAGGAGGACGAGCACGTTCTGGTCCGGGCGGGCGAGATGCCGGATGTCGGTCGAGGTCCCCCAACTGCTGTTCTCACTTTCGAGCCGGCAGGTGCTGGGCTTCCAGTTGCGGTCGAGACAGCAGAGGTAGCCCTGGCGGGCGATCATGGGGACCGCCCAGGCCACCCAGACCGGTTCCTTGCCACGGGAACCGGCCTGCCGCACGGCCTCCTGCAGGCCGCCGGCGGCCGAGGCGGTTTCAAACCGGGCGTTTGCGACGTTGGGCCTGGGGGCCTCCTCCGCTCCCAGGGAGGAGGCGAGGAGGAGGACGACGGCGGGCAACGAGATCCGTCTCATGGTGTTCACCTCAATTGTCGAAGATCCTGTTTACGAACTCCTCGGCCTCCGGGGAGTCCATGTTGGTGAGGATGTGGACGACGTGCTTGCGAAGCTCCGGGTCCTTCTCGGAGCGGAAGATCTCGATCAGGGCCTTGGCGTTGTCCTGGGCGTTGAAAGCGTCGAGGACCGCCTGGCGCGTCGGCCGGTCGCCGCTCGCGTAGATCGATCGCAGGGTCTCCGTAGCCTCCCGGGACTGGCTGACGCCGAGGCTCTGGATGGCGTGCTGGCGCAGCTCGGGGTCCTTGTCCTCGCGGGCCGCCCGGCTCAGGATCTCGAGGTCCTCCGCGCTGGCGAGCGCATCGAGGATGTCTCTCCGGAGCTCGCGGTCGCTCTCGGAGGCGTAAAGCTGGCGCAGCTCCGCGCGGGCCTCGCTGCCTCCCAGGAGCTCGATGGCCCTGCTGCGCAGCGGGAGGGGCTGATTGCTGCGGGCCACCTCGAGGAGGGCCGCGTGGTCGCCCGCGATGTGAGAGCCCTCCAGGGCGGCGAGCTTCACCTCGGTCCGCGAGCTGGAGCGGTAGATCTCCCGCAGGGTCTGCCGCGCCGTGTCATCCCCCAGGTTGCCCAGGTACTCCAGGGCCGTGGCCTGCAGCTCGGGATGGGACGAGCCGCGGGCGATCTGGTCGAGGAGCTGCCGGGCCGCGGGGGTTTCACCCTGCGAGACGACGAAGAGCGCCTGCTCCTTGACCGGGAGGGGATGCGGACCGCGCAGGATCTCCTGGAGCCGGGGGAGGGCCCGCCCGGGGTCCTTGCCGATCAGGGCGCTCAGGGCATAGAGCTTCAGGTCGATGTCCGCGTCGGGCACCGGGCCGGACGCCCCGCGGATCTCCACCTCCAGCGCTCTGGCGTCGTCCAGCCAGGGGCTCTTCGGGTGGGCGGACGCGAGGCGGCGCACGGTGGCCAGAGCGTCCTTCGCCCGGCCCGCCTTCCGTTGGGCGTAGGCCTGCCAGTAGAGCGCCGCGTCGGCCTCGGGGCCACCCTTCTGGGCCACCTGGCCGAACTTGCCGGCGGCTTCGGTCCATTTGCCGGTGTCGAGGTCCTTCTGCGCGGCGCGGTAGAGCTCGTCCGCTCCAAGCAGGAGGGGCAGGAGGATCAGGCAGAAAAGGATGCGATGGTGCTGTCTCATGGTCTCGCTCCTACAGGGTCTGTTGTTGGTCGAGGCGTTCGCCGACGACGCGCACCTTGAAGAGAAGGGCCTGCTCCTCGACCCGCCGCCGGAGGTCCTCCAGCTCCCCGCCCGTGGGCTCGAGGGGGGAGTTGGCCAGCTCCAGGAGGAAGGGCTCGAGCTCGTCCAGCAGAGCAGCGAGCCGCGGGCGGCCGCCCTGGCGGGTGGACTGGCGATAGAGCCGGTTGGCCGCGAGGAGGTCCTGCGCCCAGGCCCGTTCCGCGTCCAGCACGGCGGTATCGGCCGTGCCGGCGTTCGCCACCTCCGCGAGGAGCCGCTCCGAGCGCTGCAGGTGATCCGCCACGGCCGCGAGGAGGATCCTCTCGCGTCCGTCCGTCCCCTCGGCCACCCGTGCCTCCGGTCGGGGCCACAGCCGGCCGGCCACGAACCCCGCTACGAGGAGGAGCGCCGCGGCCAACCCGGCAAAGGCCCAGCGGAGGTCGAGGGAGAAGGAGCCCCACCCGGCTGGCTTCCGGCGCTCGGGAAGCCGGGGCTGGAGGCGGGCCCAGATCGCGGCGCCGTACGACTCTCCCCGTTCGGGGACAGGACCGTCGTCCACCGCCTCCAGCACCTCGCGCAGGGTCTCGTACCGGGCCCGCAGCTCCGGGGAGGCTTCGAGCTGCCGGCGGATCGCCTCGGCGTCCTCGGCCTCGCCGTAGAAGAAGAGGATCAGGTCGTCGTCACTGGGATGCTTCATGGGACCTCACCGTCTGGACCAGCGGCTCCAGCACCCGGCGCAGCTTCCGGACCGCCCGGAAGATCGCCTGCTTGCCGGCGCTCGGGCGCAGGCCGAGCTGGTCGCAGATCTCGGAAATGGAGCGCCCCTCGAAGTGGCGCAGCACGAAGGCCGTCCTTTCGAGCGGGCTCAGGTCCGCCATCGCCGACCGCACGGTGCGCTCGACCTCGACGGAGAGGGCCCTGCGGTCCGGTCCGGGCTCGGGCGAGGGGAGGTCGATCGGCCCCTCGCCCCGGTCGTCCCGGCGCTCCCGTTGCCGCAGGATCTCGTAGGACACGTTGACCGCGATTCGATGGAGCCAGGTGCCGAACCCGGAGCGGCCGTCGAAGCGGCCGAGGCTGCGGTAGGCCCGGAGAAAGGTCTCCTGGACCGCGTCCTCGGCGGTCTCCTCGTCGCCGGTCAGCCGCCAGGCGAGGCGGAAGACCCTCGACCCATGCCGCTCGACCAGCTCCCGGAAGGCCTCGCCGTCCCCGGCCCGGGCCCGCTCCACGATCCTGGTCTCGTCGCGTTCCATTCGACCCCTTAGACGAAGGGAGGGGGGAGGTGGTTAGCCGGGGACCACCGCGGGATGACGGCTTTCGCCGGCGACTCGGACAACTCCCTGGGAGACGAGAGGGTCGACCTGACGCGCCGGACCGGACGCTGTTCCTGAGCTCGGCGACGCCTGGCTGCTGGAGGCTACAGCTTCACCTGCATCCCCAGCTCCACCACGCGGTTGACCGGGATGCGGAAGAAGTCCGTGGGGCGCTGGGCGTTGCGGGACATGACGGAAAACAGGCTCTCACGCCAGAGGGCCATCCCCGGCCTCCGGCTCGGGATGAGCGTCTCCCGGCTGAGGAAGAAGGTGGTGCTCATGATGTCCAACTGCAGCCCCTTCTCCCGCAGCCGCTCCAGCACGTCGGGCACCCGGGGGTTTTCCATGAACCCGTAGTGGGCGATCACCCGGTAGAACTCCTTGCCCATGTCCTGGATCTCGAGCCGCTCCTCCGGACGTACGTGCGGGACCTCCTCGTTCTGCAACGTCAGCAGGATCACCCGCGAGTGGAGCACCTTGTTGTGCTTCAGGTTGTGGAGCAGGGCCGTGGGCGTGGCATTCGGGTCCCGGGCCATGAACACCGCCGTGCCGGGAACCCGCGGCGGGTTGTCCGGCCGGACGGTCTCGACGAACTGCTCGAAGGGGAGCGCACCCTGCCGCAACCGCTCCGCCAGGATGGCCCTCCCCTTCTTCCAGGTGGCCATCAGCGTGTAGACGAGCAGACCGATCAACAGCGGGAACCAGCCGCCGTCGGGCACCTTGATGATGTTGGCCCCGAAGAACGAGCCTTCGATGAGGAGGAAGAACGCCGCGACCGGAGCCACCGCGGCGAAGCTCCAATTCCACAGCCGGCGGGCGACCACGTAGGCGAGCAGGGTCGTGATGACCATGGTCGTCGTCACGGCGACCCCGTAGGCCGCGGCCAGGTTCGTCGACTTCTGGAAGCCGAGCACCAGACCGAACGTGGAGAACATCAGCAGCCAGTTGACCGATGGGATGTAGATCTGGCCGATCTCCCTGGTCGAGGTGTGGACGATCTCGATCCGTGGCATGTATCCGAGCTGGACGGCTTGGCGGGTCAGCGAAAAGGCGCCGGAAATGACTGCCTGGGAGGCGATCACGGTGGCAACGGTGGCGAGGACCACCATGGGGTAGAGCAGCCAGGAGGTCGAGAGCTTCTGGGTCAACCCGAAAAAAGGATGGGCTGCCGCGTCAGGGTGGTGCAGGAGCACCGCTCCCTGGCCGAAGTAGTTGAGCAGCAGCGCCGGAAGCACCATCGTGAACCAGGCCAGACGGATCGGGCGCCTGCCGAAGTGGCCCATGTCCGCGTAGAGGGTCTCTCCGCCGGTGGCCACCAGGAAGACCGAGCCGAGGACGAGAAAACCCTGCCAGCCGTTCGCCCCGAAGAACCTCGCCGCGTGAGCCGGGTTGACCGCGGTGAGCACCGAGGGATACCGCACGATCCAGATGAGCCCCAGGGTCGCCAGCGTGAAGAACCAGAGGACCATCACCGGGCCGAAGAGCGCGCCGATGCCGGCCGTGCCGCGCTTCTGGAGCAGGAACAGGAAGAACAGGATGGCGAGGGTGATCGGCACCACGTATCTGGTGAAGAGCGGGGTCGCCACTTCGAGCCCCTCGACCGCCGAGAGCACCGAGATCGACGGGACGATCATCCCGTCGCCGTAGAGCAGAGCGGCGCCAAAGAGGCCGAGCGTGACCAGGATCCAGTGCCCACCGGGACCAGCCGCCCGCAATTTGGGAGGCACGAGCGACATGAGGGAGAGGATGCCCCCTTCGCCCCGGTTGTCGGCACGCGTCACGAAGACCAGGTACTTGATCGTGATGACGATGATCAACGCCCAGAACACGAGCGACAGGACTCCGAGCACGTTGTCGTGGGTCGGAGAGACGGAGTGCGTGCCGTGGAAGCATTCCCGCAACGCGTAAAGGGGGCTCGTCCCGATGTCGCCGTAGACGACTCCCAGGGCACCCAGAGCGAGACCGAGAAGATTCCGAACGTCGTTGCCGGAGGAATGTTCGTGCGTTTTCATGGACGGAAGGCAAGACGCTATCACAGCCCTGTCTAGGGCTCCTCGAATCCGGTCACCCGGCCGCTCAGCCGCCCCCGGGCCGGGTCTTGCACGAAGTAGACCCAACCCTCCCGCTGCGAGTGGCGGGGCACGAACAGGACCTCGAGCTCCGACCGTTCCTCCCGTCCTCCCGGGAGCCGGAGCACCGCCTCGACCTGCACGCCTTCCGCGGTCTCCTCGCCCCGGTTGCGGACCGTCACCGGCACGGCCCAGACCTGCCCGCGCCGCTCCGGCCGCCCGAGCTCGACGGACAGATCCGCGGGGGAGCCCGGGCTCGACACGGCCTCGTACACGAGGAACCCCACCGTGGCCAGCACCAGCGCCAGGCCGACGGTGAAGACGGACCATTCCAGGGCGTTCTTTTCGAGTTTGCTCATCGCTGCAGCAGAAGCCTCCCCGCCGACGCGCCGAGCGACCCGGCCACGCCCAGCACCACCGTTTGAGCGACGCAGGTCCCCACCGACATCCCGTCGAAGCGGCCGAAGAACCAGAGAATCAAGGCCGAGGTCACCAGGGCCACGGCGTAGTTGGCGGTGATCCGCGAAGCGACCGTGAAGGAGTTCCGGGAGTCGTCCGGCGTCTGCCGCTGGGAGCCCCGGAAATCGCTCTGGAAGAGGATGACACCCCCCAGGACGAGCGACAGCAGGGCGAGCCCCAGGATCTTCCAGGGCGAGGTCTCGACCGCGATCATCAGGATCTCCTCGGTGGGGGCGATGTTGCTGGCAAAGAGGACCGCCCCGCAGGCGGCCAGCACGAGCTGGGCGGCCAGACCGGGAGGCTCCTCGCCGTTCTCCTCCCCCTTCATCCCCTGGTTGCTCCCCCCGTTCCCTTTCCCGCCTGCGTTGCCGAGCTGCGCCGCGCCCACGGAGACCCCGATCGCCGCCATCACCCCCTCGACCACGATCTTGCCCAGGATCTCTTCCGAGGGCATGCCGGCGTTGAGGCGGCCCAGGAGCCAGAGCGTGCCGGCGGCGACGAGGAAGCCGAGCCCCATCTCCTCCACTGCCTCGAAGGCCACCTCCCACCAGCTCGCGTCTTCATGAAGGCCGGCGTAGCGGTTGTATCCGAAGAGGAGGAGGAAGCCGGCGCCAAAATAAAGAAGGAGGTGGGAGGGCCGGGCGATGAACCCGGCCCACCACACCTCCATCGTATAGATCAGCGGCAGGCTGAAGAGAAGGCCCCCGACGACACCCCGGGCGTACTCCTGGAGCGACTGGCGGGCCGGCCGCTTGCGGCCGCCCGCCCGGCTTTGTCCACTCATTCGCTGGGTCTTCCTCCCTCCCGACCCTCTTTACGCTTCGGCCATCGCCTCCACGTTGATCTGCGACTCGGCGAGCCGGGTGAGCTGCTTGTCCATCTCCCCCTCCTCGTTGAGCGTCTCCTGAAGGAGTTTCACATGGTCCTTCTCGCCGAGCAGGTTGGCGTAGGTCCGCACCGTGCCGTAGGAGGCGATCTCGTAGTGCTCGACCTTTTGGGCGGCGGAGATCAGAGCGGCATCGAGGACCTCGGGCTCCATGTCCTCCTGCATCATCTCCTTGCCCTCTTCAATGAGCCCCTCCATCCCCTTGCACTTCTTGCCGCGGGAGCTCTTGCCGAGCGCCTCGAAGATCCGGTCGAGCCGCTCGAGCTGCATGCGGGTCTGCTCCACATGCATCTCGAAGCCCTTCCGCAGCTCCGGGTTCTTGGTCTTCTTCGCCATCCGGGGGAGGGCCTGGAGGAGCTGCTTCTCCGCGCTGTAGATGTCCTTCAGCTCTTCGACGTAAAGCTTCCTCAGGGAATCGATCTCCATATCCACTCCTTTTTCATGACGGCAAGGCACCATTGCCCCTCCGGAAGACTTTGCGAGCAAGAGGAATGCCAGAGCCTCAC
>DASQEB010000530.1:0-7982 GCA_035633875.1 Thermoanaerobaculia bacterium
GAGGCCAGGAAAAGCAGCAGGAGCGCGATGGAGATCGAGCGGAGTCGTTGCATGGGTGTGGTTCTCCCTATGTTCCGGGAAAACGTCGGGGGGAGAGGGGGTATTTCCTGACCGGAGTGACAAGGCCGCCATCGCTCCGTCAATGACCTCGCTAGATGTTACTCGTCAGGGCAGGGTTGGGTCAAAGTGCTCGAGCACACCAGCCGCCCCCCCTCTGCGTCCCACCGCCACTGGGCCTCCGCGCCCTGGAGGTGGACGCCGCCCCGCCAGCGGTCGATGCCCTGGATGTGGACCCAGTCGTCCCGGCCTTCGAGGACGTCCCAGGCAGTGGTCGTCAGGGAGATCCCGAGGGAGCGGAGGGAGGCGTTCGGGGAGGGCTCCAGCCGAAGCAGGGGGCGGGAGCCGGAGGCGAGGCCCCGCAAGTGGCGGAGGAACGGGACGTCGCCCAGGAAGACCCGCTCTTCCATGCGCTGGGTGGCACGGAAGAGCCTTTCGAACGTGCCGTGTCCGGCGGCCACCCCCAGGAGGGCCTGATGCTCGGTGCGGGAGAGGCCGTTGCGGAGCGCCGGAAACTCCTCCAGGTGCCGGCGCAGGGCCCCGGCCAGGAAGGGGAGGGGAGAGGTGTCGCGGCGCAGGAGCTCTTCGATCCCCCGGGGATCGGGGGCGCAGAAAGCCCGCCAGGCATCCCGCGCCAGGAGCTTCTGCCCCTCGTTGACCCGTCGCCGCTTGGACACGAGCGAGGCCATCTGCTCCGGCGAGAGCTGGCCCAGACCGTCAAAGGGCAGGACGCCGGGGAACTCGCCGATGCAGATCAGGGAGAGCGCCGTCCGGCCGAGATGGCGGCCCGCAGACCAGTCCAGGGTGCGGATCAGCAGGAGCTGGTCGAACAGGTCGTGCTCGAACCAGAGGACGACCTCTTCATACTCCTCGGCGCTCTCGAGCGAACGGTCCCACTCGGTGAGGGTGGCGAGGCAGCGGTCGTAGTCGTCGTAGCCGCTCTCGGCGAGGTACCGGGCGCGGATCTTCCGCCAGCGCTCGGGGGGGACTCCCGCCGGCGCCGGCCCTTCGTGGAGCACATCGGCGGTGATCGAGATCGTGCCGGGCACCCCCGACCGCCGGAGCTGGTCGGCCGCGGCGTCGCCGTTGAGGATGTGGAGGACCTTCCGGGGCAGGGTCTCGCGGGAGCCTGCGAAGGGATCGCGCCAGGGCGAAGGCGCCGTGGAGGCCTCCGTCTTCTGGATGGCCGCGGTCGCTCCGGGGACGTTCACGCCCAGCCGGCGCAGGAGGTCGGCGGTGTTGACGGCGCGGTGGATGTCGAGATTCGCCATGGGGAGAGACTGCCCGCCGGACGGGAGACTCATGCAACCCTTCCTATATTCTACGCCAAGGTCACCCCTTCGGCTTGGCGATCTCGCCGACGGTCCCACGGACGGCCCGCAGGTAGTCCGCCGGGGCGAGGAGGATCTGCGTCCCCCGGACTCCGGCCGAGACGGAGATCACGTCGAACAGCTCGATCGTCTCGTCCACGAACACCGGGTAGTCCTTCTTCGCGCCGAGGACGGTCACCCCGCCGCGGATGTACCCGGTGAGGGGCTGGACCTCACCCAAGGGGACGATGTCCACCTTGCGATCGCCCGAGAGGCGGGCGAGGGCCTTCAAGTCGAGCTCGGCATCGCCCGGCACCACCGCGAAGAGCACGCCCGTGCGGTCCCCCCGGGCCACCAGGGTCTTGAACACCTGCTCCGGGGGAAGGCCGATCTTCCGCGCCACGCTCTCGGCCGCGAGGTCGTCGGGGTCGACCTCGTAGTCGCGCAGCTCGTAGGGGAGCCCCAAGGAATCGAGGAGGCGGGCGGCGTTGGTCTTCACGGGGGGAATATACAGAGAAGACCCGCGGCTTCGCCGCGGGCCCTCACCCCGGCCCTCTCCCGGAGGGAGGGGGTGCAAAAGCTGAAAAAGAAGGAGGTTACTTCCCCTTCTTGGCGTCGGGCTTCGCCTTATTGGCTTCCAGGTTGATTGCGATCTTCACGTCGTCGCCCAGGATGACGCCGCCGTTGTCCACGGCCGCGTTCCAGACGATCCCGTACTCCTTGCGGTCGAGGGTGGTCGCGGTCTCGAAGCCGGCCTTGTCCTTGCCCCAGGGGTCGCGGGCGGTGCCGAGGTAGGTCACGGGCAGGGTGATCCGCTTGGTGACGCCGCGCATGGTGAAGTCGCCGGTCACGGCATAGGTGTCCTTGCCGGTCTTCTTGATCGAGGTGCTCTTGAAGGTGATCTCGGGATACTTCTCCACGTGGAAGAAGTCCTCGGCGCGCAGGTGCTTGTCCCGGTCCTCGTTGGCCGTGTCGATGCTGGCGGCCTTCACGCGGAACTCGACGCTCGACTTCTCCAGGTTCGCCGGGTCGAGGTTGATCGTGCCGTTGAAGTCGTTGAACCGGCCGCGGACGTTGGTCACCAGGTGCCGCACCTGGAAGGACACCGCGGAGTGGCTGGCGTCGACCGCGTAGGTGTCGGCGGCGAAGGACGGGATGGCGACGAGGGTCGCCAGGGTGAAGGCGGCGAAGAGCTTGCGGTTCATCGTTCGTTCTCCTTTCGATTCCCTTCACGGGATGATGGTTGATAGATCAAGGATCAGCCCAAAATTTTTTCAGCGGAGACCCGTGCGGACCTGGTCGAGGAGCCGGATGAGCTCCCGCTTCTCCTGATCCGAGAGCATCTCCATGGCCGTGGCGTCCGCCTGGTCCACGGGCTCGTCGAGCTGCTGGACGAGATCGCGTCCGGCGGGGGTGAGCCAGCAGAGCACCTGCCGGCGGTCCTCCGTGCAGCGCTTGCGGGTCACCCAGCCCTTGGCCTCGAGACGGTCGAGGAGACGCGTGATGCCCGGCGCCTGCTCGATCATCCGATCGCCGATCTCCAGGGTCGGCAGCCCCTGTTCCCCCGCGCCCCGCAGGATGCGCAGGACGTTGTACTGCTGCGGGGTTACGTCATAGGGCTCCAGAACCCGCGCGATGGCGCGGCGCAACAGGTCCGTCGTCCGCATCAGCCCCAAGGCGGCCTCCTGCCCCAGAGAGCGAAACGGCCTCTGCTGCCGGATCTCCTTCGCGAGGGCGCTGGTCTCGTCTGCCATGGGGGAAGTCTACAGGGTCAATGGTTGACATGTCAATAGTCTCGGCGGTGATTCTTCACCCCGCCCGCTCGGTCCGTCGTAGGGGCGGCCCCTACAGACCGATCAGGCCGCTGCCGCGGGTTGTCGCAGTCTCTCCCGCGCCGCCCCCCGCCACTGGAACCCGAGCACCAGCAGGAACAGCACGATGCCCGTAAGGTCCAGGGCGGACATGCCCCAGGGAGTGAGCATCGGGCTCTTGTCCGGCAGGAGCGAGCAGAGCGAAGCCAGGAAGAGGAGGAGGCGGGCCCCCATCCCGAGGGGGCGGACGAGGAAACCCGCGAGGGCGGCGGCCAGGGGGACGATTCCCAGGGCGGCGACAACCGTGGTGAGAAGGATCGCGCCCAGCGGGGCCGGTCCGCCGTCCGGCGTCAGCATCAGGAGGGCCGGACGGAAGACGAAGATGAAGGGGAGGGTGAAGCCCACCAGGGCGACGCGGAAGGCCGCGTTGCTGCTCTCCAGGATGCCGGTCCCCGCGATCGACGCCGCGGCGTAGGCGGCGAGCGCCACCGGGGGCGTCACCATGGACATCATCCCGAAATAGAAGATGAAGAGGTGGGCGGCGAGCGGGATCACGCCGAGCTGGCCGAGGACCGGCCCGATGAGCGTCGCCATCAACAGATAGCAGACGGCCGAGGGGAGGCCCATCCCCAGGATCAGCGACGAGATCATGATGAGGGTCAGGGCCAGCAGCAGGTTGTCCCCGGAGAGGCTCATGATGACGGCCGGCAGCCGCGTGCCGATCCCGGTGAGCGTCACGACGCCGAGGACGATGCCCACGCAGGCCGCCGCGGAGATCAGGGCGACGCCGCCGAAGGAGGATTCGGTGAGCACCCTGAGCAGGCGTGCGCCGTTGGGCCGGGTCCGCGGGTGGAGGAAGCTCGTCAGCAGCACGGCCCCGAGAGCCAGGGTGGCGGCCCGGAAGACGCTGAAGCCCATGAAGAGGAAGGTCATCAGCGAGACCAGTCCGGCGAGGAAGATCAGCCCTTCGAAGCGCACGCGCCCGGACTCCGGGTCCGGATCGTCCACGGCCGCCACGTGCATCCGCTTCGACTGGAAGTGGACGAACATGAAGAGCGAGAAGTAGTAGAGGATCGCCGGGATCAGGGCCGACTTGATGACCTGGAGATAGGTCACCGGCGGATCGATGATCTCCAGCATCATGTAGGCCCCGGCGCCCATGACCGGCGGCATGAGCGCGCCGCCCGAGCTCGCCGCCGCCTCCACGCCCGCGGCCACGTGGGGCTTGAAGCCCGAGCTCTTCATCAGCGGGATGGTGAACGTGCCGATCGTGGCCACGTTCGCCACCGCGCTCCCCGAGATCGAGCCCATCAGGCCGCTGCCCAGGACCGCCACCTTGGCGGGCCCCCCGGGGCTGCCGCGGAAGATCCGGCGGGCGAAGGCGATGATGAACTCCGTGGCCCCGGTGGCCTCCAGCAAGGCCCCGAAGACCACGAAGAGGAAGACGTAGGTGAACATCACCGACAAGGCGACGCCGAACACGCCCTGGCTCTGGAGGAAGCTCTGCCCGATGATGCGCTCGAAGTCATACCCCCGGTGGGGAAGGAACCAATCCGGGAGGACCGGCCCGAAGCGGGCGTAGAGCAAGAAGACGAGAGAGAGGATGGGTAGGGCCCATCCCAGGGCGCGCCGCGTGGACTCCAGCACGAGCAGCAGACCGGCCGCCCCGATCAGGAGATCCAGGGGCCGCTCCATCCCCGCCCGGTTGCCGAGCGACGCCCCGTCCCACCAGAGGCTCTGGAACACCGGCTCGCTGTGGATCGCCACGTAGCCGAAGACGAGCACCGTGGCCAGCGCCAGCAGGAGGTCCGCGATCAGGGAGAGCCGCGGGTTCTTCCGCTTGTGGTCCTTGAGGAAGCAGAGCGCGATCCCGAACAGGGCGAACAGAGACATCTCGCCCTGGGGCGTGAGCTGGGGGTAGTTGACCTCGACGAGAACGAAGATGGGCAGGAGGACGGCGAAGGTGCGGACCGCCGCCCGGCGGACGCTCTCGAGGCTCATGACGACGTCTCCTCAGCTCCCGGGCTGCGCCGCCGGGGCCGTTCCCTGCTCCGGCCAGATCCCGATCTCGCGATAGAAACGGATGGCTCCCGGGTGGAACGGCGTTCCGGGATCCTTGATCACGACCTTCTCGTTGATCGCCTTGCCGGCGGCGTGCTTCTCCACCACCTTCGCCCGGTTCTCCCAGAGGGTCTTCGCCACCTGGTAGACCATCTCGTCCTCCGCGTTGCCCGCCGCGATCAGGTGCATGGAGCCGACGTTCAGCGTGGGGAAGCCGGCGTCCATCCCCTTGTAGGTGCCGGCCGGGACCGTGACCTTCTCGAAGAAGGGATACCGGGCCACGAGCTGGTCGATGGCCTGGGGCTCGAAGGAGATGAAGGTGATGTCCTGCGACGTCGCCGCCTGGGTGATCGAGGCCGTGGGCACCGCTCCGCCCACGAACACGGCATCCGCCGAGCCGTCCGCGAGCATGTCCACGGCGCTGGACTGGGAGGCGTTCAGGGCGGTGAAGTCGGTCAACGCGAGACCGTGGGCCGCGAGGATCGGCCGGAGGAAGAACTCGAATCCCGCGCCGGCCGGGCCGATCACCACCCGCTTGCCCCGCAGGTCGGCCATCTTCGTGAGGCCGGACCCCTTGGGCGTGAGGAACAGGGCCACGTTGGGCGCCAGGGTCATCACGTTCTTCACGTCATGCTTCTGCTCCCAGCCCTCCTCGCCGCGGATCGCGAAGTAGGTGATCGCGGCATTGGCCAGCGCGAGGTCCAGCTCCCCCCGGGAGAGCCGGCGGATGTTCTCCTGCGTCCCCTTGGTGGCCTCGGCCGTGATCGACCAGCCGTTCGTCCCCTTGTTGTCGTCCAGGACCTCCGCCAAGGCGCCGCCCACGACGAAGAAGGCGCCGCCCGGGGGGGCGGTCCCCATGCTGAGGAACCTCTTGCTCGTTCCGGAGGAGGCCGCCCCGGGCGTCCCTTCCTGCTCGGGAGAGGAGCAACCGGCGATCAGGGCGGCGGCGAGGGTCGCGGCGACAAGGAGTCTGGCGTTTTTCACGATATTGCACTCTAGCATGGCGGTTTCGCGCCGAAAGTCGGCGTTGGCACGTTTTACGGCGGATTTACAGGAAGGTTGCGGGGGCTTCGGAGGGGGAGCACGGCTCCCCAGTGGGGAAGGAGCTCTCCCCAGTGGGGAAAGGGGTCTCCGGGTCGAGACGAGCAGACCCCGGTCGGTGAGCGGTCGGGCTGGCCGGGGATCTCGGCGGTGACCCGCCAGGGGTGTCCCGCACCCGGGCCGGGCATCACGATCCTGGCAGCGTAGTCCTGATCCGCCGTGAACGGAATCGCCTGGTTCCGGACGCTGGTGCCGTCGATCGTGAGACGGACCCTCGCGTCGGGGACCGGGGTCCCGTTCTTCCTGAAGACCGCGGCGGCGAAGAGGTTCGCCTGCCGGGGGATGAAGAACGGCTCGGATGCGAAGCCGGCGAAGAGGTGAAACTCCGGCATCGGACGGCTCACAAGGACCGTCGTGAGGATTCTCTGCTGGACCTTCTCCACTCCGAACAGGTTGGCGTGAGGAGCAAAAGGAACGGCAAAGCGCAGGACCTCCTCCGCGCCGGTCAATCCTTGCCCGCTGGCGGAGACCGCGGGTACCGTCCCGTCTCCCCGGGGGGCGTCGCCAAACGTCGTCGCTCCACCGGCGAAGGAGGCCGAGGTCGTGGTGGAGGTCCGCGTCCCATAGATCATGCAGGTCTTCACCGGGAGCTGCCGGGGGAGCAGAGCCGTCCGGCCGGCCGCCGACGCCAGCAGGAGCCTCATGTCCTGGGTCTCGCACCAGTCGTTGACCTGCATCGGGTCCGCGGGGCTGCCGTTGAATCGGAAGAATCCGGTCGCCGCGTCGTTCGGCAGCAGATCGTAGGCCGAGGGGAAGGTCCGGGAGACCTGCCGGATTCTTCTCGGAGAGAAGACGGCGAAAGCCCGGAGACCTTCCACGATCGCCCGGAAGGTCCTGAGCATCCCGTGGTGAGGCGTTCCGAGAGTGATCAGCCAGTCCACCTTCTGGACGGTCTCGGGGAACTTGGCGAAGAGGGCCCGGGCGACCAGGCCGCCAAAGCTGTGGGCCACGATGTCCACCCTCGGAGCACCGGTCTGGTCCAGCAGGCGGACGATCTGGTTGTTGAGCAGATCCGCCCCCTCCTCCAGCGATTTCCTCCAGTCGTAGAAGAATCCGAGGACGTGCTCCCGGTGCAGATTGTTGCGGAGGAAGGCGAGCAGGTCCTTGTAGACGTCCGGGGACCAGAAGGCCAGGATCGGCACCTCCTCCAGAATGCCGACGGGGACGACCCGCCGGGGGTCGCCGCCATCCAGCCGGAGCGCCTCCAGCGTCGCGTCCGGGTTGAGCAGACTGTTGGCGGTCAACCAGATCACCCTCTCGTGCACGGCGTCCGCCAGCTTGGAGCCGTAATATCCGGGGATTACCACCACGGGCTTGGCCATCGCATCCCTCCTCCTCGTTGTCCAACGTCGAGGGTAGAGACGACCGCGCTCCCGTTTTTCCCCCGGAACCGGCCCGTTGTTTGCAGGAATACGCCTCAGGCCATGCTCGTCTACGGCGACGCCAAGCGGGTCGAGGACCCCCGGGAGAAGATCGCGGCGATCCGCGCCGGTCTGGACCGCCTCGCGGAGGTCGATTTGCCCGTCGAGCGCCACGCCCTCCTCGCCGGTCTCCTCGTCGAAGCCGGAGAGCTGGAGCAGGGGCTCCTCGACCATCAGCTCTCCCTCCACCAGGAAGAGAGGCCTTCCGCGGTGGGGGAGGC
>DASQEB010000531.1:0-10346 GCA_035633875.1 Thermoanaerobaculia bacterium
TCCCCGGTTTCCGGGTCGACGTAAAAGCGGATCTCCACCCCGCGATTCTACGTCATCGGAGGGAAAGACGGCTGGGAATTCAGGCGTGGAAGAGGTGATAAGCGAAAGCTGGTAGACCAACTGCGTGGGAATTGGAACTCCGTCCTGGCTTGGCTGCGGGAAGTCCGGGCTTGGAACCAGCCGGCCGGGGCAGTGAGTTAGGCGCCGTCCGATACCGGGTGCTGTTGCCTGGCTGGCAGTCGAAGTCGGTCGTCTCCACACGGAGATTCCTCCCAGGGTTCGCTTCCCTCCCCAATCCTACTCCGAAGGGGGCGGAAGGGGTGGGGGCCATGCGAGTCCGCGAGCGGCTCCGCCCAGGCGACCGGGGGCAGGGTAACCGGCGTAGCCGGCCCAGGGAGCACCACCGCCCGGCCTATCTCTCGGGGTGCTATCCTCTCCCTGCGAGAGGCGTCCGATCGCACGGTCGCGACCGCTGACCCGGAGGCACCAAGAATGACACTGAAGATCGAGCTGACCTCGGAGTTGGAACAGCGCCTGGCCCAAGAGGCCGAGCGGCGAGGTGTCCCGGCCGAGACATTGACCCTCGAGCTCCTGGACGAGTACCTCCCAGCGCCGGATCGGCAAAACGAGCTGGTCTCCTTGCTCAAGTCATGGGTCGAGGAAGGAGATCCCCAGGAGCAGCGAGAGACCGGTGAGTACCTCATCCGCTCTCTCGACGAAGATCGTCTCTCCGACCGCAAACTGTTTCCCCCCGAGCTCCAAGGCGTCACCTGGTGAGCCGGGTCGTGCTCCTCGACGCCGGGCCGCTGGGCTTGGTGACCAATCCCAAACTTTCCCCCTTGAGCGTTGCCTGCACCGAATGGCTCCAGAGGCTCGTCAGCCGTCGAGCTCGGATCCTTCTGCCTGAAATCGCGGATTACGAGGTCCGCCGCGAGCTGTGGCGAGCGAGCAAAGACAAAGGCATCGAGCGACTGGACGCGCTGGGAAGCCTGCTGGAATATCTGCCCCTCACGACGGCCGCCATGCGCTACGCCGCCTTGTTCTGGGCACAGGCCCGCCAACAGGGCCAGCCGACGTCCGGGGACAAAACGATCGACGGCGACATGATTCTGGCCGGGCAGGCCGCTGCTCTGGGTGAAGCTGACCTGATCATCGCCACGACCAACGTCGGTCACCTTGGCCGGTTCGCTCCCGCCGATCTCTGGCAAAACATCAACCCCTGAATCCCCGGCAGAGGGGTCGGGCGATGAGGGTCCCGAGAGGGGATTCCCCTCACCCGGGGAAAGGCGTGCGGAGGGGCGTCACTCCCCCTCCACAAAATACCGTAGCGCCTCCTCGTCATACTCCACCGTCCGCTCCCGGATCTCCTCCGCTCCGCCGACCGGCGCCTCGCCGCGGACATACCCGATCGCCCGATAGGTCCGCAACCGCCGCTCGAACATCCGCACCAGCACAGGCACCTCCCGGTCGACATAGTCGAAGATCCGCACCTCGGACTTCCTCGGGTGAAGCCGGTGCAGCCTCCCCGTATATTGCACCAGCGTCCCCTTCCAGGACACAGGCATCGCCAGCACCAGCGTATCCAGCCGCCGATCGTCGAACCCTTCGCCAACGTAGCGGCCCGTCGCGAGGACAAGCCGCTCCTCCCCATCGGGGACGGCCGCGAGCCGGGTACCGAACTCTCGCCGCTCCTTGGCCGTCATGCCGCCTTGCAGCACGACCAGATGGCGGACGAACCCGCGGAGCTGCTCCGCGAAATATTCGAGGTGATCCCTTCGCTCCGTAAGGAGGATGGGAGAGCGGCCGTCCTCGAGCGCATGGAGAACGTCGTCCAGAATGAGGCGGTTACGCGCTTCGTCCTCTGCAAGCGCCGCGTAGATGCCCTGGATGCCGGCGTCGGCACGGCTACCGTCCAGCCGGAAAGAGGTCTCTCGGACCACGAGCTTGTGGTCGAACGGTCGCCGTGCCGCCTGGCTCTGGGATCGACGGTGAAACGAACGGGACCCAGTTGCATCTCCAGGATGGGATGGTGCCCATCCCGGCGGTGCGGTGTGGCGGTCAGGCCCAACACATACCGGGCCTTTACCTCCGAGAGCACGCGTTCAAAGGAGACTGCCGGGACATGGTGGCACTCGTCCACGATGACATGACCATAGGTCTCGACCGGGTCATCGACCCGCCCTTGCCGCACCAGGCTCTGGATCATGGCCACGTCGAGGCGCCCGTTCGGCTTGCGCTTGCCGCCGCCGATCTGACCGATCTCCTTTTCGTCGATGCCGAGAAACATCGAGAGCTGAGCCACCCATTGATCCAGCAGAGGCTGACGATGGACGAGCACGAGCGTGCTCCGCCCACGCTTCGCCACGAGGTAGGTGCCCAGCACTGTCTTCCCGACGCCGGGCGGCGCGACAAACACGCCGATGTCGTGCCGGAGGAGGGCCTCCGCGGCCTCCTGCTGGACCGCCGTGAGCTCGCCCGTGAGCTCGACGTCGAGGGCCTCACCCTCCTGCCGTTGGTCCTCAGCGCTCAGCGCCACTCCATGAGCCTGGAAGAGTTCTTCCAGGTCGCAGAGGCACCCTCTCGGCAGCGCGACGTGCTGCGCAAGATCCTCGGCACAGGCGATGACCCGCGGCGTCATTGCCGTGGAGAGCCGCAGGCTCTGCTTCTTGTAGAACTCAGGATTCTGAAACGCCGCGAGGCACTTGATCTCGTTCAGAAGCGGGGAAGGAAGGCTCGCCTTCTCGACGAAGAGACGTTGCGCGAGAACGGCACGCACCTCGCGCGGCAGCGGCCCCGTGATGGACACTTGCCGAGGACGGCCCGAAGAAGGCCGGCGCCTCCATGGGGTCGACTCCTCCTCGTCGGACGGCTCGGCAAGACGAACGCCTATTACCCGTCCGCGCCGCGTGGCCTCCGCCGCGAGGCTCTCCACGAATGAAGGAGCCATCCGTGGCAGGGAAGCGAGATAGCTCCACTGGTCGCTGTACGCCTGGAAGGAAGCGTCTACGAACACGCTGTTGCCCTGCTGGCGCGGCTCGTACTGAAGCGGAAGTGCGATGAGGTTCCCGAAACCGCCGCGTGCATGGTGTCCTGGTTGGGGAAGAGCCGGTCGTAAGACCCCATGCTGAGCTGGTGTCGCCGGGACATTGTCTCCGTGAGGAGATAGCACCCCATCTTCCGGGCGAGGCTCGCTGCCACCGGAGCCTCGAAGAAGAACCAGGCGTGAGCACCGTTGCCGGACCGAGAGCGTTCCACGGCCACCGGAACATCCATCGCCCGGCAAGTTTCGGAGAAGGCTCCGACATCGTCCTGCCAGGAGGATTTGTCGAAGTCGATGGCCAGAAACCAGCAGGTCTCATCCTCGAGCAAGGGGTAGACACCCATCACATGGCGGCCGCGCAGATGGTCGAGGACCACCCGGTCGTCCACTGGCGTGAAGGCCTGGTTCGGGCACTCGCTGCACTTGACCCGCGGAAGGTCGCAGACGCCGCGCACGAACTTGTTCGCGCACGCGGGCGCATAGCCGGCCTTCCCGGTCTTCTTGCTGGTGAATTGCGTGGGGAAGATGTCTTCACGCCCCCTGAACAGAGCCCGAAAGAGCCGGACCTTGTCTGCCGGCGCCGCTTGCGCGCCCAGGATAACCGGCAAGGCAGATTGGGTCGGCTCCTCAGCCGAGAGGGCCATAAGCTTTGCGCGCAAAACCTCCACCCGGGAGCGCACCGCCTCTCGGCGGATCTCGAGCTCAGCCAGATCGGATTCCTCCCGCGCCAGCTCAGCCAGAAGTTCTTGCTTGACGGAGTCCATCGAGGCACCAGGCGCGGAATCGCATGTCCAGTTCGGCACACCGAGCATGCCTGGAGATAAATGATACTGCAAGGCGGTGTTGCCGCTCAGAAGCAAGACCTCGCCGGGCTCGTATGTACTGGGGAAGGCAGAGGTGAGTCGGTGCCCTGACTGGCCAGCCCCTCCTTCGTCTTGAACCCTCTCAGGGCCTCAGGGCCTCAGGGCGTAAGGAGAGTGACCGACACGCCCGCGGCGATCATGCGCCGGGCCCATTCGAGGAAGGGCGACTGATCGGTGGAGGCGTGGATCAGGACGTTCGTGTCGAGGAGGATCATGGCTCCCGGGTCATGGCCTTCAGGGAGTCCCAAGTCATCTTCGCCGCAGAGGGGCGGCGGCGATGGCCTCGAGGCAGCTTTCCACGCTCATCCCGGGTCCCGGCTTCGGACGTTCCAGGCGCACCAGGATCGGCCTTCATAACCGCTTGGATCTTCAGTGTGTTAGGCCGGGAACGACCGATCGGAGGGAGCTGGTAGCGCATACGGGATTCGAACCCGTGTTACCGGCGTGAGAGGCCGGCGTCCTGGACCCCTAGACGAATGCGCCACATGCCCGATGAACCTCCATCGGACCCGCGAAGGGTAGCATAATGGATACCCTCGGTCAAACCCGCAGCCCGTATAGTAGGGTGGTAGAACGGAGCCCGGTCGCTGAAGGTCCGGGCTTCGCAAGGAGTTTTCTTCTGATCTTGAAGCTGGTCGCCGTCGGCGGCAATCTCACCCTCCGCCTTCCCCCCGGGCGCACGCTCGTGGTGGGGCGGGCCGCGGACTGCGACCTTCCGGTTCCCGACCCGACCATTTCCCGCCATCATGCCGAGCTCCAGGTCGCGGACTCGGGGCTGCGCGTCCGCGACCTCGGCTCCACCAACGGCACGTGCGTCGACAGCGAGCGGGTGGGGGCGGCCCTCGTCCCGCCCGGCGCCCGGATCACCTTCGGCAAGGTGGACTTCGACCTTTTCGAAGACAGCCCAGAGGAGATCCCCGAGGAGCCGAGCAGCGAGAGCCATCTCGACGCCACCATCCTGCGTCAGGTGCGGATGCGCGGCCCGGCCGACATCGCGGCCCGTCTGGCGGACGCCCCCCAGGGGTCCTCCCTGCTCAAGATCGCCGGCCAGTCCTCCGAGGAGCGCCAGGGCCGCAAGCTCCAGCTCCTCCTCGACATCGCCAAGGAGCTCTCCCGGCAGACCGACCTTGGCCGCCTCGCCGACAAGGTCGTGAGCCTCACCTTCCAGATGATGAGCGTCGACCGGGTCGCTCTCATGACCACCGGGGCCGGGGGCGAGCTCGTCCCTCGCGTCTGGCGCAGCCGGGTGGACGCTCCGGCCGGGAGCTGGCGCGTGCCCCGCTCCATCGCCCGCAAGGCCGTCGAGGACCGCGTCGCCGTGCTGATCGAGAGCCCGCCGGTCGCAGACCTTTCTGCCTCCGGCCCAGAGATCCAGATCGTCCACAGCGCCCTCTGCGCCCCCCTTCTGGGCGGCCAGGGGGATGTCCTCGGCATCATCTATCTGGACAACGTGGACGGCACGCAGTTCTTCACCGAGGAGGACCTCGACTTCCTCACCGCCTTTTCCGGCATGGTGGCGGTGGCCATCGAGAACAGCCGGCTCGTCGAGCAGGCCCGGCAGGAGGCCGTGGTCCTCTCCAACTTCCAGCGCTACTTCGCCCCCGACCTCGCCCGGCAGATCGCCGGCGAGCGCGGGGAGATCCAGGTCGGCGGCTCCAAGCGCTGGGTCGTTGTCCTCTTCTCCGACATCCGGGGCTTCACCTCCCTCTCCGAGAAGATGAGCCCCGACGAGACCGCCCGGCTCCTCACCGATTACTTTACCGAGATGGTGGACATCGTCTTCGAGCACGGCGGCACCCTGGACAAGTTCATCGGCGACGCCCTGATGGCCCTCTGGGGCGCTCCCCTCGCCCGCCAGGACGACGCCGACCGCGCCATCGAAGCCGCGGTCGACATGCAGCGCGCCCTCGCCCGGCTGAACACCGGCTGGGCTCGCCAGGGCCGGCGCACCGTCTCGATCGGCATCGGCATCAACGTCGGGGAGGTCTTCGCCGGCAACATCGGCAGCGACCGCCGGCTCGAGTACACGGTGATCGGCGACGCCGTCAACACCGCCGCCCGCCTCTGCGCGGGCGCCGGCCCGGGGGAGATCCTCATCGCCGAGCCCCTCTACGCCTCCCTCACCGCCCCGCCGCAGGTCACCGCCCTGGAGCCCCTCCCCCTGCGGGGCAAGGCCCAGGCCGTCCCTATCTACCGGGTGGACTGGAAGGAGGACGCGACGCAGGAGCGGCCGCCTTTGCTGTTCGAGGACAGGGGAGGGGACACCCCGCCCGAGTTCCCGATCCCCGCCGAGCTGGCCATCCCGGAGGAGTCCGGGGAGATCCCGGAGTAAGTCCCTCACCTCCCCGGCCCTCTCACCCCCACCCGGGGCCATCGACCGCGCTCCTTTCGGGATTCAACTACACTCGCAGCAAGGAGGCCCCTCCATGGCCGAGCCCGAGATCGACATCACCGCTGCCGCCGAGCCCGAGAGCACCGCGAAGGCCCATCCGAAGCTGGTCGATCCCGCGACCGCTCCCCGGCCGCGCATCAAGGAACTAGAGGTCATGGTCGCCGAGACGATCGTGGAGACGCCGGACGCGGCCACCCTCATCCTCTTCACCGGCAACGACCGCCTCGACTACCAGCCCGGCCACTTCCTCACCATCCGCCCCCAGCAGTTCCCGGCTCTCGACCGCTTCTGCAAGTACTTCGAGGACATGAAGGGGAAAAAGGAGCCCGCCCGGGCCTACTCCCTGACCTCGGCCCCGCACGAGAGACACCTGGCGATCACGATCAAGGAGGAGCAGTACGTCCCGGGTGTCACCAAATATCCGCCCCTGCTCTCGCCCCTCCTCGTCTTCCGTACCCCGCCGGGCACCCGCATGGTGGTCACCGGTTTCGGAGGTCCCTACACCCTCCTGCCGGACATCGAGTCCCGCACGGACCACCTCGTCCACATCTGCGCCGGCTCCGGCATGGTGCCCAACTTCAGCATCCTCAAGCACTGTCTGGCCACGGGGATGAAGCTGCGGCACACCCTGATCTACGGCAACAAGACCTGGGAGGACGTCATCTTCCGGAGCGAGCTCGAAAAGATCGCCGCCCGTCACCCCGACAAGGTGAAGGTCGTCCACGCCCTCTCTCGGGAGAAGGACCTTTCCGCCTACAACGGAGACGTCCGCCGTGGCCGCGTCTCCGAGACCCTCATCCGCGAATTCATTCCGGATCCTTCCGCCGTCGAGGTCTACACCTGCGGCCCCGGCATCACCAAGTACGACCGGCAGATGGCCCAGGAGAAGGGGGAAGAGCCCACGCCCCGCTTCCTGGAAACCGTCCTCGATGCCCTCTGGGCCCTCGGCGTGCCGGACGAGCGGATTCACCGGGAGAGCTACGGGTAGGGAAACGGATCGGTCCGGATGTCAATTTGACTCGAAGGGATTCAGGACCTCCACTCCGCAGTCGACGAAATCCCGGACGTTCCGGGTCGCGACCGCGCAGCCTCTCGCACGGACTATCGAGGCGATTTGGCCATCCTGCACGCTGAGGGGGCGGCCGATTTCCTTGCGTCGTCCCATGATCTCACCATAATGGCGGGCAGCCTCTTCGTCGAAGGCCAGGATGCGACCTGCGAAGGCTTCCGCAAGCACCCGTTCAAAGCCCTGCTCCAGTTGCAGACGACGCTTCCCATGGGGCATGACTCGCAGACCGTACGCGATCTCCCCGATGGTGATCGTCGTCAGAAACAAAGCCGATGATTCCTGGCTGTTCAACCACGAGACGACCGCCGGAGCCGGCGAGACCTTCATCATCTCCGCCACGACATTCGTGTCGATGATCACCATGGCAGCAGCGGCGGATCAACCGAGGTCCATGGGATCGTGCGGCTCACGGGGAGGCAATTCCAGATCGGCCCCCCTGGCAGGTCCAAAGATCTTCAGGAACAGATCGCCCAGCCGCTCCGGCGGTGAGACGGCCCGCGCCAGGATCTGGCGGGCCTCTTCTTCCATCGACACTCCATGGCGGGCCGCCCGGTCCCGGAGCCGGTCGTAGATCTCATCGTCGAGTTTCCGGATGCTCAAGCTTGCCAAGAGGGCACCTCCGCAAGATCGATCCCCTTTTATGCTAGCACGTGCTGGCATCCGTCGAGGAGCGGGATGGACCCAGGCTGCCAAGTTGCTCATGCCCCGTAGGGGCAAAGGCGTAGAGCCTGGCATTTAGAGGAAGAGGTCGTATTGCTCAGCCATTTGGAAGGAAATTCTATCCCACTGCAATCCGGCCAAGCCTTTTGGCGCCGGTTTGAAGCTCCACGGCCGGTGCTCAGGCTCGAATCCCGACCGGTCAAGCTTGCAGGCACAGCTTCAAGCTTGGAAGGTGGCGCGTCAGGCTCGAAATCGCGCCGGCGAGCTCGTTGGAGGGTTTTCAAGCTTGAACGGCGGCCATCCAAGCTTGAAATTCACCCGTCAAGCTTGCTGGGTCACCTTTCAAGCTCGAAGGGCGGAGATGCACGCTTGAAAATCGCCCGTCGAGCTTGGCGGGTTGCCTTCCAAGCTTGAATCCCGCCGTTGGAGCTTGATCGGCGAGCTCCCAAGCTTGAAATTCGCCACGCAAGCCTGGTCTGCGGCCTTGTACGCTTGACGGGCCGGATTCGAGTTTGGAAGGCGACGTTGCAGGCTTGAATGGCCACCCTCGAGCTTCAGGCCCGGGCTTCGCCAATCTTGAATCGTCCCTCCGGCATTCCTTCCTTCACCATCCGCTGACAGTAGGCGTAGAGGGCGTCGTAGACGATCCACTCGGCTTGATTGATCTCATGGTCGTCGCGGAAGCCGAGGTGGCGGAAGCCTTCGGCGATGGCCTGGAGGCCGGGGCCTTCGGGCTGATTCCAGAGGGTGTTGTCGGTGTCGGCGCCGTTGACGATCTTGCCGAGGAGGCGGAGGGCAGGGTCGGTGTCGAGGTCGTATTTGTGGAGGATGGCCTCGAAGGAGCACTCGCCGCCGTGGTGGCCGAGCTCGACGCCGTCCACATCATAGGGGATGGCCCCCTCCCTTTCCGCGATCTCCAGGACCCGGTCGCGGGGGACGAAGAGGAATTCGGCGCCGGGGTCGACGAACTTCCGGATCAGCCAGGGGCAGGCCACGCGGTCGACCTTGACGCGCTCGCGGGTGATCCATTTCATGCGGGGCTCCTTTCCGTGGTGGAGGGGGCGTCTCCCGGTCCCCAGCGGGCGTAGGCGAGGCAGCCGAGGACCCCGACGGCGAAGGCGGTGACGAGGGGCCAGCGGGGGCCGAGGGTCCAGAGCCAGCCTCCGACGAGGGAGGCGGGGAAGACGGCGAGGCCGCGGATCAGATAGTACAGCCCCACGGCCCGGCCGCGCGCCCAGTCTGGGGCGAGGTCGACGATCAGGGCCTTGCGGGCCGGCTCGCCCGTCTCCCGCAGGCCGGCCACGACGAAGGCGGCCGCCAGCCCGGCCGTGCCCCGGGCCCCGGCGAGCGCCAGGGGGAACAGGGCGAAGAAGGCGAAGGTGAGGAGCACGAAGGGTTTGCGGTTCAGGCGGTCGGAGATCTTGGCGACGGGGATGTAGACCAGGGCGGCGGTGATCATCTGGAGGCTCGTCAGCCAGCCGAACTCGACGGCGCTGCCGCCGAGCACGTCGATCACATAGAAGATGACGAAGACCTTGGGGATGCCCTCTGCCCAGCGGGCGAGGCAGTCGGCGACGAGCAGCCGTTTGAGGCCCGGGTCCATGGCGCGCCAGAGGCCGCCGATCCGCTCCTGGTCGGGCTCCGGCCGGGCCGGCTCGACGTAGGTGCGGCGGAGGATGGCGATCCCGAGGAGAGCCAGGACGATGGTGGCGGCGAGCCCGGCCCGCACACCCCCCGCGAGCCCGAAGGCCGCGATGAGCCCGCCGCCCAGGGGAGGCGCCAGGATGATCGGCACCCGCTTGAGGATGGACTGCACGCCGAAGCCCGTGGCGCGGCGGGTCCGGGGGAGGTTGTCGCCGATCACGGCAAAGATGGCCGGGAGGGTGAGGCTGCTCCAGGCCATGACCAGCACCGTCCCGGCCAGTATCCAGGGCCAGCTCGGCGCGACCAGATAGATGCCGTAGCCGGCGATCGCCAGGAGGGCGAAGACGATGAGTGCCGAGCGCCGCCCGATCCGGTCCGCGAGCCAGCCGCCGGGGTAGGGATAGAGGGCGTCGAGGAGGTCCTTCAGGGTGCCGTAGAACGCCACCACCCCGACGCCGGCTCCCAGCAGCTCCAGATATTTGGGAAGGAAGCGCGTCCACAGCTCCTCCCCCATGCCGAGGACGAGGAACGCCGCGAGCATCGCCACGATGTTCCGCTCCAGCCCGAGCCAGGAACGGAGCCGGGTGACGGCGGTGGCGGAGGGGATCGCCATGAGAGGGAGGGTATCGCAACGGGAGAAGCCGGAGCCCCCCGCCCCCCTCACCCCGGCCCTCTCCC
>DASQEB010000532.1:0-8997 GCA_035633875.1 Thermoanaerobaculia bacterium
GGCTTCTTTCTCTCTTTGCTTTGGATCGGAAACCGGCGGGAGGATTACAGGTCGGCGGCCTTGAGGCTCGCCGTGAGCTGCTGGATGACCGGCTTGAGGACCTTGTCGAACATCCGGTCGTCGTCCACGCCGCCGCCGAAGCCGCCGACGAACACCTTCACGCTGGCCTCCTCGCCGCGGGCCTCGTCGGCCCAGACGATCTCACCCGTGGAGGTGTCGATCAGGCGGGCGTTCATCGCCGCAACGAAGGTCTTTTTGCCCGCCGAGACGCCGGGCAGGCGCCGGATGCCGGGGGCGTGCCCGCCCTTCTCCGTCACGCCGTACTCGGTCACCGCGCCGGTGAGCAGGTAATTGACGCCGAGGAGCTTGCCGATCCGGACCGCGCTCGACGGGTCGACGTCGCCGGAGAGGGTGAGGTTCTTCTCGGCCATCAGGGCCTGGAGCTGCTCGCGCTCAACGACCCGGAACTTGCCGCTCTTGACCAGCTCGGTGACGAACACGTCCTGCGCCGCCTCGGCGCCGCCCTGATACCACCACTGGTTGTCCGCCTTGTTCTTGAACTCGATCACCGCGATCCGCGGCTTCTCGCTGGAAGCCGCGCTGGTGACGGCCGGCGCAGCGACGACGGCGAGCAGCAGGGCAGCACAGACGGCAAAAATGGAAAGACGCTTCATGGTTGTTCTACCTCCTTGGGGTTGCTCTCGGAAACCGGAGTCGCCTCCAGTGTAGCAGAGGAAACGCTCCGCTTCGAGAGATCCCCTCACCCCAGACCCTGGGCGTCCGTCACGCAGATCGCCGTCATGTTCACGATGTCGCTCACCTCGAGGCCGGTCTGGAGCACGTGGACGGGCCTGGCCATCCCCAGCAGGATCGGCCCGATGGCCTCGGCGCCGGCCAGCCGCCAGATCAGCTTGTAGGCGGTGTTGGCCGACTGCAGCTCGGGGAAGATCAGGACGTTGGCCGGGCTCCTGAGCCGGCTCCAGGGGTAGCTCTCCTGGAGGATCTCCTCGAAGACCGCCGTGTCCGCCTGCATCTCGCCGTCCACCTCCAGGTCCGGATCGAGGGAGCGGACGATCTCCACCGCCCGGCGGACCTTGCGCGCCGCCGGGTGCTGGTTGGACCCGAAGTTTGAGAAGGAGAGCATGGCCACCCGCGGCACCACGCCAAAGCGGCGGGCGAGGTCCACGGTGAGCCGGGCGATCTCCGCCAGCTCCTCCGGCGTGGGGTCGATGTTCACCGTGGTGTCCGCCAGGAAGAAGAGGCGGTCCTGGAGGATCAGGATATAGGCGCCGGAGACCCGCTTGACGCCCTTGCGGGTGCCGATGATCTGGAGCGCCGGGCGGATCGTCTCCGGGTAGGCCTGGGTGAGCCCGGAGATCAACCCGTCCGCGTCCCCGGTCTCGACCATCATGGTGCCGAACCAGTTGCGCAGGCGCATGCGCTTGCGGGCATCCGCCAGGGTGACGCCGTCCCGCCGCCGCTTCTCGTGGAACCGGCAGGCGTACTCCTCGAACTTCTCCGAGCTCTCGTTGTGGATGATGGTCACGCGGTCCTCGGGCAGGTCCAGGGCCCGCAGCCGCTCGGCGATGACCTCCCGCCGGGCGAGGAGGATGGGGTGGGCGATCCCCTCGTCCACCAGGATCTTGGCCGCGCGCAGGATCTTGTCGTGCTCCCCCTCGGGGAAGACCACCCGCTTCGGGCTGCGCCGGGCCGCGTCGAGCACGCCGCGCATCAGCTCCAGGCGGCGGGAGATGAGGGTCTCGAGCCGGCGGTGGTAGGCGGCGAAGTCGGGAATGGGGATCCGCGCCACCCCGCTCTCCATGGCGGCCTTCGCCACGGCAGGCGGCACGCGGAGGAGCACCCGGTAATCCAGGGGCTTGGGGATCAGGTACTCGCGGCCGAAGCGGAGCGACTCCAGACCGTAGGCCTTGAGCACGCCGTCCGGCACGTCCTCCCGGGCGAGCTCGGCCAGGGCGTGGACCGCGGCGAGCTTCATCTCCTCGTTGATGTCGGTCGCCCGCACGTCGAGCGCCCCGCGGAAGAGGAAGGGGAAGCCCAGGACGTTGTTGACCTGGTTCGGATAGTCGCTGCGGCCCGTGGCCACGATGGCGTCCTCCCGGGCGGCCCTGGCGTCGTCGTAGCCGATCTCCGGGTCGGGGTTCGCCATGGCGAAGATGATCGGGTCCCGGGCCATGGGGCGCACCATGTCCTGGGAGACCACCCCTCCCACCGAAAGCCCGATGAAGACGTCCGCCCCCTTCAGAGCCTCGGCCAGGCTCCGGACCGGGGCGTCCGTCGCGAACTCTTCCTTGTAGGGATCCATCGACTCCGTCCGGCCGCGGTAGACCACCCCGTGGGTGTCGCAGAGGATCATGTTCTCCTTGCGGGCCCCCAGCTCGACGTAGAGCCGGGCGCAGGAGAGCGCTGCCGCCCCGGCTCCCGAGAAGACGATGCGGGCCTCCCCGATCCGCTTGCCGACCAGTTCCAAGGCGTTCAGGAGGGCCGCCCCCGAGATGATGGCCGTGCCGTGCTGGTCGTCGTGGAAGACCGGGATGCTCATCTCGGCCTTGAGGCGGGTCTCGATCTCGAAGCAGTCCGGGGACCTGATGTCCTCCAGGTTGATGCCGCCGAAGGTGGGCTCCAGGAGCTTGACCGTCCGGATGAGCTCCTCCGGGTCCGTGGTTGCGATCTCGATGTCGAACACGTCGATGTCCGCGAACCGCTTGAACAGGACCCCCTTGCCCTCCATCACCGGCTTGCCGGCGAGGGCCCCGATGTTGCCCAGGCCGAGCACCGCCGTGCCGTTGCTGATCACCGCGACCAGGTTCCCCTTGGCGGTGTACTCGTAGGCCAGCAGCGGGTCGGCCTCGATCTCCTTGCAGGGCCAGGCGACCCCCGGGCTGTAGGCGAGCGACAGATCGCGCTGGGTGATCGTGGGCTTGGTGGGGAGGACCTGGATCTTACCCTTGCGTCCCCGCGCGTGGTACTCGAGGGCGTCCTCCTTGCTGATTTTTTTCATGGCGGCGGATCTTACTATGTGCCCGGGTGAGGCGCCCCCCGCCCGACCTCACCCCCTGTCCCCCTCTCCCCTCGCCCTCCCCCCGACCGGGAGAGGGGGGACCCGGCCCATCAGGTGTCGGTTGTTTCGGAGGGATCTCTTCGCAACCTTTCCTTGGAGATCCAAGGATTCGTTCGGCAATGCCGTTCGGAGGCGTTCCCCCTCTCCCGGGGGAAGGGAGGGCGATGGGAGAGGGGGACAGGGGGTGAGGTTCCGGGGGGCGTACAATCTCCCTCCCCATGCTCGTCACCCCCGAAGGCTCCACCCTCACCCTCGTCACCCAGCCCGACCACGCCTGGTTCTCGGGCGAGCTCACCTCCCTCTGGCGGACCCACGGCCTGCCGGACAATCCGCGGCGGGCCGAGATCCTCTTCGCCGTCCGCGAGCACGACAATGGGTGGCGCGAGGCGGACGCCGCTCCACGCTGCGATCCGGAGACCGGCCGGCCCCTCGACTTCCTCGCCATGCCCCGGGAGGAACGGATCGAAATCTGGGAACGGGGCACCGCCCGCTTCGCCGGCGAGCACCCCTACGCCGCCCTGCTCATCACCCGGCACGCCCTGAGCCTCCACGGCGACCGCCGCGGGCAGGAGGAGTGGCAGGCGTTCCTGGATTACCTGGACGAGCTCGAGAGGGGTCTCCTCGAGGAGACCGGCGTGCCGGAAGAGACCGTGGCCGCCGACTACCGGCTCCTCGACGTCGCGGACCTCCTCTCCCTCGCCGCCTGCAATCGCTGGCGCCAGCCGTTCGAGCGCCACGGGCTCCAGGGGGAGCTCCGGGACGGCACCCTCCACCTCGATCCGTTCCCCCTCGCCGGCGCCACCACCTTCCGCGTCCCCTGCCGCCGCATTCCGGACCGCCGCTACGGCGGGGACGCCGATCTGGGCGGCGCGCTCGCCGCCGCGCGCTGGGAGGAGCTCGCTGTCAAGGTGGCGGGGTGGGAGGAGGGGGCTGCCCCTGGGCGTTGACCCCGCTCGTCCGGGGGGTGCTGCCGGTGAACACGATCTGCTCGAATACCGTGCGATAGAGCTGCAGGAGGTCGGTGAAGACCTGGGAGAAGGCCTGATCGGTCGCCTCCGCCAGGAGAGGGCTCCTGTCCAGGAGGGGAGGGAACATCCAGTCCTGGATCTCCACCGCCGGGCTGCCCGCCGTCCCCCTCTGCTCACGATCCGCCCGCGCCAGACCCGCGGCGCGCCGGTCGACCAGATAGAGCGTATAGAAGAACTCGAAGTGC
Organism: Thermoanaerobaculia bacterium; assembly: GCA_035633875.1. GTDB lineage: Bacteria > Acidobacteriota > Thermoanaerobaculia > Multivoradales > UBA5704 > DATARR01. The sequence continues at coordinate 4,293 of DASQEB010000532.1, forward strand.
CCCACTTCGAGAGCGTTCAGCACCTTTTCCAGCGAATCCAGCTTGGGGAGCTCCTTGCCGTTCTCGTATTTCGAGAGCTGGCTCTTGCCGATCCCTGCTTCACGAGCGACGCGGGACTGGCTCTTCCCCCGTAGCTCACGCAGGAGACTGAGCGTCCGCCCCAGATTGGTGAACATGCCCATGCCCGGAAATGTATCGACTTCCCGGCACGGAACGCAAGCCTAAGTTCTTCTACTCGTTACACTTATGTCGCACCTCCGTAACTTTGACCAGCCAGAAGTAACCTTCCTCGAACACATTCGGGGAGGATCGTTTACCCTCTCCCTAGATCGTCTTCGGACGAGAAACCCTGGCGGGATCAAGGTGCTCGGTGGAGACGACATCGGGGACCTTATAGAGCCTGCCATCCTCCTCGACCTCGAGGCCGGGCCAGCCCGGCGTGCAGGTGACCGCCTCGGCCTCGCCGCCGTCGACGATCCAGGTCTCCTCCACCTTGGTGCCCGTGATCGACGGGTTCCAGGCGAATGCCTGCGGGCTCTCGACGACTTCCGTCGACTCGGGATGGGCGATCCAATCGCGGGAAAGGTAGCCGATGGCTCCCCCCTGATGGTGCCTCTCCTCTTCCCGGGGAAAGCCGAGCTCCGCGTAGGCCCGGGCGGCCACCGCGAACAGCTCGCTCGCCCGAACCCCCGCGCGGGTGGCCGCGAGGAGCCGTGCGTTGACCCGGGCCGCAGCCTGCGTTCGCCGTCGGATCTCCTCCGGAACCGGCCCCGCCCAGACGATCCGGGTGAGCGCCACCGTGAGCCCCTCCCGCCGGGGGCAGGCGACCACCATCACGCCTCCCCGGTCCCACCGGTGCGCGGTCGGCACGGGATGCCGGAACCTCTCCAGGCGCTCCCCCGCCCCCACCAGCAGGACCACGGGGTCCGCGCCGCGGTCGGCGAGGGCCGTGGCGGTCCGCCGGGCGATCTCCACCTCGGAAAGGCCGGGCCGGAGATTTCGGCAGACCTCCCCGAGGGCCTCCCCGGCGTCCCGTCCCAGAGCGCGCAGGCGCTCGATCTCCCCGGGGGTGAGCCGGGACCGCAGGCGCCGGATCTCGTCCGGGCAGGCGCGCGCGTCTCCCACGGGCCAGTCCGCGGCGAGGGTCGCCCCGGTTCCCAGCACCTCGCGGGCCTTCTTCACCGCGAGGTCCGGATCCGCCTGCCCCTCCGCCCACGGGATCTCCACCGGTCGCCACTGGCCGGGCAGCTCCTCGCGGAGGAGGCGGTCCATCTCGATCGCGTCCGCGATCACCCAGCGCCGGCCTCCCCGCGCCACCAGCAGGGTGGCCACGCCGAGGGGCTGGGACAGGTCGATGGCGTTGGACCGCCCGCCGGTCATCCACGAGAAATTGGCCTGGGTCCTGAGCAGCGCTACGTCCAGGCGCTCCCCGGCGAGCCAGGCCTCCAGCCGGCCGGCTTTTTCTCCGATCTCCTCCGACCTCTCCATCGGTCACCTCCGGCCACACCGTTTGCACAGAGCTCGCCAGGATGCTCCAAGCTCGATTTGCAGCCCTTCGTCAGACGCGGTACAATTTACGAAAGTCTCCAAGGAGGTCCGGATGACCGCTCGATGCATCAGCGCGAGGGGAAGGGCACCTCGGGGTAGCGATCCCACGCGAGCGCGGTTTCGTGTTTTCGACCGTGTCACGGCACCGACCTGGGAGGGAAGTCGTCCATCAGCGGGACGGAATGGACTTAGAGTTTTGACAAGGAGTTGATCTGATGAGAGCCAAGACGTATTGCCTGGCCATGGGGCTGGCGCTCCTCCTCTCGGGGTGCTCTGCCGCAACGAGAGACTGCGTCACCTACGTAAAAGGAGGGTTCCGGCCGATCGCCAAGGACCGCGCCCACCGCTTCCTGGGGAAGGTTCGGAAGGAGACGGCGAGCTGCCGCGGCGGCGAGAGGGCCGTGGCGGCGCGCGACGAGCCCTGGCTTGACTGGCAGAACTACTACGCGACCGGCGGGCCCGACAGCCGGCACCCGACCAAGAAGGGGATGGGGCACCTCTCCCCCAACGGTCTGGGCGTCGACGGCGCTCTCCTCGACCTCGAGTACCAGCGCATCGAGCTCGTCAAGTTCAACCTCCTCGACAACAGCGGGACCTACAAGGACTACACGCTGGGCCGCGACAAGACCGACGGACCGGCGATCAAGACCTGGCCGGAGATGCGGCTGCCCGCGGACCACCCCAGCTACCAGGCCGTGGGGGGCGACGGCAAGCAGCAGTGCTGGAACGACCTGGTCCGCTTCCGCAGCCTGACCGGGATCTGCAACGACATCTTCAACCCCCTGATGGGCTCGACCAACACGCAGCTCGCCAGGAACGTCCAGTTCGAGGCCACCTTCCCGGACTTGAGCCCCGACCAGATCGCCCGCAACCGGCACGGCGACCGCATCAGCCTCATGACGCCGGACCCGGCGGTGATCAGCCGCCGGCTCTTCACCCGTGCGCAGAGCCAGCCCGACAAGTGCAACCAGGGATTCGGGCTGCCGGGCAATCCCGTGGACGCCAATTGCGACTACCAGAAGGCCCCCTTCTTCAACGTGCTGGCGGCGTTCTGGATCCAGTTCATGACCCATGACTGGTTCTCGCACATGTCGGAGGGGAAAAACGACCCGTCGCAGATGATCCCCCTGGGCTGCGTCTCGCAGAAGGTCAACGGAGTCGAAACGCCCCTCACTCCCGAGCAGGCGAAGAAGCTCGGCTGCCGCCCCGAGGACCGCATCGACAAGGGCCTGATCGCCCAGGACGATGCGCCCCCGACCTTCAGCGACAGGCAGGGCAACCCCCAGCTCAAGCGGGCCTACAAGACCTCCGCCAACAAGAACACCGCGTGGTGGGACGCCTCGCAGATCTACGGCTACGACGAGACCTCGCGCAAGCGCGTCAAGCGCGACCCGAACGACAGGGCCAAGCTCCTGCTCGAAAAGATCGGCGACCGTCCCGGCGCCGGCGAGGCTCTGGGGTACCTCCCCCTGCTCCAGCCGAACGACCCCATGATCCCGCAGTGGGCGGGCCAGGAGGCCACGGGCTTCCCGGACAACTGGACGATCGGCATGAGCTTCTACACCAACGTCTTCGCCCGCGAGCACAACGCCTTCGTGGACGAGTTCCGCACGCGGGCCGCGGCCGCGCCGGACGACGACAGCGGCCTGCGCAACCCCGCCAATCCCGCCAAGGTGATCGCCTACAAGGACGTGACCGACGACGAGCTCTTCGAGGTCGGCCGCCTGGTGGTGTCGGCGATGATCGCCAAGATCCACACCATCGAGTGGACGCCCCAGCTCCTCTACAACGAGCCCCTCTTCCTCGCCATGAACGCCAACTGGAGCGGCCTGTTCGGCGACCACCCGCTCGTCTCCAGGGCCTTGGGGAGAGTGGTCCGCCACCTCAACCAGTCGCAGAGCGGCGACAAGGCCACGGCGTGGTACTCCGTCTTCGCCTCCGGCCCCGGGATCGTCGGGACCGGCAGCCACGACTACGCCAAGTTCTCGAAGAAGGACCGCTGGAGCCTCACGCCCGAGTACGTCAACGGCGGCGTCAACCACTTCGGCTCGCCGTTCAACTTCCCCGAGGAGTTCGTCACCGTCTATCGTCTCCACCCCCTGGTGCCCGACCTGATCGAGTACCGGGACTGGAGCGATCCCAACGCGATCACCGCCAAGGTCCCGGTCATCGAGACCTTCCGCGGCAAGGCCTCCACGGCGATGCGCGACCGGGGCCTCGCCAACTGGGCCCTCTCCATGGGCCGGCAGCGCCTGGGCCTCCTCACCCTCGGCAACCACGCCCAGTTCCAGCAGAACATCACCCTGCCCCGGCTGCAGAGCCCGTCCAACCCCGAGGGCAAGATCGACATGGCCGCGCTCGACCTCCTGCGCGACCGCGAGCACGGCGTGCCGCGCTTCAACGAGTTCCGCCGCCAGTACGGCCTGAAGCAGCTCAGGAGCTTCGACGACTTCATCGACAAGCACCTGGATACATCGACCCCGGAAGGGCAGAGCGAGCTGGAGCGCCAGCAGGACATGGTCACCGCCCTGCGCGAGATCTACGGCCAGCACAAGTGCGACGCCTCCAAGGTCATCACCACCTCCCAGGTCAATGACGACGGCTCGCCGATCAACGACTGCCTGGGCTTACCCAATGGCACCATGGTCGACAACATCGAGGACGTGGATACGGTCGTGGGCTGGCTCGCCGAGTTCCGCCGCCCCTGGGGCTTCGCGATCTCCGAGACCCAATTCCAGGTCTTCATCCTCAACGCCTCCCGCCGTCTGTTCAGCGACCGCTTCTTCACCTCGAGCTTCCGGCCCGAGTTCTACTCGACCCTCGGCTACAGTTGGGTGAACAACAACGGCCCGGGCGCGAAGCAGTACGAGCCCAAGCCCTCGAACGGCCACAAGGTGGAGGTCTCGCCCTTGAAGCGGGTCCTGATGCGGAGCGTTCCCGAGCTCACCCCCGAGCTCCGGCACGTCGTCAACGCCTTCGATCCCTGGGCCCGCGACCGCGGCGAGTACTACTCGCTCGACTGGAAGCCCCGCCCGGACGTGGCAGGCAAGGACATCGCCTTCGAGGAGACGGGCCCCGCCGCCGCCAAGGCGGTCCCCGCCTCCCCGAAGTAGATCAGCTTCCCGGGGGCCGCGCCGCGGCCCCCGGGCCCTCACCC
>DASQEB010000533.1:0-13312 GCA_035633875.1 Thermoanaerobaculia bacterium
CCAGGCACACGTCAGGGTGGTTTTCCAGATGCTCTGCCAGGTTGGCGGTCGCGGTATCGAGCGCGGACTCCGTCCTGGCGGAGAGCACCAGCAGGCGCGCCGGCCGGCGGGAGGGCTCGCTCGCCGGAAGGAGGGGGGCCTCCTCCAGGACGGCGTGCGCGTTCGTCCCGCCGATGCCGAAGGAGCTCACCCCCGCCCGGCGCGGCAGGCCGTTCGCCGGCCAGGGAGCGGTGCGGGCGTTGACGTAGAAAGGGCTTCCATTGAACGGAATTTTGGGGTTGGGCCGCTCGAAGTGGAGGCTCGCCGGGATCGTCCGGTTTTCCAGAGCGAGCACGGTCTTGATCAGGCCGGCGATGCCGGCCGCGGCGTCCAGATGACCAAGGTTGGTCTTGACCGATCCCAGGGCACAGAAGCTCTTCTCGGGGGTCTCGCCGAAGGCCTGGATCAGGGCGGCGGCCTCGATCGGATCGCCCATGGGCGTGGCGGTGCCGTGGGCTTCGACGTAGGTGATGGTCTCGGGGGAGACTCCTGCGGCGCGGTGCGCCTCCCGGATCACCGCCGCCTGCCCTTCGACGCTGGGAGCGGTGAATCCGACCTTGCCGGCGCCGTCGTTGTTGATCGCCGAGCCGCGGATCACCGCGCGGATCGTGTCGCCGTCGGCCAGCGCGTCCTCCAGCCGTTTGAGGACGACGATCCCCGCGCCGCTGCCGCCCACCACCCCCTGGGCGTCGGCGTCGAAGGCGCGGGTGTGGCCGTCGGGGGAGTTGATCCCCCCCTCGTGGTAGACGTACCCCCCCACCTCGTAGGGCTTGACGGACACGCCTCCCGCCAGAGCGATCTCGCACTCTTCGCGCAGCAGGCTCACACAGGCCAGATGGACGGCGACGAGCGAGGTCGAGCAGGCCGTCTGGACGTTCACGCTCGGCCCCCGGAGGTTCAGCTTGTAGGAGACCCGGGTGGGCAGATAGTCGTGGTTGTTCGAGATCGAAATCTGCTGCCGGCCGACCGACCGGATCAGGTCTGGGTCGAACAGCAGGTTGAGCACGTAGGTGTTCTCGGAGACCCCGGCGAAGACGCCGACCCGCGGGCGGCCGGCCGCGGAGCCGTAGCCGGCGTTTTCGAGCGCCGTCCAGGCGCATTCGAGGAAGACGCGCTGCTGGGGATCGAGGATCTGGGCCTCGCGCGGCGGGCAGTCGAAGAAGGGGGCGTCGAAGAGGTCCGGCCCGTCGAGCGTGCCCCGGGCCTTGACGAAGCGAGGGTCCTCGATCTCCGGGCCGTAGCCCGCGGCGCACAGCTCTTCGTCGGTGAAGAAGCGGATCGACTCCACCTCGTCCCGCAGGTTGCGCCAGAGCTCGTCGACGCTCGCGGCTCCCGGGAAGCGGCCCGCGAGGCCTACGACGGCAACGCTCCCGGTCCGGGGCTCCACCTTCGAGGCGGCGGCCGGAAGCGGCGCCGCAGCGGTGGCGGGGACCAGGTGCGCGGCGAGCGCGCCGATCGTCGGATACTGGAAGAGGTCGACCATCGACACCTTGCGCCCGAGCGCCTCCTCCAGCCGCGCGTGGACGCGGGCCATGAGCAGCGAATGCCCCCCGGCGTCGAAGAAGTTGTCGCGCGTGCCGATCTCGCCGACCCCCAGGACCTCCTTCCAGATCTCCGCGATCGTCCGCTCCAGCTCGGTGTGCGGCGGCGCCGGGGCCGCGGGCCTGGCGGACACGCTCTCGGGCGGCGGCAGGGCCTTCCGGTCCAGCTTGCCGGTGGGCGAGAGAGGCCAGCTCTCGCGGAGGACAAAGGCCCCCGGGACCATGTACTCGGGGAGCCTCGCCTGGGCGAAGCGGCGCAGCTCGAGCGGCGCGGGCGGCTCGCCGTCCGGCATCACGTAGGCCACCAGCCGCGTGTCTCCCGGAGAGTCCTCGCGGGCGAGCACCACCGCCTCGCGCACGGCCGGATGGGACGCCAGCACGGACTCGATCTCCCCGAGCTCGACGCGGAACCCGCGCACCTTGACCTGGGTGTCCACCCGGCCCAGGAACTCCAGGTTGCCGTCCGGCCAGTCCCGGGCCCGGTCGCCGGTGCGGTAGAGCCGCGCCCCGGGCTCCCCGCCGAACGGATCGGGGACGTACTTGTCGGCGGTCACCTCGGGCGAGCCGGAGTAGCCGGTCGAGAGGCACTCGCCCGCGATGTAGAGGTCCCCGGGGACGCCGACCGGACAGGGGAGCAGGCCGGCGTCGAGTACGTGATAGCGGGCGTTTTCGATCGGCCGGCCGTAGGGGATGCTCACCCAGGAGGGGGGGACCTGGGCGACCGGGAAGAAGTTGGACCAGATCGTGGCCTCGGTCGCGCCGCCCAGGCTGACGAACTCCGCCGCGGGGAAGGTCTCGCGCACCCGGTCGGGGAGCGTCACGGGGATCCAGTCCCCGGAGTTGAAGACGAGCCTCAGCGCCGCCGGTTGCGGCCCCGGAGGGAGCCAGCGTACGAGCTGCTGCAGGGCGGCCGGCGCCGAATCCCAGAAGGTGATCGGCTCGTGCAGGAGGAGGCGCACCAGCCCCTCCGGATCGCGCAGCTCCGGGCCGCTCGCGATGCGCACGGTGCCGCCGGCGGCCAGAATGCCGAAGACGTCGTAGACCGACAGGTCGAACGACAGGGCGGTGACGAACAGCAGGGTGTCCGAGGGGCCGACCCGGAAGCGGCGGTTGACCCAGTGGACGAGGTTCACGGCCGGGCGGTGGCGGACCATCACCCCCTTGGGCCGGCCGGTCGACCCCGAGGTGAAGATGATGTAGGCCAGGTCGTCCGGGCCGGCCGCGGGCGGCGGAGCCCCCTCCGGCATCCCGCGCAGATGCGCGGGGCCCCAGAGGGCCGCCGGGAGGGCGGGCGGCGCCTCCCCCGGCTCGTCGAGGCAGACGACGTGCGCGAGCGAGGTCACCTGCGGCATCTCGTGAAGTACCGCGAGCCGCCCGGCGTGGGTGACGGCGTGGGCGATCCCCTCGCTCGTCAGGATGTACCAGAGGCGGTCGAGCGGCCAGCTCACCTCGACCGGCACGTACGCCCCGCCGGCCTTGTGGATGCCGAGCTCGGCGACCAGCATCTCGGCCGAGCGCTCCAGGTGGACCGCGACGAGGCGGCCAGGCCCGACGCCGAGCGAACGGAGGAGGTGCGCGAGCCGGTTGGCCCGGCGGTCGAGCTCGCCGTAAGTCAGCCGCTGGTTCTCGAAGATCACCGCCAGGGCGTCCGGCGCCGCCGCGGCCCGGGCCTCGAAGGGCTGGTGGAGGCAGAGGTCGCGCGGGAAGGGAGCCGCGGTGTCGTTCCACTCCAGGAGGATCTGGTGGCGGTCCGCCTCGGAGACCAGGGGGAGGTCCGAGAGTCGCCGCTCCGGATCGGTCGCCAGACCGCGGAGGAGCGTCTCGAATTCGCCGGTCAGGCGGACCGCCGTGGTGCGGTCGAAGAGGTCGGAGTTGTATTCGAGCGTGCCGAACAGACGCCCGTCCGCCTCGCCGAGGAGCAGATTCAGGTCGAACTTGGCCGTCCCGCCCCCGGCGCGGTAGGCGGTGATCCGCAGCTCCGGTAGCTCGATCTTCCGGCGCGGGATGTTCTGCAGGGCGAACATCACCTGGAAGAGCGGCGAGTGGGTGAGGCTGCGCTCCGGCTGCAGCTCTTCGACGAGCTTCTCGAAGGGCACCTCCTGGTAGGAAAAGGCGCCCAGGACGGTCCGGCGGGTCCGGGCCAGAATCTCGCGCAAGCACGGGTCGCCCCGCAGGTCGCCGCGGAGGACCAGGGTGTTGACGAAGAGCCCGATCAGCTTTTCGGTCTCCGGCCAGCTCCGCCCGGCGAGCGGTGAGCCGACGAGGACCTCCTCCTGTCCCGAGAGGCGGCAGAGCAGGGCCTGGAAGGCCGCCAGCAGGGTCATGAACAGAGTGGCCCCGTGCTGGCGTCCGAGGGCGGGGAGCTCGCTCGAGAGGTCCTCCGGGAGGAGGACGCTCACCTGCCCGCCGCGGAAGCGCTGGACGGCCGGCCGCGGGCGGTCCGTGGGGAGATGGATGAGCGAGGGAGCGCCGGCGAGCGCCTCCCGCCACCAGGCGATCTGCTCCGCGAGCCCCGCCCCGCTCAGTCGCTCGCGCTGCCAGAGCGCGAAGTCGGCGTACTGGACCGGCAGCTCCGGCAACGGCGAGGGGAGACCCTCGCAGAATGCCCCGTAGAGAGCCGCGAGCTCGGAAGAGAGGAGCCCCGTGGACCAGCCGTCCGCCGCGATGTGGTGCACGGTGACAACGAGGGCGTGCTCCTCGGGCGCCAGCCGCACCAGGAGCGTGCGCAGCACCGGGCCCGCGGCGAGGTCGAAAGGCCCATGCCCCTCCTCTCTCGCGAGCCTCCGCCCCTCGGCATCCGCGACCGGGGGCGGGAGGCCTCCCAGGTCAACCACCGGCATCCCCAGGGCGGGCAGGCCGCCGGCCACCTGGACCGGCCCCGCAGGGGTGGCGGTGAAAACGGTGCGCAGGACCGTGTGGCGCCGCCTGATCTCGGAGAGGCTCCGAGCCAGGGCACGAACGTCCAGCCGGCCGGCCAGGTTCAAGGCGGTCGTGATGTTGTAGAAGGAGCTGTCCGGATCGAACTGGCCCAGGAACCAGAGCCGCTCCTGGGCGAACGAGAGGGGCGCGGGCTCGCCGGTCCGGCGCTCCCGGCGTGGGATCGCGGCCGAGCCGCGGACCGGGACCTCGTAGCCGAGCGCGGCGGCCAGTCTCGCGGTGGGGTCGCCCAGGAGGTCCTCCCCGAAGCCCTCCCGCCAGCGTTCGGCCGCGCCCGCGTCGATCCCGGAGTGGGTGTGGAACTTGACGTCTCCCAGCATCCGGGACTCGGCGTGGAGGCCGTCGGTCATCCGGCGCGACTGGTCCTCGTAGGGGCGGAGCATTGCGGGATGGAAGTCCAGACCGAGGAAGCCGCAGAGCTCCCGCAGAAGCGGCTCCGGCTCGCGCACCAGGTCCTCGAAGCGGAGGCGGTAGCAGCGGTGCTCCGGGATCTCCTCGAAGAAGCGCTGGATGTTCTCCTGGCTGATCACCCAGAGCAGCTCGGCCAGCTCGCGCCGCGTGAACGGGTGGGGCTGGCGGAAGAAGATCCGGTCGAGCCTGGCCTCCTCGAAAGAGCGGATCATGCCGCCGGGGTGGCGCAGCAGGTGGACGTAGAGGGCGCCCTCGAAATCCTCCTCCGCGCGCCGCAGGACGGCCAGGTCGAAGGCGTAGGAGGGGGTCTTCTCCACCAGGATCCGCTCGCCGAGCCACTCCTGGAGCTGGCCATAGACCCGCCGCACGGTCCAGTCCTCCTCTTCCCAGCGGGCCACGAGGCGCGCGGCCTCCTCGGGGCCGCAGCCGCGAAGCTCCATGACGGCGCGCAGCAGCCCCTCCAGCCAGAAGCTGTCGCGCCCCGTGTAGGCGACCCGCCGCTCGGCCATCGAGCCATGCGACAGAAGCTCCAGCTCCGGCGGCGCGAAGAGCCGCGGGTGGCCCCCGAGCATCACCCGCAGCAGGGTCGTGCCCGAGCGCGGCGGCGCGAGAACGAAGACCGCCGGGCCGTTCCTCGGCTCGGGGACTCCGGCGAGGTCCCGCCGGGGCAGCGGCCGGATCAGCTCACGGATCTGCGCCACCTTGCCGGCGTCCACCTGTTCGACCCGCGGAGCGGCGGCCCTCTCCCCCAGGCTCTCGGGACCCCACAACCGCGCCACGGCCTCAGAGTGGTTCTCGATCAGGTAGCCCGCCATGCGCTCGACCGTCGGGGCGTCGAAGAGGACCACCACGTGCACGATCTCTCCCAGCTTTTCCTGGAGCTGGTTGATCAGCATCGCCCCGGTGATCGAGTTGCCTCCCAGCGCGAAGAAGTCGTCGTGGATGCCGACCGGGTCCGACGTGAGCGGCGCCCGCCACAGCTCGGCCAGATACCTCTCCAGGGCCGTTCGCGGCGCCACGATCTCGCTCTCGGCCGGCGCGGCCGCCTCCGGCGCGGGCAGCGCCCGGCGATCCACCTTGCCGTTGGGCGACAGCGGGAGCGCGGGAAGCACCACGAACGCGGCCGGAACCATGTACTCGGGCAAGGAGGACGACAGGAGCCGCCGCAGCTCGGCGATGTCCGGCGTCTCCTCCCCCTCGGCGGTCAGATAGGCCACCAGCCGCTTGTCTCCCGGCCGGTCCTCCCGCGCCAGCACCACCGCCTCCTTCACCCCCGGGTGGGCCGCGAGCGCCGCCTCGATCTCCCCCAGCTCGATGCGGAAGCCCCGGACCTTGACCTGGTGGTCGATCCGCCCCAGGAACTCGATCCCGCCGTCCGGCAGGTGGCGCGCCAGATCCCCGGTCCTGTACAGCCGCCCTCCCGGCTTGCCCAGGGGATCGGGGACGAACCGCTCCGCCGTCAGCGACGGCCGGTTCAGGTACCCGCGGGCCAGGCCCACCCCTCCGATGTGGAGCTCCCCCGCCACTCCGGTTGGCACCGGACGGAGGCTCGCGTCCAGCAGGTGGATGCGCAGGTTGGCGATCGGACGGCCGATCGGCACCACTGCGCGCGCTCCCCCCGGCCGGCACGGCCAGAAGGTCACGTCCACCGCTGCCTCGGTCGGTCCGTAGAGGTTGTGGAGGCCTGCGAATCCCAGCCGGGCGAAGAACCGCTGCTGCAGCTCGTACGGCAGGGCCTCGCCGCTGCAGATCACCCGCCGCAGCGAGAGGCAGCGCTCCACCCCCGGCTGCTCCAGGAACACCTGCAGCATCGAGGGCACGAAGTGGAGCGTCGTGACCTCTTCGCGCCTTATCAGCTCCGCGAGATAGGCGCTGTCCTGGTGGCCTCCCGGGCGGGCCACCACCAGGCGCGCTCCCATCATCAGCGGCCAGAAGAATTCCCACACCGACACGTCGAGGCTGAACGGGGTCTTCTGCAGCACCGCGTCCCCGGCTTCGAGGCCGTAGGCCTCCTGCATCCACAACAGCCGGTTGACGATCGCCCGGTGGGTGTTGACCGCCCCCTTGGGACGGCCCGTCGAGCCCGAAGTGTAGATCACGTAGGCCGGGTGCTCCGGCAGGACCTCCACGGCCGGAGCCTCGCAGCTCTCCCTGGCGATCTCCGCCTGATCCGCGTCGAGGCGTAGGGCCCGGCCGCGGTGCGGGGGCAGGCTCGCCGCCAACCGCTCCTGGGTCAGCAGCACCGGAAGGGCCGCATCCTCCTGGGAGTCCTCCAGCATGAAGGCCAGACGCTCGCGCGGGTAGGAGGGATCGAGAGGCACGTAAGCGGCCCCGGCCTTGAGGATGCCGAGGAGGCCCACGACCAGCTCCAGCGAGCGCTCCACCGCGATGCCGATCCGGGCTTCCGGGCCGGCGCCCAGGCGGCGCAGATAGTTTGCCAGGCGGTTGGCCCGCTCGTCGAGCTCCCGGTAGGTCAGGCTCTCGCCTTCGAAGGTGAGAGCCACGGCCTCCGGGGTGCGCTCGGCCTGGGCCTCGATCCAGGCGTGAAGAGGCAGCTCCAGGAGGTACTCCGCGACCGTGTCGTTCCATTCGAGGAGGAGCTGCTGGCTCTCGGCAGGGTGGAGCAGCGGCAGCTCGGAGAGCGGCGCCTCCGGGCGGGACAACGCGGCCGCCAGCAGAGCCTCGTAGTGGCCGGCCAGCCGCTTCACGGTCGTGGCGTCGAAGAGGTCGCGGTTGTAGACCACGCTCCCGAGGAGGCCTTCGGCCCGCTCGGTCAGCGCGAGGCGCAGGTCGAACTTGGTCGTCCCCGTGTCGGGCGCGGCGAGAACCGCGGCCAAACCCGGCAGCTCCGGGCTCTCCAGCGGGGCGTTCTGAAGCATGAGCATCACCTGGAAGAGAGGAGAGTGCGCGAGGGAGCGCTCCGGCTGGAGCTCCTCGACCAGCTTCTCGAAGGGGAGGTCCTGGTGGGCATAGGCGCCGAGCGTCGCCTCCCGCGCGCGACCGAGCAGCCCGGCGAAGCTCGGATCCCCCTCCAGGTTGCCGCGCAACACCAGGGTGTTCACAAAGAAACCGATCAGCCCCTCGGTCTCGGTCCGGTTGCGGTTGGCGATCGGCGTGCCCACCGGCACGTCGCTGCGGCCGGTCAGGCGCCCCAGCAGAGCCTGGAAGCCGGCGAGGAGGGCCATGAACAGCGTCACTCCCCGCTGGTGGACGAGGGTCCGCAGGTCCTCCGTCAGCTCCAACGGGAGCGAGCAGCCGAGTTGGCTGCCACGGGCGCTCTGTACCGCCGCCCGCGGCCGGTCGGCCGGCAGCTCGAGCACGGCCGGCGCTCCGGCCAGCCGCTCGCGCCAGTAGCCGAGCTGGGTCGCGAGCACCTCGCCGGCAAGCCAGCTCCGCTGCCAGACGGCGAAGTCGGCGTACTGGACCGGCAGCTCCGGCAGCGGTGAGGAGAGCCCCTTCCCAAAAGCCTTGTAGAGGGCTGAAAGCTCGCGCAGAAGCACGCCCAGGGACCAGCCGTCCGAGATCACGTGGTGCATGGAGAGGAGGAGGGCGTGCTCCTCCGTCGTAAGCCGCACCAGGGTGACCCGGAACAGCGGTCCGCGCGACAGGTCGAAAAGCCGCCGGGCCTCCTCGCGGGCAAGCCGCCCGGCCTCGGCCTCGCGCTCCAGCCCGGGCAGGTCTCCCAGATCCACGATCGGCAACAACAGCCCGGGCGGCGGAGAGATCCGCTGGAAGACCCACGGCTCCGCCCCGGCCGTCACCACAAAACAGGTGCGCAACGACTCGTGGCGCCGCACGATCTCGCGGAGGCCGGCGGCAAGGGCCGGTACGCCGAGGCGGCCCCGCAGGCGCAGGACGGCCGGCAGGTTGTACGACGCGCGGTCGGTACCGAAACGGTCGAGGAACCAGAGCCGCTCCTGAGCGAAGGAGGCCCGGAGCTCGACATCCCGCGGCACCGGCCGGATCGGCGGCGCCTGGAGCCCTGCCCCCTCCCGCTTCGCCGCCTCGATCCGTGCGGCCAGTGCCGCCAGAGTCGGAGCCTCGAAGAGGGAGCGCAGCGGCAGCTCAGCGTCGAAGACCTCGCGCACCCGCGACACCACCCGGGTGGCGAGGAGAGAGTGCCCACCCAGGTGGAAGAAATCGTCCTGGACAGCCACCGAGTCACGGCCGAGCACCTCGCACCAGATCCCGGCGAGCAGCTCCTCGACCGGGCCGAGCGGCGCGGCCGACGCGTGCCCCGCCTCCCTCTCGGGCTCGATCCGGGTGAGCGCCTTGCGGTCCACTTTGCCGTTGGGGGTCCGCGGCAAGGCCACGAGGACCACCCAGGCCGAGGGGATCATGTACGCCGGCAGCCGGCCCTCCAGCCAAGCCCGCAGGTCGGCCACTCCGGCCTCCGCGGCGACGTAGGCCGCGAGCCGCCGCTCCGAGCCTTCACCGAGCGCCAGCACAGCCGCTTCGCGCACCGCGCCATGGGCCAGCAGCGCCGCCTCGACCTCTCCGGGCTCGATGCGGAAGCCTCGGATTTTGACCTGCTGGTCGATCCTTCCCAGAAACTCCAGCTCTCCGCTCGGCAGCCATCTTGCCAGGTCCCCAGTGCGGTAGAGCCGCTCGCCTCTCCCGCCGAACGGGTCGGGCACGAAGCTCGCCGCCGTCAGCTCCGGCCGGTCGAGATACCCCCGCGCCAGACCTTCGCCCGCCAGGCACAGCTCGCCCGGAACACCGACCGGCAGCGGGCAAAGGTCACGATCCAGCACGTAGGATCGGGTGCCCGCGACGGGAACGCCGATCGTCGGCTCCCGCTGCGTCCCCTGTGGCACCCGGACGACGGTCGAGTAGGTCGTGTCCTCCGAGGGGCCGTAGAGGTTGTAGACGCTCTCGACATGAGGGAGGGCGTAGATGCGCTCCACCAGCGCCCGCTTGAGCGGCTCGCCGGCCAGATTGACCGTGCGCACCGAAGGCGGCACGGCTCCTAGCCGCACCAGCTCGGAGATCGCCGAGGGCACGGTGTTGATCAGCCGCACCTCGCCGGCTGCGGCCAGCTCGGGCAGGGCCAGCGCGTGGTCGGCCAGGATCACCCGGCCGCCCGTGGCGAGCGGCAGGAACAGCTCGAAGACGGAGAGATCGAAGGTGATCGAGGTCGAGGCCAGGACGCCCGCCAGCTCTTCCAACCCGAAGACCTGCTCCGCCCAGGCGAGGAGAGCGGCGGCGCTGCGGTGCTCGATCGCGACCCCCTTGGGCCGGCCTGTGGAGCCCGAGGTGTAGATCAGGTAGGCCAGGTTTCCGGGACTGGCGGTCCTCCCCAGCCGCTCATCGGAGCTCTCCGGCGTGAGATCCGGCAGGCTCTCCGGGGTCAGCACGAGGCCCGCCCGGGCGTCCTCCAGGATCATCGTTAAGTGCTCCCGCGGATAGGCTGGATCGAGCGGCACGTAGGCGCCGCCCGCCTTCAGGATCGCGAGCAGGCCCACAACCAGCTCGGCCGTCCTCGGGAGGGCGACGCCCACCCGCACCTCCGGCCCCACGCCAAGTCGGCGCAGCCGGCGCGCCAGCCGGTTCGCTCTCCGATCCAGCCCGGCGTAGGTCAGCCGCTCCTCGCCGCAGACCAGCGCCTCGGCCTCGGGTGTGCGGTCCACCTGCGCCTCGAATCGCTCGTGCAGACAGACGGCCGGATCCGTCACGCCGCCGGTATCGTTCCACTCGAACAGGAGTTGCTGGAGCTCCCGCTTCGTGAACAGAGGCAGCTCCGCGAGCCGCCGCTCCGGCTCGGCCACCGCTGCCGCGAGCAGGGTCGTGAAATGGCCCAGCAGGCGGTCGATCGTGGGGGCGTCGAACAGGTCGCGGCGGTACTCGGCCTGGACGATGCGCCGCCCTTCCGCGGCTCCGAAGGAGAGCGTCAGGTCGTACTTGGCCGTCCCCTGCCCTTTCGGGGGCACCGAGAGCTGCCAACCCTCCCGCGCCGCGCCGGGCAGGTTCTGGACGATGAGCATCACCTGGAACAGCGGCGAGTGGGCGAGGTCCCGCTCCGGCTGGATCTCGGCCACCAGCTTCTCGAACGGCAGGTCCTGGTGCGCATAGGCCCCGAGCGCCGATTCCCGCGTCCGCGCCAACAGCTCGCCGAAGCTCGGATCTCCGGACAGGTCGCCCCGCAGCACCAGGGTATTGACGAAGAACCCGATCAGCCCCTCGGTCTCGGCCCGGTTGCGGTTGGCCACCGGCGAGCCCACGGTCAGGTCCTCCTGACCGGTCAGCCGGTAGAGCAGCCCCTGAAAGGCCGCGAGCAGAACCATGAAGAGCGTTGCCCCCCGCCGGCGGACGAGCCGGTCGAGGTCTTCCGACAGCTCGCAGGAGAGCCCGGCGGAGAGCTGGCCGCCCTCGGCGCTGCGCACCGCCGGCCGCGGCCGGTCCGCCGGCAGGTCCAGCACGGCCGGGGCTCCGGCCAGCCGCCGCTTCCAGTAGCCGAGCTGGGTCTCCAGGACCTCGCCCGCCAGCCACTCCCGCTGCCAGACCGCGAAGTCCGCGTACTGGACCGGCAGCTCTGGCAGAGGGAAGCCGTCGTAGAGGATTGACAACTCGCGCAGCAGCACCCCGATCGACCAGCCGTCCGAGACGATGTGGTGCATCGTCAGCAGCAGCAGGTGCTCCTCGCTCCCGAGCCGGAGAAGGGTCGTCCGCAGCAGCGGCCCGCGCGAGAGATCGAACAGCCTTCCGGCCTCCTCCCGGGCCAGCCGCCAGACCTCTCCGGAGCTCCCTTCGAGGTCCACGACAGGCAGTGGCAGGCACAGCGACGGGGCGATCACCTGCACCACCCGGCCTTCCTCGCTCGCGAAGGTGGTGCGCAACGCCTCGTGCCGGCGGACCATCTCGTCGAGAGCCGCCGCGAGCGCGGCGGTATCGAGCGGACCGCGCAGCGCGAGCGCGACCGGAATGTTGTACGAGGCCCGCTCGTCGCCGAGCTGGTCCAGGAACCAGAGCCTCTCCTGGGCGAAGGAGGCGGGCGGAGCGCCTTCCCTACGCCGCGTTGCGATGGGCGGTGCCGCGGCATGGCTCTCGGCTCGCAACCGCTCGGCCAATCTCACGACGGTGGGGGCCTCGAAGATAGCCCGCAGCGGCAGCTCGGCGCCAAAGACCTCGCGCACCCGCGACACCACCCTGGTGGCGAGCAGCGAGTGGCCGCCCAGAGCGAAGAAGTCGTCCTGGGCTCCCACCGCATGCGTCTTCAGCACTTCCGACCAGATCCCGGCGAGCAGCTCCTCGACTGGACCGAGCCGCACGGCCGAGGCCGCGCCCGTTTCCCGCTCCGGCTCGATCCGGGCGAGCGCCTTGCGGTCCACCTTGCCGTTGGGAGTCCTCGGGAGGGCCGGGAGGATCACCCAAGCGGAGGGGACCATGTAGGCCGGCAGCCGGCCCTCCAGCCAGGCCCGCAGGTCGGCCGGTCCGGCCTCCGCGGATACATAGGCTACGAGCCGCCGCTCCGGACCGTCGCCGAGCGCCAGGACGGCCGCTTCGCGCACGGCGGCATGGCTCAGGAGAGCCGTCTCGACCTCTCCCGGCTCGATGCGGAAGCCCCGGATTTTGACCTGATGATCGATCCGTCCCAGGAACTCCAGCTCGCCACCCGGCAGCCACCGCACCAGGTCTCCGGTGCGGTAGAGCCGCTCGCCTCTCCCGCCGAAGGGGTCGGGCACGAAGCTCGCGGCCGTCAGCTCCGGCCGGTTCAGATACCCACGCGCCAGCCCTTCTCCAGCCAGGCACAGCTCGCCCGGAACGCCCATCGGCAGCGGGCGCAGATCACGATCCAGCACGTAGGACCAGGTGCCCGCGATGGGAACTCCGATCGTGGGCTCCCGCTGCGTCCTCCGCGGCACCCGGACGAAGGTCGAGTAGGTCGTATCCTCCGAGGGACCGTAGAGGTTATAGACCTTCTCGACGTGGGGCAGGGCATGGATGCGCTCCACCAGCGACCGCTTGAGCGGCTCGCCGGCCAGGTTGACCGTGCGCACCGACTCGGGCAAGGCCCCCAGCCGCACCAGCTCGGAGATCGCCGAGGGCACGGTGTTGATCAGCCGCACCTCGCCCGCGGCGGCCAACTCGGGCAGGGCCAGCGCGTTGTCGGCCAGGATCACCCGGCCGCCCGTGGAGAGCGGCAGGAACAGCTCGAAGACGGCAAGGTCGAAGGTGATCGAGGTCGAAGCCAGAACGCCCGACAGCTCCTCCGCCCCGAACACCCGCTCCGCCCACGCGAGGAGAGCGGCGGCGCTCCGGTGCTTGATCGCGACCCCCTTGGGCCGGCCCGTCGAGCCCGACGTGTAGATCATGTAGGCCAGGTTGTCCGCCACGGCCCGCGGGCCCTCGGCCAAGGGGCCCGAGCCGCCGATCTCCACCCACAC
>DASQEB010000534.1:0-9948 GCA_035633875.1 Thermoanaerobaculia bacterium
GCCGCGGGGTGGGGCGCGGTCCCCGCCCCGGGTCGATGCAGGTCTCGACGCCGCGCTCGAGCAGCGCATGGGCGTCCACCACCTCGGGGTGGAGCCGGACCTTGCCCCGGGCGATCCGCGTCAGGTCCAGGAGGTCGTCGATGAGGCGCGCCTCCAGCACGACGTTCCTGCGCATCCGCTCGAGCTCCGGGCGGAGCTCGGCCGGGAGCCGCGGATCGTTCTCCAGCGCCTGGACGGACAGCAGGACGGGCGTCAGAGGGGTGCGCAGCTCGTGGCTGAGGGTCGCCAGGAACTCGTCCTTGGTCCGGCTGGCCGCCTCCGCGACCTCGCGCGCCTCCCGTGCCTCCCGCTCCCGCTCCGTGAGCTCCGCCATCAGCCGCGAGCGCTCCAGGACAACGGCGACCTGGTCGGAGATCGTCCGGAGAAACTCGATCTCGTCAGGCTGGAAGCGCCCCCTCTGCCGGGTCCCAAAAGAGAGTGTCCCGATCAGCCGCTCGTTCGCCAGGAGCGGATAGCAGGCGTACGCGGTGATCCCGAACTCGCGGATCAGGGCAGTCATCTGGTCGTCGCGGGACGAGACGTCCTCGACCGTCATCCCTGTCCGGTCACGGGCGACCGTACCGCAGACCGCCTGCCCGAAGTCGAGCCGCTGCAGCCCGGGGATGCGGTCCCCCGGAACGCCCGCGCAGGAGGCCAGGATCAGGTGGCTCCCGTCGGGGCTGACCAGGAAATTGAAATAGACCTCGAGGCCCAGGTGGGCTGCGATCCGGTCGAAAAGGGTCGCGAGCAGGTCGCGTGGCCGATCGTGGACGAGAAGCTGCGCCGCCACGTCCGACAGGAGCCGCAGGCGCTCGGTCTGCCGCTCGGCACGCCGCCGGGCCGCCCCGAGGGCCTCTCCCCCGGATCTCCGACGGCGCTCTCGCGCATTTTCCCCTAAACTTTGCGGACTGACTTCAGACGACACGGGGATCGAGCACCTCCCTGATCAGGAGTTGAATTCTGATGCAAAAAATCTGCCTCGACCTCGATCACCGCCGCCCCAGGCGCCTCCCGAACCGGCCGATCCAGACACCCAGCTCCTCGGGGAGGACGAGCCGGGCGAGCAGCAGGTAGACGACTCCATAGGAGCCCACCACGAGCAGACCGCGGACGAGCACCGGAAGCGGCGGCAGCAACCACCAGAGGAGCCCGGCGGGAACGCTGGCGGCCAAGGCGAGCCCGAGCATCTTCGCCATCTCCCGCGCTGGAAGGAACTGCCCGGGGGCCCGCCGGGCGAGGGCCCCACGCAGCAGCAGGAGCTCGAGCCAGGCGCCGACTCCGGACGCCAGGGCCAGGCCGACCGCGCCGAGGTAGAGCGGGACCTCGTCGGTGCGGACCTCTACGATCGAGGGGACGGAGACCCGGTCCAGCAGCACCATGAGCACCCCTCCCACGGCCGCCGAGACGGCGACACGGGTCGCCGCGATCCGGGCCGGAGCGCGGGTCTCCCCCAGGGCGTAGAAGGTGTTCTGGAGGAGCCGCGACGACGTGCTCGCCAGGAGCCCCAGCGTGTAGCCGCAGAGCACGAGGTAGACCAGCCAGTTGTCCTGCTCGCCGAAGTTGCCCCGCCGGAAGAGGACGCCGACGAGGAGGAATCCGAACACCAGGTAGCCGAGGAACGTGGGGACGTTGAGGAAGGCCATCTGGCGCAGCGACCGCCGGACGCGGGGGAGGAGCTCCCGGGCCACGGCCTCCGCGCCCCCTTCGCGGCGGAGGCTGGACATCTCCGGCAGTTCGGCCGCGGCGATCGACATCCCGAACAGGCCGATGGGGAGGAGGTACAGCGTCTGGGCGTACCCCAGGGCGCCCACGGCCCCGGCCGCGAGGAAGCCCGCGAGGAACACGTCCAGGTACCCCGCGAGCTGCACCACCCCGCGGCCGGCCAGCACCGGCCCGAACGCCCCCAGCGCCTCGCGCACCCCCGGCACCCGCGTGGAGGCCGAGAGGCGGAAGCCGCGCATCAGCCGCGCCACCTGTGGGAGCTGCACCAGGAACTGGAGCAGCCCGCCGGCGAGCGCTCCCCAGCAGGCGGCGAAGAGCAGCCGATCCAGGTCCCCGGCGCTCCGCCCGAGCCCCGCCCACACCAGGGCCGCGATGATCGCGGCGTTCCAGGCGACCGGCGCGAAGTACGGCAGGAAGAACCGGCGGTGGCTGTTGAGCACGCCCAGGGCCCAGGCCGAGAGGACCAGGAAGGCGGTCATGGGAAAGATGATGCGCACCGCCGTCACCGTCAGGTCGAAGCGGTCCACGACGGTGTTCTTCGCGTCGCCAAGGAACCCCATGGCGAGCACGCTGGTGATGGGCCTGGCGAAGATCACGCCGAGGAGCGCCAGCCCTCCCGCCGTGGCCGCCAGGAGCCCGAAGACAGCGCCGGCGAAGCGCCCGGCCTCCTCGCGGCGGCCCTCGTGGATGAGACGGGAGTAGATCGGGATGAACGCCGCCGAGAGCGTCCCCTCCCCCAGGAGGTTCTGCAGGAAGTTCGGCGCCCGCAGGGCCATGCTGAGCACATCCACGTGCGGCCCCACCCCGAAGTAGTGGGCGAACGCCGCCGTGCGCAGCAGCCCGACGATCCGCGAGGAGAGGATGCCGGCGGCCACCAGAGGTGCGCCGCCGCGGGCCGGGGCGGCGTCGAAAGCAGCGTCAGGAACGGCCTGCGGGGCGGGCGGATCGGCGGCCATGGAACGTCCCTACAGCAGATCGTTCCAGTTGAGGATCACGTTCCACACCAGCCGGAAATCCGAGTGGGTCAGGTATCGGTGGAGGGGATTGAAGGCGAAGAGGATGATCCGTCCCTTCCCCACCGGGACGTCGAGGATCGCCGGCTTGCCGTTGACCACGTCCTCGCCGCGGACGAAGCCAGAGAGGACGAGCCGCGGATCCTCTTTGGGCTTCTCCTCCTCCTTCTTCGGCTCCCCGGCGGGAGCGGGTGGCGGCATGCCCGTCTCCGGACTCGTCTCGACGTCGACCTCCTCGACCTCCACGGTCTGGTCCTGGGCGTCCGGGTCCTTCTTCTCCTCGTCCTCCTCCAGCTTCTTGGTGCCGAACTGCATCACCACCCGGGCGCGCTCGCGCCTGGGCACGTCGAAGAGGGGACCGTTGCCCCGGAAGACGCTGGTCAGCTCCTCATATCCGTAGACCACGGGGTGCTCCGGCCGGAGGACCTTGGCGCGCAGCTCCGAGCCGGGGGTGTTGAATCCGCCCGGCGGAACCCGGTTGACGTTGCGGACCAGGCCTCCCTCCACCGCCAGCGTGCCGGCGTTGCCCAGGGTCACGAGCACGCCGCCCCCGCGCACGAACCGCTCCAGGTTCATCAATCCCTGGAAGCCCATGCCGCCGGTGATGTCCTCCGAGGCGTCGGGCACGCCATGGCTGGGGAACTCGGAGGTCTTCGTATAGGCGAGGGGGCCCTGTTCGGGATCGATCCCGTGGACGAGATCGGCGAAGGCGCCGCGGGTCTCGGGGAAGAGGATCACGTCGAAGCGGTCGCCGAGGCCGCCGCGCTTCAGGTCGTCGTCATTGATGGAGGTGTACTCGATCTTCTCCCGGTCCAGGGTGTAGCGCGCCCAGCCGGCGTCCTGGGTATCGATCCAGGAGTGGTAGAGGGCGAGGCGGGGGAGGTCCACCACGTGGCGGCGGACGTCGGGCAACGAGGCCACGGCCGTGAAGGTGAGCCCGGTGCGGTCGGCCACGTCCGCCACCACCTCCGGGGGCGCCTGGACGATCCAGCTTCCGGGCGGGTAGGTGACGCCGCCGGCCTCGAAGGAGGCCTCGGCCGCATCCACCTGGTGCCGCCCCAGGAGGATCCGCGCCTGGAGGAGAGAGTTCTGGCCGGTATCCCGAAGGAGGAAGATCTCCCCGGCTCCGTCCACCCGTCCCTCGGGGATCGCGGTGACGGTCACGGGCTCCATGGCAGCGTCCAGGACTGCCCGATCGGCCACGGGCTCGCCCGTCACGCCATAGAGCAGGGGCCAGGTCCAGGCCACGTCGTCGTACGGCTGGTTCGGCTCGTCCGCCGGGAACTTCTGCTCCTCCAGGAAGTTGACGGCGGCGTTGCGGTACGGCTGGTCCATGCGGACGACGTAGCTCCCCGCGGGCCACGTCTTCTTGCCCAGGGCGAGTTCCCCCGTCAGGCGGTGGACCTCGATCCGGTGTGCCCGGAGCTGGTTGACGAGATAGGCGAGGCGGGTCGGGTCGCGCTGCTCGGACGGGAAGACCCAGGCGTAGGGGGCCTCCGTCCTGCCCTTCTCCAACGAGCGGTTCGCTTTGACCCAGAAGTTCTCGAGCAGCTCCTGGCGGTGCCGGGCCGCGTACTGGAGCGCTTCGAGGACGCCGGCCTGCATGTAGTTCGTATTGTTGCGCAGCGACCAGCGGACCTTCTTCTCCGGCGGCCAGGGGCGGTACCACTGCACCTCGGTCACCGGCTTGCCGGCGAAGCGCCGTTCGGCCAGCTCACGCTCGAAGGTGCCGGGATGGGAGTTCCCGAAGGTCTCGTAGAAGCGGCCCACGGAGTGATGGGTGTTGGCCACCGACGTGAGATAGCCGGGCCACCAGCCGTCCCAGAAGCCCCACACCCAGACGCCGGGGAGGCCCTGAGCAGCGAGGGCCCCGGCCTCGTTATGGCCGAACTGGGTCCACTCGTTGATCGTCACCGGATCGATGGCGCCGTTGTACGGGCCGTGGCCGGTCGAGATGTAGAGCAGGGGCACGGACTCGTGGAGGTCGTGGATCACCTGCGGATAGAACTGGAAGAAGGTCTCGTGGACGGCCCGGGTCAGCGCCTGGGTGATCTGCATGCCGTCCCGGTTGTTGTCGTGGAACACGTAATGGCCCCAGTAGGGGGGTGAGGAGATCCCCCGCAGCTCGTCCCAGTTCCGGGTCCTGGTCTTCAGGTGGCGCTCGTACCAGTCCACCTGCCGGTCCCGGCCGTCCGGCTCCACCACGGGGGTGATGAGGACGACGGCATTGCGGCGGATCTCCCGGATCTCCGGCCGCTCCGAGACGGCGAGGCGGTAGGCGAGCTCCATCAGCATCTCGGGGCTGCCGGTCTCGGTGGAATGGAGGCCGCCCAGGAGCCAGTAGAAGACCTTGCCCTCCGCTGCGAGCCGCCGCATCTCTTCCCGGGTGGTCCGCCGCGGGTCGGCCAGACGCGAGGTGACCTCCCGGTAGCGCTCCAGGCCCGCCAGGTTCTCGGCGTCCGAGATCATGGCGAGGAGGATGGACCTCCCCTCCTCGCTGGCGCCGATCGTCTCCACCCGCACCCGGTCGCTCGCCTCGTCCAGACGGTTGAAGTAGCCGTGGACATCCGCCACCCGGGAGAGCACGTCCGGCGCCCCGGCGATGTGGCCCAGCACCTCCGTAGGCGAGGGGACCGTGTCCGAATCCGGCACGTAGGCCACGGACTCGGGCAGGACCTCGGGCGCGGTCGTGTGCTGCTGGATGGCCTCCACGCTCCCGGGCTCGGCCCGGTCCGGCGCCCAGGGATCGGGCGCCGCGAGCGGGGCGGGCTCCTGCGCGGCGAGCGAGAGGGCGAGGAAAACTCCGGGGATCAGGATGGGGACCGGACGCGTGCTCATCGGGCCTCCTTCGGGAGAGAGCGCGCGTAACCATAACCGCACTTCCGAGGGGACGACAAGGTCCGGGCTCGCTGCGGGAGGTCTACTTCAAAGCCCGGCTCCCCTCACCCGCACGACCACCAGCGTCACATCGTCCTCCGGCTCCGCCCTGCCGCGGAAATCCGCGAGGTCGGCCAGGACGGCATCGAGGATCTCCCGAGGCGGGTTCCCCTTCTCCACTCCTTTCGCGACGATCCGCTCGAGGCGTCCGCTGCCGTACTCCCGGCCATGGGGGTCGAGGGTCTCGGAGACGCCGTCGGTGGAGAGGACGAGGAGGTCGCCCGGCGCGAGGGGGCGGACGTCCTCTTCGAAGCGGGTCTTCGGGAAAGTCCCGAGGGGAGGGGCGCCCCGGCCCACCTCTTCGCAGCGGCCGGACCGAAAGTCCCAACGCAGCAGCGGCAGATGACCGGCGCTCGTCGCGGCGAGGGTTCCCGCCTCGCGATCCAGGACGGCAGCGAGGAGGGTGACGAACATCCTCCGGCCGCCGGTCCGGCGGACCATCGGGTTCAGCCGCTGGAGCACCGGCACGGGATCGCCCAGGTCCTCCTCCAGGAGATAGAGGCAGCTCCGGAGACCGGAGAGGAGGATGCCGCTCGCGACACCGTGGCCGGCCACGTCGCCGATCACCAGGACCACCCGCGAAGGCGAGAGGACGAACCAGTCGTAGTAGTCGCCCCCCACCTCGGTCGCGGGCTGGGAGAAGGCCGCCAGCTCCAGCCAGTCCACGGCCGGGGCGTGCCGGGGAAGCATGCTGAGCTGGATCCGCCGCGCGGTCTCGATCTCCTCCCGCATGCGCAGCCGCTCCCGGGCCCGGGGGACCTCCTTGCGATAGGTCAGGAGGAAACGCTGCTTCTGAGCCCGGGTCCAGACCAGGGAGACGATCAGGAACACTCCGAGGATGATCATCCCGTCCGGCTCGGAGGGGCCGGAGAACCAGCCCTCGGGAGACGGACGCCACAGGTGGACACGGAGCTGCGAGAGCGCCAGGCCGCCATAGAGAAGCAGCGCCTCGGAAATCCGCAGGCGCAGGAAGATCATGAAACAGGCGAGGAAGGCGGCGAACCCGGACGAGTATTCGTCCCCCGTGCTGAACCGGACGTCCATGCCAATCCAGAGGAAGAACTGGAACAGGAGATAGGCGAGCAGGATCCGGCGGAAGGTGCGCGCGAGCCACTCTTCCTTGCGGAAGACGAAGATCGCCACGGTGGCGGCGAGGTCGGCGACGACCAGGGCGATCACGAAGGGCCGCTCCGTCTCGATCGCCACGGCGACACCCGCGATGCACAGGAGGACGACGAGCGGCAGGAGCCAGCGGACGACGCGCCAGTTGCGGGCGTCGAAGTGCCGATCGAGCGCCAGCGGCTCCGGCAGCAGGACGAGCTCGTCCAGCGAGGGCTCTCTCATTCCCCCTAGATACGGAGCGGAAGGGCGGGAGTTCAGCGCCGCAGCCCCGGCTCCGCCACCCGCACGACGATCACGGTGATGTCGTCCGCCTGCTCCTGGTCCCCCTTGAAATTGGAGAGGTCCCCCAGGATGGCGTCGCGGACCTCGCGGGCGGTGCGGCTGCCTGCGGCGCGGGCGATCGCCCGGCGCAGGCGCGCATCGCCGTATTCGCTGTCCGATCCGTTGCGGGCTTCCACCAGGCCGTCGGTGTAGAGGACGAGCACGTCGCCCGGAGCGAGGGGCCGGCGGTCCGGCTCGTAGCGGGGCTCGAGAAAGCTGCCCAGGGGCGGCGCGCCCCGGCCCACCTCGTCGAAGCCCTTGGTGCGGGCGTCGTAGTGGAGGACGGGAGGGTGGCCCGCGCTCGTCACGGTGAGCGTCCGGTCGCTCCAGTCGAGCACAGCGCAGAGGAGGGTCACGTAGGTGCGCCGGTCGGTCGTCCGCCGGACCATGTTGTTCAGCCGCTCCAGCACGCCGAGGGGTGAAGCGAGGTCCTCCTCCAGGAGATAGAGGCAGCTCCGGACGCCCGAGAGCAGGAGACCGCTCGCGAGGCCGTGGCCGGCCACGTCGCCGATGACCAGGGCCAAGCTCTCGGGACCGAGGCGGAAGTACTCGTAGTAGTCCCCTCCGACCTCGGTGGCCGGCAGGGAGGCCGCGGCCAGGTCGAGCCACGCCACCTCGGGCGCTCCCTGGGGGAGCATGCTGAGCTGGATGCGCCGCGCCGTCTCGATCTCCTCGCGCATGCGCAGCCGCTCCCGGTACCGGGCGTGCTCCCGGCGCCAGATGGCGAGGAAGCGTCGCCTCTCGAGCTGGGTCAGGCCGCTCGAGCCCGCGAGACAGATGACCGACATGGTCGTGACGGCGGCGATGCCCCCTTCCTCCAGCGAGCCGTTGGCCAGCCCCACCCAGCTCAGGGGGAGGACGGCGGCGACCCAGAAGGAGCCGAAGACCAGCAGGTGCTCCGACAGCCGCAGCCGGAATCCGAGCAGGGCCAGGAGCGACAGGATGAACGGAGCGATGGCATGGTCGCCGCCGATCAACGTGCTGGTGAGCTTGAGCACCAGGATCTGGGCGAAGAGATAGGTCAGGAGGATCTGGCGGAAGCTCTTCGCGAAGAAGTCCCGGCCCCGCAGGATGAGGAGGACGGCGGTCAGGAGGAGGTCGGCTCCGTAGACGATGGCCGCCAGGGAGTGGCCGTTGCTGAGAGATTTGAAGATCCCCGGGATGCAGAAGACCGCAACGACGGCCGCGAGCCACCGGAAGACACGGTAGTTCTTCCCGTCGAAGTGACGCTGCAAGGCCAGCGGCTCGGGCAGCAGCACGAGCTCGTCGAGGGTTGGCGCTTTCATCGGGACGGCTGGGCTCCGGACGCAATGCTATCCCGCCGGGACACGGAAAGGGATGCCCGGCTGCTCGCCGACGCGTTTCGCCGCTCGCGTCCCTACTCCTGCCGCAGCGCCACCAAGGGATCCACCTGCGTGGCCCGCCGGGCTGGCAGATAGTTGGCGATGAGGGCGACGGCGATCAGCACCAGCGGCACGGCCACGAACGTGAGAGGATCCTTGGCGCTCACGCCGTAGACCTGGCCCGCGAGGTAGCGGCTGGCCCCGAAGGCCAGGGCGACCCCCAAGGCCACTCCGATCAGCACCACGACCATGCCCTGGCGGACGACGAGCCGGAGGACGCTGCGGCGCTCCGCCCCCAGAGCCATGCGGATGCCGATCTCGTGGGTGCGCTGGGCCACCGAATAGCTGACCACGCCATAGACCCCCACCGCGGCGAGCACCAGGGCGAGCCCCGCGAACAGGGAGAGGAGCACCATCTTGAAGCGGCTCTGCGAGAGAGAGCTCGCGACCAGCTCCTCCATCGTCCGGATCTGGTCCACGGGCAGGTTCGGATCGAGAGACCGCACCGCCCGGCGGATCGCATCCGCCTGGGACGCCGGATCCTGGTCCGTCCGCAGGACGAGGGAGGCGTCGGTGAACGGCTGCTGGTACTGCGGCCAGTAGACCTCCGAGCCCGGGTCCTCGTTGAGGGCCATGTGCCGCACGGG
Source organism: Thermoanaerobaculia bacterium (assembly GCA_035633875.1). Classification (GTDB taxonomy): domain Bacteria; phylum Acidobacteriota; class Thermoanaerobaculia; order Multivoradales; family UBA5704; genus DATARR01. The sequence continues at coordinate 9,145 of DASQEB010000534.1, forward strand.
GACGACCACCCCGACCACGGTCATCCAGTCCGCGGGCACGGCCGGATCCCCGAAGTTGATGCGCTTGCCCAGAGGGCTCTCCCCCGGCCAGATCTTCTTCGCCATGGTCTCGTTGACGACCACCACCGGGAGGCTTCCCTGGGTGTCCTGCTCCGTGAAGGTCCTCCCCTGGAGCACCGCGATGCCCATGGCCCGGAAGTAGTCCGGGCTGACCCCGCGGACGTGGGCATTGGGGACCTCGCTGGGCGGCGGCGCCGGCCGTCCCTCGACGGCAAAAGAGAGGATCATGTTGCCTCCGAGAGGCAGGGGGAAGACCGTGGCGGCGTTCCGCACACCGGGCAGGGCCCGGACCTTCTCCAGAAGCTGCTGATGGAAGGCGATCTGCCGGGCGGGCTCCGTGTATTCCGCCTGGGGGAGCGCGACGCGGGCCGTCAACACCCCCTCGGGACGGAAGCCGGGGTCGACCGCCTGAAGCCGGGCGAAGCTCTGGATGAGGAGGCCCGCGCCCACGAGCAGCACCAGGGTCAGCGCCACCTGGCCCAGGACGAGGCCGTTGCGCACCAGCCGGCCGCGGACCCCGCCGGCCATGGCCCGCCCCCCCTCCTTGAGCGATTCGGCGAGCTGCCGCCCGGCGGCGGAGAGAGCGGGGACCAGCCCGAAGAGGAGGCCCGTGACCAGGGAGACGAGCAGCGTGAACAGGAGCACCCGGTTGTCGAGCCCGATCTCCTGGGCCCGCGGAATGCCGTCCGGATCGAGGGCGATCAGGGCGCGGATCCCCCAGAAGGCCAGGAGGAGACCGAGAGC
>DASQEB010000535.1:0-8535 GCA_035633875.1 Thermoanaerobaculia bacterium
CCGTGAGCTCGCGAACCGGCTCCGTGTGCTCGGCGTGGGGCCGGAGACGGTCGTCGCGATCTGTGTCGAGCGCTCGCCCGAGGCCGCGCTGGCCGCACTGGCCGTGCTGGAGGCGGGCGGGGCCTATCTGCCGCTCGACCCGGCGTACCCGGCGGAGCGTCTGCGCTTCATGCTGGAGGACTCCGGAGCGGCGGCCGTGCTGGTCCGCCCCGATCTGCGAAGAGCCCTCCCGGAGACCGCGGTTCCCGTCCTGGACGTCAACTTCCAGGCGGGGGACGGGGACCGGCCCGGCGAGACCGGCGACCCGGACGACCCCGATCGCCTCGCCTACGTCATCTACACCTCGGGTTCCACGGGGAGACCCAAGGGAGTGGAAATCCCGCACCGCGGGCTCTCCAACCTGATCGCCTGGCACCGCCGGATCTACGGAGTGACGCCGGAGGACCGGGCGACGCTGCTCGCCGGACCCGCCTTCGACGCCTCGGTCTGGGAGCTGTGGCCGTACCTTGCCGCCGGCGCGAGCGTTCGCGTGCCGGACGCGGAGACCCGCTCCGATCCGGCGCGCCTGCTCGCCTGGATGGCCGCCGAGGGGATCACCCTGGCCTTCCTGCCGACGCCGCTCGCCGAGGCGCTCGTCGAGATCGCCGAGCGGGGTGTGCCGCCGGGCCTGAAGCTGCGCGCCTTGCTGACCGGCGGCGACCGGCTCCGCCGCGCCCCGGGGCGCGACCTCCCGTTCCTGCTGGTCAACCACTACGGGCCGACCGAGGTTTCGGTGGTGACGACCGCGGGCGTGGTGCCCGCCGGCCGGAGCCGCACCCTGTCGGGAGCGCCGCCGATCGGCCACCCGATCGCGGGCGTCCGCGTCCATCTGCTGGATTCGAGCCTGCGGCGGGTCCCGCAGGGCGTCCCTGGCGAGCTGTGCATCGGCGGCGCCGGCCTCGCCCGGGGCTACCGCGGCCGGCCGGAGCTGACGGCGGAGAAGCTCATTCCCGATTCCCAGGGCGCGGCCCCGGGCACCCGCCTCTACCGCACCGGAGACCTTGCCCGCTGGCTGCCGGACGGCGGCTTGGAGTTCCTCGGCCGGCTCGACCACCAGGTCAAGGTCCGCGGCTTCCGCATCGAGCTCGGGGAGGTCGAGGCGGTACTGGGCGAGCATGCCGGGGTGCGGGAGGCCGTCGTGGTGGCGCGGGGAGAGGGCGAGGAGCGCGGGCTCGTGGCCTATGTGGTCGCAGAGGACGCTGTGGATCTCCGGTCCTGGCTCGGGGAGAGGCTCCCAGCCTACATGGTGCCTGCCGCCTTCGTGTCCCTCTCTGCGCTGCCGCTCACCCCCAACGGCAAGGTGGACCTGCGCGCCCGGCCCGAGCCCGAATGGGGCGAGGGAGCGGGGGACAAGGGGAACGCTGCGCCGCCGACGCCGCTCGAGGAGCTGCTCGCGGGGATCTGGTCGGCGGTGTTGGGCGTCGGGGAGGTGGGGACCCGGGACAATTTCTTCAAGCTGGGCGGCCACTCGCTGCTCGCGACGCGGGTGCTGTCGCGGGTGCGCGACTCGGTCGGGGCGGAGGTGCCGCTCGCCGCCCTGTTCGAGGCGCCGACCGTCGCCGGGCTGGCGCGGTCGATCGAGGAGATCCTGCGCGGTCCGGCGGAAATGGGGGCCGATGCTCCGATCCCGCGGCGGGCCGCGGAGGGGGAGCCGGTGCCGCTCTCCTTTGCCCAGGAGCGGCTCTGGTTCCTGGACCAGCTCACGCCCGGGATCTCGGCCTACAACATCGCCCGGGCCTTCGCTCTCGAGGGACCGCTCGACACCGCCGCGCTGGAGCGCGCCGTGGGCGAGATCCTTCGCCGCCACCAGGCACTGCGCACGACCTTCGCCGCGGCCGACGGCCGGCCGATCCAGGTCGTCTCCCCGGCGCCCGAGGTCCGCCTGCCGCGGATGGACCTCTCCGGCTGCCCCGGTCCTCTGCGGGAGGCCGAGGCCGAGCGGCTGCTCCGCGAGGAGGCGCGCCGGCCGTTCGACCTCGAGCGCGGGCCTCTGCTGCGGCTGACCCTGCTGCGGCTCGGCCCGGGCGAGCACCGGCTGGCCCTGACGATGCACCACATCGTCTCGGACGGCTGGTCGACAGCCCTCTTCTTGCGTGAATTGGCCGTGCTCTACCGGCGGTTCGCGACCGGGGATCCCGCGGCGTTGCCCGATCTGCCGGTCCAGTACGCCGACTTCGCCCTCTGGCAGCGCGCGCGGCTTGAGGGCGAGAGGCTGGAGGCCCTGATCGCCCACTGGAAGGCGGAGCTCGCCGGCGCTCCGGCGCTGCTGGAGCTGCCCACCGACCGGCCCCGTCCCATGGTCCAGTCCTATCGCGGCGCGCAGGTGGAGCTCGATCTGCCGCCGGACCTCGCTGCCGGGCTGCGGGACCTCGCCCGCCGCTCGGGGGCGACCCTGTTCATGGCGCTGCTCGCCGCGTTCGGGGCGCTCTTCGCCCGCTTCACGGGCCGGCGCGACGTCGTCCTGGGCTCGCCCGTGGCCGGGCGCAACCGCAGCGAGATCGAGGACCTGATCGGCTTCTTCGTCAACAACCTGGTCTTGCGTCTGCGCTGGGAGGGTGACCCGGGCTTCAGCCAATTGCTGGACCGGGCGCGCCGGGTGACGCTGGCGGCCCACACCCACCAGGATCTCCCCTTCGAGAGGCTGGTGGCGGAGCTGGCGCCCGCCAGGAGCCTGGGGCAAACGCCTCTCTTCCAGGTGGTGCTGGCGCTCCAGAACGGCGCCGCGGACACCCTGGAGATGCCGGACCTTGAGCTCACGCCCTTGCCGGTGGCCCGGGGCGAGTCGCGGTTCGATCTGGAGCTGGGGGTCGTCGAGGGCGGGACGGGCGAGGGGATGCGGCTCCTCTGGCGCTACGACCGCGACCTCTTCGACGGTGCGACGGTAGCGCGCCTGGCCGGGTGCTTCCGGCAGCTCCTCGGAGGGCTCGTGGCCGATCCCGGCCGGCGGCTCTCGGAGCTCCCCCTGCTGACTCCCGCCGAACGGGAGCAGTTGCTGGCATGGGGCGCCACCGGCGCGGTTTTCCCACGGGACCAGTGCCTCCACGAGCTGTTCGCAGCCCAGGCAGCGCGGACGCCTGACGCGGTCGCGCTGACGTTCGCGGGGGCGGGCCTCACCTACCGCGAGCTGGCAGAGAGGACGAACCGGCTGGCGCGCTACCTGGCCGGCCTGGGGGTGCGCCCCGGGGACCTGGTCGGCCTCTGTCTGGAGCGGTCGCTCGACATGGTGGTGGCCCTCCTGGGCGTGCTCGAGGCGGGCGCGGCCTACCTGCCGCTCGATCCGGCCTACCCCAGGGAGCGCCTCGCCTTTGCCCTGGAGGACAGCCGGGTCGAGGTGCTGATCACCCTGGAGGAGCTGACCTCCGTCCTGCCCCCGACCTCGGCCCGGGTGGTGCGCCTCGATGCCGAGCGCCAGGCGATCGGGCGCGAGAGGGACGAACCTCTCGCTCTGCCGGTCGCGCCGGACTTCCCGGCCTACGTCATCTACACCTCCGGCTCGACGGGCCGGCCCAAGGGCGTGGTGGTCACCCACGCCAACGTCGTCCGGCTGTTCGCGGCCACCGAATCCTGGTACGGCTTCGGGCCGGACGACATCTGGACGCTGTTCCACTCCTACGCCTTCGACTTCTCGGTCTGGGAGCTGTGGGGGGCGCTGCTCTACGGCGGCCGGCTGGCGGTGGTGCCATACTGGCTCAGCCGCTCGCCCGAGGCCTTCTACGAGCTGCTGCGCGCTGAGCGTGTGACGGTGCTCAACCAGACCCCGTCGGCCTTCCGCCAGCTCCTCTGGGCAGAGGGGGAGAGGAAGGAGCCCTCCTCTCTGGCCTTGCGCGGGGTGATCTTCGGCGGCGAGGCGCTGGAGCTGGCGAGCCTCTCCCCCTGGTTCGAGCGCCACGGGGACGAACGCCCGCGCCTGGTCGACATGTACGGCATCACCGAGACGACCGTGCACGTGACCTTCCGGCAGATCTCCCGCCGGGACCTTGCCGGCTCGCGCGGCAGCGTGCTCGGCATTCCGATCCCGGACCTGTCGCTGCGCGTGCTGGACCCGGACCTCCATCCCCAGCCGATCGGCGTGGCGGGGGAGATCTGCGTCGGCGGTGCGGGCCTGGCTCTGGGCTATCTCGGCCGGCCGGAGCTGACGGCGGAGCGCTTCGTGCCGGACCCGTTCGGCGGGCCGGGAGCGCGGCTCTACCGGTCGGGGGATCTCGCGCGGTACCTGCCGGACGGGGGCCTCGAGTACCTGGGGCGGATCGACCACCAGGTCAAGATCCGGGGCTTCCGCATCGAGTTGGGGGAGATCGAGACGGCGCTCGCCTCGCAGCCGGAGGTCCGGGAGGCCGTGGTCCTGGCGCGGGAGGACGTGCCCGGAGACAAGAGGTTGGTGGCCTACCTGGTGGTAGAGCGGGAGCTTGCGACCGGCGAGCTGCGGGAGCGCCTCCAGGCGGTCCTGCCCGAGTCCATGATCCCGGCCGCCTTCGTGACCCTGCCCGCCCTTCCGTTGACCGCCAACGGCAAGGTGGACCGCCGGGCCCTGCCCACCCCCGAGGCGGGGAGATCCGAGCTGGGGACGACCTACGCGCCGCCGGAGGCTCCGGAAGAGAAATGGCTGGCCGAGGTCTGGGCCGAGGTGCTCGACGTCGAGCGGGTAGGGATCCACGACGACTTTTTCCATCTCGGCGGGCACTCGCTGCTCGCTGCCCGGGTGATCGCCCGGTTGCGCCGGCAGTTCCAGGTCGATCTGCCGCTGCGCAGCCTGTTCCAGACGCCGACGATCGCCGGTCTGCTGCGCGCCGTCCAGGAGGTCAGGGAGCACGGCGGAGCGGCCCGCGCGCCCCGGATCTCCGCGGTGCCAAGGACGGCCCACCGCAGGCTGCGGCCCAGGGAAGGGAGCACGCCTTGAGCGTGCTCTCCCCCCCCCTCGCCGCCGTGGAGCCGGAGGAGGTCTTCCTCCTTCCGGTCTCCTACGCCCAGCGGCGCCTCTGGTTCGTCGACCGTCTGGAGCCGGGCAGCCCGCTCTACAACATCCCCCTGGCCTGGCGCCTCCGCGGGCCTCTCGACGCCACCGCGCTCGCCGCAGCCCTCGCGGGGGTCGCGGTCCGGCACGAGGTGCTTCGCACCACGTTCGAGGTGGAGGACGGGGAGCCGGTGCAGGTGATCGCCCCGCCGCGGCCCCGGTCTCTCCCGCGGGTGGACCTGGCTGGGCTCGCGCCCGTGGAGCGGGAGTCCGAAACCCGCCGGTTGGTCGCCGAGGAGGCCGCCCGCCCGTTCGACCTGGAGCGGGGTCCGCTTTTCCGCGCCGTTCTGCTGCGGTCGGCCGGGGACGATCACGTCCTCGTCACCGGGTTTCATCACATCGTCGCCGATGGCGGCTCGCTTGGGATCTTCGAGCGGGAGCTCTCCGCCCTGTACGGTGCCGCGCTCGCGGGTGCTCCCTCGCCGCTTTCCGACCTCCCGATCCAGTACGCCGACTTCGCCGTCTGGCAGCGGGAGTGGCTCGCGGGAGAGGTCATGGAGCGGCAGCTCGACCATTGGCGCTGCCAGCTCGGCGACGCTCCCCCGATCCAGGAGCTGCCCATGGCCGGGTTGCGGCCGGCGGCGCGAAGCCACCGCGGCGGCTCGCGCAGCCTGGCGCTCCCGGAGCGTGCTGCGGCCGGCCTCGGAGCGCTCGCCCGTCGGGAGGGCTCGACCCTGTTCATGGTGCTTCTCGCCGCCTTCCAGTCCCTGCTCTTCCGGCTGACCCGGGAGTCCGGGCGGAGTGACGTCGTGGTCGGCACGCCGATCGACAACCGTGGTCAGGAGGAGACGGAGGGACTGATCGGGCTTTTCGTCAACACCCTGGCCCTGCGCACCGATCTCGCGGGCAATCCGGGCTTCCGCGAGTTGGTGCGGCGGGTGCGCGAGGTGGCGCTCGAGGCCTATGCGCACCAGGACCTCCCCTTCGAGCGCCTGGTCGAGGAGCTGCGGCCGGAGCGCGACCTCTCCTACGCCCCGCTGGTCCAGGTGGTCTTCGGCGTTCAGGAGAGGGCAGCCGAAGGGCTGCGGCTCGCCGGCCTGGACGCGGAGCCGCTCGAGTCGCACCACGGCCTGGTCAAGCTCGACCTCGCCTTCCTAGTGGAGACGTCCGGGCCGATCTGGAAGGTGCGGGCGGACTACGCCGCCGACCTCTTCTCCGCCGTGACGGTCGACCGGCTGCTCGCCTCCTTCGCCGCTCTCGCGACCGGCGCCGCCGCCGATCCCGAACGCCCGCTCGGCGAGCTGCCGGTGCTGACCGGGGAGGCCCGCCACCAAGTCCTCTTCGAGTGGAACGACACCGGTGTGCTGACCCGGGAAGATACGGCCGTCCACCGGCTCTTCGAGGTCTGGGCGGAGCGGACGCCGGAGGCTCCTGCGCTGGTCTCCGAGCGGGAGGAGATCTCCTATGCCGAGCTCGACCGGCGGGCCAACCGCCTGGCGCACTGGCTGCGCTCCCAGGGAGGCGGGCGCGGGACGCGGATCGCCGTGGCCATGCGCCACTCGCCGGCGCGGGTGGAGGCTCTCTTGGGCGTGCTCAAGGCCGGGGGCGCCTACGTGTCGCTCGATCCGAACGATCCGCCCGAGCGCCGGGCCTGGATCCTGGCGGACTGCGGTGCGCGCGTCCTGATCTCCGGCGGCCGGGGGCGCGAGCGGGAGTCGATCGACCGCCTGCCCGCCGAGAATCCCGGCGTGGAGACCGGGGGCGAGGACCTGGCCTACGTTATCTACACTTCGGGCTCGACCGGCCGCCCCAAGGGAGTGGAGGTCCCTCACCGCGGGCTGGTGAGCCTGATCCGCTGGCACCGGCGCGTCTACGGCGTGACGCCGGAGGACCGGGCGGCGCAGATGGCCGGCGAGGGCTTCGACGCCTCGGTCTGGGAGCTATGGCCATACCTCGCCTCGGGCGCCGCCGTCTGCTTCCCGCCCGAGGCCGCGCGCACCGAGCCCTCGGTTCTGGTCCCATGGCTGGCGCGCGCCGGGATCACTCTCTGCTTCCTGCCGACCCCCGTGGCGGAGCTCGCCCTGGACGAGCCCTGGCCGCCGGAGGTCCGCCTGCGGGCGTTGCTCACGGGCGGCGACCGGCTGCGCCGCCGCTCCCGACCGGAGCACGGGTTCCGGCTGGTCAACCACTACGGGCCCACCGAGAGCACGGTCGTGGCCACCTGGTCGCCGGTGGTACCCGAGGGAGACGCCGCGGACCTGCCGCCGATCGGCCGACCGGTCGACGGCATTCGGGTCTGCCTGCTGGACCCGGGCGGACGGGAGGTGCCAGTCGGCGTGGTCGGCGAGCTGAGCATCGGCGGGGAGGGTCTGGCGCGGGGCTATCTCGGCCGGCCGGATCTGACGGCGGAGAGATTCGTGCCGGATCCCTCGGCGGGCGAGCCGGGCGCGCGCCTCTATCGCACGGGCGATCTCGCCCGCCACCAGCCGGGAGGGGAGCTCGAGTTCGTCGCCCGGACCGACCAGCAGGTCAAGATCCGCGGCGTCCGTATCGAGCTCGGGGAGGTCGAGGCTGCGTTGGCCGCCCATCCCGGGGTGCGCGAGGTCGCCGCCGTGGTCCGCGAGGACGGTGCCGGAAGGAAGCTCCTCACCGCCTGCGTGGTCTCCGCCGCGGAGAGCGGAGGGTTCTCTGCCGAGGCACTCCGCCTCTGGCTGCGGGAGAGGCTCCCGGAGGCCATGATCCCCGCGGCCTTCGTGCCGCTCGACGCCCTGCCGCTGACGCCCAACGGCAAGGTGGACCGCCGGGCTTTGCTGCGGGTGCCATTGCCGGAGGAGGGACCCGTGGGCGAGAGCTTCGCCGCTCCCCGGAGCGCGACCGAGGAGCTGCTGGCCGGGATCTGGGCCGAGGTGCTCGGCCGGTCCGCGATCGGCGTGCACGACGACTTCTTCGAGCTCGGCGGGCATTCGCTTCTGGCGACCCAGGTCGCCTCGCGGGTGCGGAAGATCTTCGGGGTCGAGCTCCCGCTACGCCTCCTGTTCGAAGCGCCAACCGTCGCCGGCCTGGCTGAGCGGGTGGAGGCGGCGTGGCGCGGCGAGAGCGAGACGCCGGCGCCTCCGATCGTCCCCGTCCCCCGGGACGGCGAGTTGCCGGCGTCATTCGCCCAGGAGCGGCTCTGGTTCCTGGACCAGCTCGGCGAGGCCGGCGAGGCCGGCACGGCCTACAACCTGCCCGTCGGCCTGCGGCTGCGGGGCCGGCTGTCCGTCCCTGCGCTCGCTGCGGCCCTGGGCGAGATCGTGCGGCGGCACGAGGCCCTTCGCACGACCTTCGCGCTGGCCCCGGGCGATGACGATGCGCGGGTGCTCCAGGTCGTCGCGCCAGTGCTCCACCTGCCCCTGCCGGAGATCGATCTCTCGGGGGTCCCCGAGCCGGCCCGGGTGGCGGAGACCTCGTGGCTGAGCGCGGCGGCGGCGGCGGAGCCCTTCGACCTCGCCCGCGGACCGCTGCTGCGGGCGGCGCTCCTGCGCCTCGGGGAGGACGAGCATCTG
>DASQEB010000536.1:0-15317 GCA_035633875.1 Thermoanaerobaculia bacterium
GTCACCCGGCCTTGCGCGCCCGTGCCCGGGACCTCTTCGAGGTTCACGCCCTCCTTGGCGGCGATGCTCCGCACGAGCGGGCTGGAGAATTTGCGGAGGCGGTCCTCGGCGCTTTCAGCCCCCGCCCCCTCGGCCGCCTGCGGCTTCTCCTGCTCCTCGAGGTTGTAGCCTGCGGGCCGCGCGCCCTCCGCGGGCCCCCCGCCCTGAGCCTGGGGTTGCGGCTGCGGCTCGGGAGAGGTTGGCTGGGGAGCGGCTCCCGTGTCACGGGCCTCTTCCGCCCGCTTGATCTCCTCGGTGCTCTCCGGCGGCGCGCCCGTGCCCTGCACCACGTCGGCCACCGCTGGCTCGGCGGCCTGCGCCGGAGCCGCCGGGGCTTCCGCGCCGGCCGCGGGCTGCTCGCCCGCCTCGCCGATGACCGCGACGACCTGATTGACGGGGACCGTCTCCCCTTCCTGGTTGCGGATCTCCAGCAGCGTGCCGCCCGCCGGGCTGGGAATTTCGGCATCGACCTTATCGGTCGAGATCTCGAACAGCGGCTGATCCCTCTCCACGCGGTCGCCCACCTTCACACGCCACTTGGTGATGGTGCCCTCCGCGATCGATTCCCCCATCTGGGGCATCACGACTTCCGTAGCCATAAGCTCTCCCGTCTCTCCGATTCTCTTTCCGTCGTTTCAGTAGCTGGCCAGTTCCCGGACCTTGGCGACGAGTTTCTCCACGTTGGGCAGGTAGGCCTCTTCAAGCGTCGGGCTGTAGGGGACCGGGGTGTCCGGACAGCACAGCCGATGCACCGGCCCGTCCAGCCACTCGAAGGCGTGAGTTGCGATGAGCGCCGCGACCTCGCCGGCGACCGAGCCCGTGATCTGCTCCTCGGTGAGGACGATCACCCGGTTGGTCTTGCGAACGGTCGCGAGGACCGCCTCCCGGTCGAGGGGCTTGATCGTCCGCAGGTCGAGGATTTCAAGATCGATGCCGTCGCCCTCCAGGCGCCCGGCGGCCTCCAGCGCGACGTGAAGCATAGCACCATAGGTCACGACCGACAGGTCGCGCCCTTCCCGGGCCAGCCGCGCCTTGCCGATCTCCACCCGGCCGTCTCCCGCCGGAAGCTCGTCCTTCAACCGCCGGTAGAGGTACTTGTGCTCGAAGTAGAGCACCGGGTTGGGGTCGTGGATGGCCGCCCGCAGCAGGCCGTAGGCGTCCGCTACCGTGCCCGGCGCCACGACCTTCAGACCCGGCGTGTGCTGGAAGTACGACTCCGGGTTCTGGCTGTGGTAGGCCGAGCCGTGGACGTTGCCCCCCGAGGGGCCGCGGACCACGATCGGGACCTTCTGGCCCCAGCGGTAGCGCGTGGGCGCGGCGAAGTTGACGATCTGGTTGAAGGCGCAGGAGATGAAGTCGATAAACTGCATCTCCACCACCGGCAGCATCCCCATCATGGCCGCGCCGATGGCGCACCCCACCATGGCCGACTCGCTGATCGGCGTGTCGATGACCCGCCCGGGCCCGAAGCGGTCGAGGAAACCGGCGGTCACCCGGAAGGCTCCGCCGTAGGTGCCGATGTCCTGGCCCAGCATGAACACCCGCTCGTCCTGCTCCATCTCGTCCCAGAGGGCCTGGCGCACGGCTTCGAGGTAGGTCACGGCGGCCATCAGAGGGTCCCCTCCTCGTACACCCCCTCGAATGCCCGCTCCGGCGGCGGCATGGGCGAGGCCAGGGCGGAGTCGACCTCCCGGTTGAGCTCCTCGTCGATGCGGGCCACGATGGCCTTGAGGTCGTCCTCCGTGGCGATCCCGTGCCCCAAGAGGTGGCGCTCGAAGCGGGCGATCGGGTCCTTCTCCCGCCACTCCTCGAACAGGTGCTTGGGGACGTACCCGGCGTCGTCGTGCTCGGCGTGCCCCTTCATGCGGAAGGTCTTGGTCTCGACGAGCGTGGGGCCGCCGCCGGCCCGCGCCCGGTCCACGGCCCGCTTCGTGGCCTCGTAGACGGCCAGCACGTCGTTGCCGTCCACGATGACGCCCGGGATGCCGTAGGCCGCGGCCCGGGTGGCGATGTCCCGGATCCGCATCTGCTTCGAGGTGGGCGTCGAGTAGGCCCAGCCGTTGTTCTCGGCGATGAGGACGAAGGGGACGTTGAGCACCGCCGCGAGGTTCAACCCCTCGTGGAAGTCCCCCGTCGAGGTGCCGCCGTCGCCGATGTAGGTGAGGGCCACGAGATCCCTGCCCTGCATCTTGCCCGCGAGGGCGATCCCGGCCATCACCGGAATGACTGCGCCGAGCATGGAGATGGGGGCCACGAGGCCGCGCTGCAGGTCCCCGAAGTGGGTGTTGGCGTCCTTGCCGCCGGTGGGGCTGTCGCTCTTGGCCATGTACTGCATCATGACCTCGCGCGGCTTGACGCCCCGGACGAGCATGGAGCCCAGGTTGCGGATGAGCGGACCCATCACGTCCTGGGGCTCCAGGGCGTAGGCGCTCCCGACCGACGTGGCCTCCTGCCCCCGGCTCGAATAGAGCCCTCCCACCACCTTGCCCTGGCGGTAGAGATTGCCGAGGCGGTCCTCCACCATCCGGGTGAGCTTCAGGAAGTGATACAGCTCGAGCTGCCGCTCCCGTGACAGCCCGGTCTTCGCCAGCTTTTCGGTCTCCTCGACCTGCGGGTGGAGGGGACCCCAGTTCTTGCCGAGCTTGCCCATGGGTCTACCTCAGATATGGATCGCCTGCCCGTGCGCCATGTGGGCCGCCTCCATCACCGCCTCCGACAGGGTCGGATGGGCGTGCATGGTCCGCAGCAGCTCCTCGTCCGTGCCCTCCATCTGAAGCGCCACGCACGCCTCGGCGATCATGTCGGTGGCGTGGGCGCCGATGATGTGGACGCCCAGGACCTCGTCGTATTTCTTGTCCCGCACCACCTTCACGAACCCCTCGGTCTTGCCGATGATCCGTGCCTTGCCGAGGGCGGAGAAGGGGAACTTGCCCGTCTGCACGTCATAGCCCCGCTCCCGGGCCTTGGCCTCGGTCAGCCCCACGCTCGCCACCTCGGGCTCGCAGTAGGTGCAGGAGGGGACCCGGTCGTAGTTGATCGGCCGCACCTTCTCCCCCGCCATGTGCTCGGCGGCGAGGACGCCCTCGGCCGAGGCCACGTGGGCCAGCCAGGGCGTGTTGATCACGTCGCCGATGGCGTAGATGTGCGGCACGGAGGTAGCCATGAATTCGTTGACCTTGACATAGCCGCGCTCGAGCTCGATCCCCAGCTCCTCCAGGCCGATGTTTTCAGTGACCGGCCGGCGGCCGATGGCGACGAGGAGCATCTCGGCCTCCACCGTGTCCTTCTTGCCTCCTTCGAGCTTCAGGCGCAGACCGCCGTCCGTCCGCTCGACGCTCTGGAGCTTGGTGCCGGTCATCACGTCCAGGCCCCGCTTGCGCAGCGCCTTCTGAAGCTCGGCCGAGACCTCCTCGTCCTCGATGGGGAGGACGCGCGGCAGCATCTCGATCAGGGTCACCTTGGCGCCGAAGGACGCGTAGATGGAGGCGAACTCCGTACCCACGGCGCCGGCGCCCAGGACCGCGAGCGAGGCGGGCACCCGGCGCAGCTCCAGGACGTGGTCCGAGTTGAGGATGCGCTCGCCGTCGGCCGGAGCGATGGGGATGTCCCGCGGCACCGAGCCGGTGGCGATCATCACGAACTTGGCGCCGTAGGTGGTCTTGTTGCCGTCCGGCCCCTCGACCTCCACCTCGTGGGGGCCCGTCAGGCGCCCGCGCCCGTGGAGGCCGGTGACCTTGTTCTTCTTGAACAGGAACTCGATGCCCTTGGCGTTGCTGTCCACCACCTTCTGCTTGCGGTCCTGCGCCGTGTCGATGTCCAGCGTGGGCTCGGCGACCTGGATGCCCAGGGCCTTGGCGTCGCGGATCTCGTCCAGCACGGCCGCCGTGTGCAGCAGTGCCTTGGTGGGGATGCACCCGCGATGGGTGCAGGTGCCGCCGAACTTGGGATCCTTCTCCACCACAGCCGTCTTGAGACCGAGCTGCCCGGCCCGGATCCCGGCGACGTAGCCGCCCGGACCGCTGCCGATGATGATCAGGTCGAACTCTTCTCGCGCCATCGGATCTCCAGATTCATTAGTCTTCGGAGTGAGTAGGGATGGGATCAGGCCCGGGCCGGGTGGGTCTCGGCGATCTCCACCGGCTCCGCCCGGTAGCGGCCGGGCTTCTCCTCCACCAGCCGCCCCAGCGGCGTGACGGGATCGTGCTCGAAGATGCACAACCAGCCGCCCTCCACCGCCCGCGGCAGCCAGAGCTTCTTGGTTTCCAGGGTCTTCAACGGGAACAGGTCGTAGCTCATGATCCAGGGATAGGGCACGTGCGTCGCCCGGGGGACCAGGTCGGCCCAGTAGACCGCCTTGCCGCCGTGGCCTCCGTCGAGGAGGACGATGCACATGTCCTCGTTGTGCCCCGGCGCCCGGATCGCCTTCACTCCGGGGAGGGGCTCGGCCTCGTCGTCGAACAGCTCCACCACCCCGGCCTCGAAGAGGGGCTCCCAGTTGTGGGGGAAGTAGCTCGCCCGGTCCCGCTCGTTTGGGCGCCGCGCGTGCTCCACCTCGCCCCGGTTCAGCCAGTAGCGGGCCTTCGGAAAGGTGGGGACGATCTTGCCTCCCGCCTCCCGGGTGTTCCAGCCGCAGTGGTCGAAGTGGAGATGGGAGAGGACGACGTGGGTCACGTCGTCCAGCTCGTACCCCGCCCGGCGGATGGAGTCCGGCAGCCGCACGGCCCCCTCCTCCATGCCGTACATGTCCCGGAACTTCTGGTCGTGCTTGTCGCCGATCCCGGTGTCGATCAGCAGGAGGTCGCTCCCCCGCTCCACCAGCAGGCAGTTGGTGCCCATCCGGATCCGGTTCGCCTCGTCCGGAGGCGCCACCTTCTCCCAGAGCACCCGCGGGACGACGCCGAACATGGCGCCGCCGTCCAGACGGAACTCACCGTCGCTGACGAGGGTCAGATCGAGATCGCCCAGCTCCATGGCGGGGAGAGTCTATCCGAAACCTCCCCCCCTGGCCTCCTCTCCCATCGCCGCCCCACCACCCGGGAGAGGGGGAATCCGGTCCGAACGGGTTGCCGAACCGCCTGATTCGCGGGACGAACCAGCCTCTCCGTGGAAAAAACCCATCTCTCCACGGCGAAAACCCACTTTCTCCACGACGAAAACCAGGCTCTCCATGGGAACAACCAGGTAGGTTCGTGGCATGAGCCCACCTCTCCACGGGACGAACCAGGCTCTTCATGAGAACAACCAGGTGGGTTCGTGGCATGGACCAACCTCTCCGCGGGGCGAACCAGCCTGGTTCGACGCGCGGAACGGCCTCCTTCGGGGTCGGAGACCCGGGGGAAGGGAGGGCTGAGGGAGAGGGGGACAGGGAGTGAAGTCTCAAGGCTCGTGCGGCGGCGTTCCCGGGGCGTGGTGGTGCCCCCCGCCCCCGGGCTCGGCCGCGGCCCCGGCCTGCCCCTCCAGCCCGGCTTCCTTCACCAGCGCCCCATACTCCTGCGGCGACAGCTTCGGCATCCGCTTGAGAAAGGCCGTGATCGCCCAGATCTCCTCGTCGCTGTGGGTCACGCCGAAGGCGGGCATGCCCGTCATCTTGATGCCGTTCTTCACCACCCAGAAGACCTCGGCCGGCTCCTCCTCCTCCGCTTCGGCGGCCAGCTCCGGAGGATAGGGGCTCAGGCCCTGGCCGATCTCGGAGATGGGGACTCCGGGAGCGCCGTGGCAGGTGACGCACATCGCGTGGTAGTGGACGAGGCCCGTCCGGATCAGGCCCGGGTCGTCGAGATTCGGGACCTGGGCGTTCTCCGCGAGCTCTTCCGCAGCGCGGTGGACCGAGCGCTCCTGGGTGGTCTCCAGCGCCCACTGGATCAGCCCTGCGTCGGGACTGCTGGCGGACACGTCGTAGACCCCGGAGTAGATGAAGGCCAGGCCGGCGAGGACCAGAACGGCCACAAACCCGGCCAGCGTGAGGACCGTTTTCATTTCCGCTCACTCTCCCATAGAGTCATGGCGTGGACGAATGGCAATCGCGCGATGATGCCACGCCGGTCCCCTCCCCGGCCAGTGCGCCCTCCCAAGAGTTTGGAGAGGACACCTGGGCGACGATTGCCCGGGAGGGCCGGGAAGGCGACCTCGCGATCGTCCTGCCCGGAGGCGGCGCCCGGGCGGCCTACCAGACCGGGGTGCTCCGCTGCCTTGCCCGCGAGCTCCCCCACCTGCGCTTTCCCATCATCGCCGGCGTCTCCGCCGGGGCGATCAACGCCGCGTTCCTCGCGGCCCACGCAGGGTCCCTGGCCGAGGCCACCAGCGCGCTGTGCGAGACCTGGCGCCGGCTGGAGGTGGAACACATCTTCCGCGTCGATCCTCCGTCCCTGTCCCGGCTGTTCACCCGCTGGGCTGCCCGGCTCGTCCCGGGAGGCTCCGGCATCGCCTCCGATCTGCGTGGCCTGGTGGACACCCGTCCCCTCTACGCCACGATCCAGCGGGCCTCCGCCACGGTGGATAGCGAGATCATCGGCATCCGACGCAACATCGAGCGGGGCCAGCTCAAGGCCATCGCGCTGACCGCCCTCAACTACTCCACCGGCCAGACCGTCACCTGGGTTCAGGGGGCCAGGTTCGAGCCCTGGAGCCAACCCGAGCACCACAGCATCTCCGCCCGGATCACGGTGGACCACGTCATGGCCTCCGCCGCCCTGCCTCTCGTCTTCCCGGCCGTGCGCCTGGGCGACTCCTGGTTCGGGGACGGCGGCGTGCGCCTCTCCACCCCTCTGGCTCCGGCCCTGCGCCTGGGTGCCACGCGCATCCTCGCCATCTCGCCGCGTTACGAGCCCAGCTTCGCCGAAGCCGACCGCCGCAAGGTCACCGGCTATCCGCCGCCGGCCCACATCCTGAGCCTTCTCATGGACGCCATCTTCCTCGACGTCCTCGACGAGGACGTCCGCCGCCTGGAGAGCATGAACCCCCTCATCGCCAAGCTCCCTCCCGAGGAACGGGACGGCCGGCGCCCGGTGGACATCCGGGTGCTCCGCCCCTCCCGCAACCTCGCGAAGCTCGCCTCCGAGTACGAGCCTCGCCTCCCCCCGGCCTTCCGCTATCTCACCCGGAGTCTCGGCACCCGCGAGACCGAGGGCTCCGATTTCCTGAGCATGCTCATGTTCCAGCCGGATTATCTGGAAAAGCTCATCGAAATCGGCGAGGAGGACGCCGCAGCGCGGCTGCCTCAGATCCGGGAGCTGGTGGGAGGGTAGTAAGGACCCAAAGGACCTAAAGGACGACAAGGACGCAAGCCAGACGAGGGCGTCCTTGGTTGTCCCTGCTGTCCTTTAGGTCCTTTGGGTCCTTGATGTCCTTTTAACGACCGCCCGCTTTGCTCAGGGACATCCGCATCGAGTTCTGCGACTTCCCGGCGTCCCAGAAGTCCCACTCGGTCTCCAGGTGGCTTCCGTCCTTGAGGGTCAGGCGGAGGCCGTGGATGTGGCTGTCCTTCTTCGGATCGAAGTTCGTCCCGCCGTCGAACGCGAAGACCAGGTCGCCCGGCTTCGACCTTTCAGGGTCCAGCTTCATCCGGGGCTGGTTCCCCGACGAGCAGTAATGGACGGCGACCAGCTCTCCGTTCACCAGATGGTAGGCGTTGAGCATTTCGTGCTCGGTGCCGGGCCCCATCCTCTCCAGCACGAGGCTCCCGTTGGAGGTGACCTCGAACACCGTCTTCGCCGGCATCCGTTGCTCCCCGACCGCTCCCTCTCCTGTCCATTCTCCCGCGAGTCCCTTCAGCGCTTCGAACGCCGCCTTGTGGTCTACCTTCGCGGCCATGTCTCCCGCCAGGGCCGGGACGGCGAGGGCCAGGACGAGAAGCGCGGCCAAGGCGAACCGGATAATGCCTTCCTTCTTCATGATGATCGTCCTCCTTTTCTTTCGATGTCGTTCCAACTCACGAGGCCGTCTCGGGAGCGCGGGATGAGCTGCCGTATTTCTGGGTAGCGTATCCCACGATGACCCCCACGAGGCTTCCGGGCAGCACGATTTCCCAGAAGTAGGGGCCTCCGATCGTCACCAGATACGCCAGCAGCGCGCCCACCACCAGTCCGAAGAGGATTCCCAGGGGGACCGACTTGACCTTGCGGGCAAAGAACCCGATGAGCAACCCTGCGATCAGCCCTTTCACAGTGGAGCCGATGACGATGCCGAGGATCTGGGGCGCGGTCTCCGGCGCCGAGAGCAGCGCCGTCAGTCCGTCGAAGACCCCGAGGATCCCCCCCAGCACGAGCCAGAAAACCGGTTTGTTCATTCGTTCAACCCTCCTGGATTCAAGTCCGACATCAACCCTCTACAACATTCCGGGAGATCTCTTTAACCGTCCTCATCGCCCCAGCCAGAGGAGCAGCAACGCCCGCATGACCAGATAGGCCAGCACCAGCAGGATCGGCGTCCGGTGCTTGCGGACGAATCGTCCGACGCCCTCGAGGAAACTCTCGCGGTAGGCCCCCACCGGCAGCCCGGCGAGGTAGCGGGAGAGATCCGCCGCCAGGGCCTCCACATCCGGATAGCGCGCCTCCGGCTCGGCCGCCATGGCCCGCCGGCGGATCGCCTCCAGCGGCCGGGGAACCTCGCTCCCCTCCAGGAGGAACCCGAGGATCGCGCCCAGGGCCCAGACATCCGTCCGCTCGTCGATCCGGCCCACCTCTCCCCGTTCCTGCTCGGGCGCCATGTAACCCGGCGTGCCCAGGACAGTACCCGCCTCTGTCGAGGTTCCCCTCTCCCGGAAGGACGGGCGAGAGGCTGGGAGAGGGGTCAGGGGTGAGGGCTCCCGGGCGGGAGGTGTCGACTCGGCGTCGGCCCCGGCGGCGAGGGTCTTGGCCACCCCCCAGTCCATCACCAGCACCTCGCCGAAGGGCCCGACCATCACGTTCTCGGGCTTCAGGTCCCGGTGGATCACCCCGTGGGCATGGGCGAAGGCCACGGCCTCGCAGATGCGCTGGAACATTCGCAGCCGCTCCGGCACCGGCGCCGTCCGGGCCACCTCGTCCAGCCGGCTGCCGCGGACCCGCTTCATGGCGTAGAAGACGCGGCCGTCCGGCAGCGTCCCCACGTCGTGGACCGGCACGATCCCCGGGTGCTCCAGCCGGGCGAGGATGCGCGCCTCCCGGAGCATCCGCTCCGTCACGCTCCCTCCCTCTTCCGGCAGGGAGACCACCTTGAGCGCCACCTCCCGCTCGAGGTCCTGGTCCCAGGCGAGATAGACGGTCCCCATGCCGCCGCGGCCGATCGTCTCCCGGATCTCATAGGGCGTTCCCGCGAGGTCCGGAAGGTCGGCCACCTCCTGGAGATGGCGGAGGGCGGCGTCGGAGATCATCCCGGGTCCACCCCCAGGATGTGCCGCGCCTCGGAGCGGAACTCACCTTCCGAGCCGGTCAGATCCCGCAGCTTCTCCAGGACGATCTTCCGCAGCTCCCGCCGGGCCGCGGCCAGCTCGTTCGTCACCTGGGTCGCGGGAATCCCGTGCTCGGCGGCCAGCTCCGCGTAGGTCGGCCGCTCCGGAGCGTCCGGCCCCTGGAGGTCGTAGCGGTCGAAGAGAGCGAAGCGCACCGGCTTGCCCGAGTCCTCGCACCGGCGCCGCAGCTCTTCCACCGCGAGGCCGAAGAGGGCGCGGACCAACTCCCTGTGGAAATACTCCTCCAGGCCCAGCTCCTGGCTGGCTCCGTGCCGCGCGATCTCTTCTTCCGCCCCGCCGAAATCCAGCGACATCACCGCCTGCCCCCCACCCCGCTTCAGCCGGCGGGCGGCTTTCCGCTCGTTGGTGACATGGCTGTCGAGACAGGTACGCAGGAATGTGCGGAAGCGGGCCCGTGCCGGGTCGTACCGCTCGAACATCCCCTTCTCCAGCGCCTGGACGAAGAACCCCTGGGTGAGGTCCTCGGCCTCCTCCCGCTCCACCCGCCACTGCACCCGCAGATACTTGTAGACCGGCCGCCAATAGCTGGTGACGAGCGCCTCCCACGCCCGCTGCCGCACCTCCGGGTCGGCGTCTCCGGAAGCCGCGATCATCGAACGGCGGGTGAGGGGGAAGCGCCCCCCGGGCTCCGGCTGGTGGTCGGGCATGGACTCCTACTATACGGTGCCTCGCTGAAAGCCAAGTCAACCTGGAAGCTCCAGTGCGATGCGGAGGGCGTGATTCAGAGCCCGCATCTTCCTTGGAGGAAGGCTGCCGACGAAGTTCGTGAGGACGGATTTGGGGAGACTCTGCAGATCGTCGCAGTGAATACTGCTCTCGTGCTTCAATCCTTCCTCGATGCCGACGAGAACCTGAGTGGCCAGTCCCCTGTAGGACGAATAGATCGGTGCGCAGATGACAGAGGAATAGACGGAATCGACTAGAAGCTGCCGGCTCACAATGACATAGACCCGAGAGCTTTTCGGATCTCGCGTCGAAGCCCTGAAAACGCGGTAGAGATCACCGCGCCTCACGGGTGGACTCGGCGCTCAGATAGAACTTCTCTTCTGCTTCCTGATTGAGCTCGTCGGCGAAACGATTGATGACTTCCAGATCCTTGGCGCTTTGCTCATCCCGAGAGGTCCGTTCAAGGAAATCCCAGACAGCCTCTTCAACGAACTCTGCGGCCGATCTGCCGTCTCCTAATCTCCCTCGGACGGCGTCGAGAAGATCTTCGGAAAGCAGAACAGAGACTTTCTTCTCCATGTCAACAGGATACCTCCCGAGGCGACGTCTCGTCAAGGGGGGGCTCTTCCGGTTAGCCCCTCTCCTGGCGACGCTCCCTCTCCCGATTCTCTCCACCCGCACCCTTGCCTCCCCCCATGGTCTCTGAATCCAGATATCTTTGACTCTTTCCCGCAGATTCCCTACACTGTGACGGCAATCGGCAACATCGAGGCACAGACTTCTCCGGCGCACGGCCAGGCCAGGGACCATGAAAGACTGGAAAGAAAAGGACGACTACTGGAACTTCGACCACTGGAACGAGAAGAGGCAGTGTTTCGAGGTTCAAGGCAAGCACACCTGGTCGGCCACGCCCGGGTGCAAGATCTTCGTGGCGGACCGGGGAGCGGTACGGTTCGACTACCCTCGCCGGTGGATCGTGCGGGGCGACCCCGACAGCATCAAGTTCTACGACAAGGAGCCGCCTCGGGATGACTGCGTCCTGGCCGTCTCCTATCTGCGCATCCCGCCTATCGACTGGACCGGCCTGCCGCTGTCCCGGCTGGTGCTGGAGGCGACGAAGGGGGACGGCCGGAAGATGGAGGCCTGGGGCGACGTGGTGGAGACCCGCAAGATCGACCTCGAGATCGCCTGGCGTCAGGGGCGGTACATCGATGCCAAAGAAAATCGCCCGGCCCTCACACGCCTGTGCCTCGGCCGGCGCAGGCGCGTCCAGTCCCTCCTCACCATGGATTTCTGGGAGGAGCACGCGAAGCGGTTCTCGCGAGTGTGGAACATCGTGCTCGATTCCCTGCAGCTCGACGAGCCGATCGAGAATCCCTTCGTGGGACCCCGGGTGATGTGAGGACCGGCGAGACCACGAAGCCCGGAGTCGTCCTCCGGGCTCCATCGGTCACTTTTCAACGCCCGCCTCCGAAAAGACCGCGGCGCTTGCGGCGCGGGCCGTAGAAGCGGCTGTCGTCGTAGAGCTCGCCCGTATAGAAATCCCGGTCGGTCGACGACGGAGTCGCCGGGGTGTAGTCGCGGTCGAAGCGGCGACGGAGCCCCGTCTCGTACTCGCGGTTGAAGGCGTTGTGATCGTAGGTCGGCAGGACGGCCACGTCATGGCTGTCCATGTGCTCCATGTGGATCCGGTCGTGGTCCTCGTCCAGTTGGGCATAGCCGATGGGGATGAGCACGTGATGATCGCGGCCCAGCACCGGACCGGACGTGCCGGGCAGGCTGGGAACGCTCCGCAGCAGGTCGTGGTCCAGATCCACGTCCAGGTAGCGGACCCTCATCGCGGAGGTGTCCACGAGGAGATCATGGACCTTGCCGATCTCCCGGCCGTCACGGCTGATCACCTTCCAGCCCCGGACGTCCGGATCCCCGTCGGCCACCTTGAAATCCTTGAGCGACTTGAGAGGTGCGATGTTGGAAGCCGTCCCCGCCTCCACCGTCCCGGCTCCCCTCGGCGTGTCGTAGGCGTCGTCTCTCATACGTCCTCCTCAGGCAACCCGGATGTCCGGAACGGCGCAAGAGGCCTTTCTCGCGGCGAAGTTGATGGCGAAGACGGCCACCGGCAAGGGGGCGGGCACGGCCGGCGTGAGGGCCGACACCTCGTCCGCCTCGGTCACGGCGTCGTCACGGTCGTTGTCCATGAGCTCCGAAACGGCCCAGATGGCGAGGGCCAGAACGAGCAGACCGAGAATCCAGGGCAGAACGCTGGAGCGTCTTTTTCTTTCGACTCTGATTTCAGCCATTGTCGGTAACCTCCTGAAGAAAGGGGCTTTCCTGCTCCGGCTGCGCTACCTGGGGCACTTGGTGCGGGGCCGCTGCCGGGAGGGATTGACGCCCCTGCGCTTCCCTCACAGGCCGATTACGCAAGGATCAGGCCAGCGGAGAAATGATAGTCTCTGCTGGCAATACACTTGGAGGAGCTTCCATGCGCCGACGCCCGTCCCTCCGGACCGCCGCCTTCTGCCTGGCCCTCGCCCTGGCACATTTGCCCGGGGAAGCGGACCCGATCAAGTACCCCGAAACCCGGCGGGTGGACCACGTGGACACCTACCACGGGGTCCAGGTGCCCGATCCCTACCGCTGGCTGGAGGCGGACGTGCGGGAGTCCGCGGAGGTGCGAGCGTGGGTGGAGGCCCAGAACCGGGTGACCTCCCAGTACCTGGAGGCGATTCCGGAACGGGAGGCGATCCGGGAGCGCCTGACCGAGCTGTCCAGCTTCGCGCGGCGCAGCGTGCCGATGAAAGCCGGAAACCACTACTTCTTTTTCGCCAATAACGGCCAGCAGGAGCTGGAGGTCCTCCATGTGCAGAGATCTCTGCTCGAAGAGCCCGAGGTCCTGCTCGATCCCAACGGGTGGTCCAAGGACGGGACGGTCAACCTCGGCGGTTTCTTTCCCAGCCGGGACGGCCGCTATGTCGCCTACGGCGTCACTGAGGCGGGCTCCGACTGGGAGGTCTACCGGGTGATGGAGCTCGCCACCCGCCGGGTGCTCCCCGACGAGATCCGCTGGGTGAAGTTCTGCTGCGCCGCCTGGACCTGGGACGGCGAGGGTTTCTTCTATCCCCGCTTTCCCGAGCCGGAGAAGGGCACCGAGTACCAGGGGAGCGCCCGCAACCAGAAGCTCTACTATCACCGGATCGGCACGCCCCAATCGGAAGACCGGCTCGTCTTGGAGCGGCCGGACCAGCCCGACTGGCGGTTCAACCCCCGGACCACCGAAGACGGGCGCTACCTGCTCGTCAACATCTTCAAAAAGGGCAAGGTCTCCGAGATCCTCGTCCGGGACCTGGCCCAGCCCGACGGCAGCTTCCGCTCCTTTCTGGTGGACTTCCCCAACCAATATTTCGGCTTCGTGGGCAACGACGGTCCGGTCTTCTACTTCCAGACCGACTTCGAGGCCCCTCGCGGACGGGTCCTCGCCATCGACATCGAAAACCCGGCGCAGGAGAGTTGGAAGGAGATCCTCC
The DNA here is from genome assembly GCA_035633875.1 of Thermoanaerobaculia bacterium. Taxonomy (GTDB): domain Bacteria; phylum Acidobacteriota; class Thermoanaerobaculia; order Multivoradales; family UBA5704; genus DATARR01. The sequence goes on from DASQEB010000536.1 coordinate 13,678, forward strand.
CCCAGTCCGCGAACACCTTGCGGGGAGTCGACCTGGTGGGCAACCTTTTCGCCGCCCGCTATCTCGAGGACGCGGTCGCCCGCGTGCGGCTCTTCACCCTGGGGGGCAAGCACGTCCGGGACCTCGAGATCCCCGGGATTGGCACCCTCGGCGGAGTGCAGGGGCACCGGTTGGACAACAATCTGTTCTTCGGCTACACGAGCTTCAACCGTCCGGTCTCGATCTGGCGCCACGATCTGATCAGCGGCACAACCACACTCGTGTTCGAGCCCAGACTCCCCTCGTTCGATCCGGACGACTTCGAGGTCCGTCAGATTTTCTACACCTCCAAGGACGGCACCCGGGTCCCCCTCTTTCTCGCCCACCGCAAGGGGCTCCGGCTCGACGGCAACAATCCTACGATCCTGCAAGGCTACGGAGGGTTCAACCTGATCACGGCCCCGAGCTTCTCCTCCTCCTGGGTGACCTGGATGGAGCGGGGCGGCGTGGTGGCCCTGGCCTGCCTGCGAGGGGGCGGCGAGTACGGCGAGGAGTGGCACAAGGCCGGAACGAAGCTCAAGAAACAGAACGTCTTCGACGACTTCATCGCCGCCGCCGAGTGGCTTATCGCCAACCGCTACACCCGGCCCGAACGGCTGGCCATCAAAGGCGGCAGCAACGGCGGACTCCTGGTGGGGGCCGCCATGATCCAGCGCCCCGACCTTTTCGGCGTCGCCCTCCCCGCCGTGGGCGTCATGGACATGCTCCGGTTCCACCGCTTCACCGTGGGAGCGAGTTGGGTGAACGATTACGGCTCCTCCGACGATCCGGAGCAGTTCAAGGCACTCTACGCCTACTCGCCCTACCACAATCTCAAGGATGGTGCCCGCTACCCCGCCACTCTGGTCACCACCGCGGACACCGACGACCGGGTCGTCCCCGCCCACAGCTTCAAATTCGCCGCCCGCCTGCAGGAGGCCCATGCCGGCGAGACCCCCGTTCTGATCAAGATCACGACCCGCGCCGGCCACGGCGGGGCCGAAGCCCGCACCCGGGCGATCGAGGAGTCGGCCGATGAGTTGGCCTTCACATTGAAAAACCTCGGAGTGAGCGGAAGGGCGGAGACGCGTCCCGCCTCCGCCGCACGTCCTTGAACAGGAGAGCCCGATGAGCGATGCCGAGCGCCCCAAGGTGGGCACCATCACCTGGACCGACCTCACCGTCTCCAACGCCGAGCAGGTCCGGGATTTCTACACCGAGGTCGTGGGCTGGACGCCGCAGGCCCTGGACATGGGCGGCTACAGCGACTTCGTCATGAGCACCCCGGAAGGCACCTCCGTGGCCGGCGTCTGCCACGCCCGGGGCGTGAACGCGGACCTGCCGCCCCAGTGGCTCGTCTACATCACCGTGGAGGACGTGGACCTCAGCGCGGCCCGCTGCGTCGAGCTGGGCGGCAGGATCCTTGCGGGGCCCAAGAACATGGGGGGCCAGGCCCGCTACTGCGTGATCCAGGACCCCGCCGGCGCCGTGGCCGCGCTCTACGCGTCGACCCCGCCGGCGGGGACCTGAAGATCAGCTCTCAACCCCGGCGGACCAGGGTCTGGTTGTGGTTGGGAATCCGGATCGGCAGCGGCCTCACGACCGTCTGGTTGTGATTGCCG
>DASQEB010000537.1:0-6645 GCA_035633875.1 Thermoanaerobaculia bacterium
CCAGGCCTGGGCGCGGATGTTGAAGATCGAAGCCCCGGTCGGGTAGGCCGGCATCCCCAAGACCCAGGATTTCCATCAGTCCAGGGTTGTTCGCCCAGGGTTCCCACCCTGGGCTCATCAAACATCGCCCCCTGGGGCGAAATTCGGTCAGCCCAGGGCGGAAGCCCTGGGCGGGGGCGGCGGGGCAGGACGCGGAGAACGCCCGGCATCGAACACCGGCATCAAATCCCGGGCATTGAACCCCGGCATCGAACACCCGGCATCAAATCCCGGCATCGCCGCCCGGGGCTTCCGCCCCGGGCTCGACGAACGTCGCCCCCTGGGGGCGAATCCGGTCAGCCCAGGTGGAAACCCTGGCTGGCCTAATCGTCTCCGCCCATCAAAATCGTCCCCAGCCCCGGTACGACCGAGCCCTCGCCCTTGTTCCGCGGGATGGCGCTCAAGACCTGCATGGCGAGGCGTTTGAACGGGAGCGACTGGAGCCAGATCTTTCCCGGGCCGGTCAGCGCGGCGTAGAAGAGGCCCTCGCCGCCGAAGAAGGCGGTCTTGATGCCGGAGACCATCTGGATGTCGTAGTTCACCGAGCTCTCGAAGGCCACGATACAGCCGGTGTCCACCCGCAGGGTCTCGCCGGCCGCGAGCTGGCGGGCGAGGATGGTGCCGCCCGAGTGGAGGAAGGCGATACCGTCCCCCTCGAGCTTCTGCAGGATGAACCCCTCGCCGCCGAAGAGGCCGGCGCCGAGGCGACGGTTGAGGGCGATCCCCACCGAGATGCCGCGGGCAGCGCAGAGGAAGGCGTCCTTCTCGCAAAGGAGGCGGCCGCCGTGCTGGCGCAGGTCGACAGGAATGATCTTGCCCGGGTACGGTGCGGCGAAGGCCACCTTCTGCCGGGAGGGGCCGCTGTTGCCGAAGGCGGTCATGAACAGGGACTCGCCGGTGATCATCCGCTTGCCAGCGGAGAGGAGCTTGCCCATGAAGCCCCCCTGCTCCTGGCCGGAGCCGTCGCCGAAAATGGTCTGCATCTGGATGCCCGGGTCCATGTACATGAAGGCGCCCGCCTCGGCGATACAGGCCTCGCCCGGGTCGAGGGTGACCTCCACGTACTGCATATCCTCGCCGAACAGCTCGTAGTCGATCTCGTGCGCCCTCTGGCCCACACCCATGCCCATCCCCGGCGGCGGGGGCGGCGGCACCGCGACCGAGGGGCCGAAGGCGTCGGCGAATTCCGGCTGGCTGGTGATGGGGACCCAGTTGGGCATCCCCTGGGTGAACACGTGGGCATCGCGCCCGATGCGCCCTGCCTGGATGCCGGCGACCACCTCGTCCCGGCTCATCGGGCCCTGCTGCTGCCCGCCAACGGCGACGTACCAGACCTTGTCGTTCATTTGTGTCGTCTCCCTCGCTGTGAGAAATCCTTCGGACTGCGACAGGATCTTATTCTACGAGCCCCCACCCCCTGCTATGCTCACCGCCCCGAGGAGGATCGATCCCGTGAAGACATTGCGCCTGGCGGTAGCAGCCGCCCTCGCCGTCGTCCTCTCCACCGGAGCGGTTGCCCAGCAGAGCCTGCCCGAAACCGCGCAGTGGCTGCGCTCCGGCCCCATGGTGGGGCCAGCCGAGATCGCCGACACCACGATCTGGCTCCAGACCCGGGCCCCCCGGCGGGCGCAGATCCGGTTCTGGGAGCAGGGGCGGCCCGAGACCGCCCGCCTCTCCGAGGAGGCGGCCACCACGGCGGCCGGCGACCACATTGCGCGGTTCCGCCTCTCCGGCCTCCGTTTCGGCACCCGCTACGAGTACGAAGTCTATCTGGACGGCCTGCGCGTGCAGCATCCCGGCCCCCTGACCTTCCAATCCCAGGCGATGTGGCGCTGGCGGACGGACCCGCCCGCGTTCCGGGCCGCGATCGGTTCCTGTGCCTACATGAACGACCCGCCCTACGACCGGCCGCCGCGGCAGCCCGGCGAGCCCCCCTACGGCGGCGGCTACCAGATCTTCGGCGCGATCGCCGCCCAGAAGCCCGACTTCATGCTCTGGCTCGGCGACAACATCTATTACCGGGAGGCGGACTGGCTGAGCGAGGCGGCCATGCGCTACCGCTGGGCCAACGACCGGAGCCTCCCGGAGCTGCAGCCGCTCCTCGGCTCGACCCACCACTACGCCATCTGGGACGACCACGATTTCGGCCCCAACAACTCGGACCGCTCCTTCCGGGATCGGGAGGCGGCCCTGCGGGTCTTCCAGGACTACTGGATGAACCCCTCCTACGGCGCGCCCGGGACCCCCGGCGTCTTCACTCGCTTCGAATGGGCGGACGTGGAATTCTTCCTCCTCGACGACCGCTACCACCGCTCCCCGAACGACATGCCGCCGGGGCCGGACAAGCGGATGTTCGGCCGCGAGCAGCTCCAGTGGCTCAAGGAGGCCCTCACCTCCAGCCAGGCCACGTTCAAGATCGTGGCTGGGGGCAACCAGATCCTGAACCCGCTCGTCTTCCATGAGGGTCTCGGGGCGTTTCCCCAGGAGCAGCGGGAGCTGCTGGGCTTTCTCCGCGAGGCGAAGGTCGAGGGAGTGCTCTTCCTCTCGGGGGACCGGCACCACACCGAGCTGATCCGCATCCAGGAGCCGGGCCTCTATCCCCTCTACGACTTCACCTCCAGCCCCCTCACCTCCGGGGCCGGCGGCGACGAGCGGGAGGAGAACAACCCCGCCCGCGTCCCCGGCACCTGGGTGCGGCAGACCCGCAACTTCGGCCTCCTCGAGGCCGCGGGCAAGCAGGGCGAACGGGTGCTCACCCTGCGGACGCTCGACGCCCAGGGGCGCGAGCTCTGGCGGCACGAGATCCGGGAGGCGGAGCTGCGGTTCCCGAAGGAGGACCAAAAGGACTAAAAGGACCAAAAGGACATCACCGATTCGTCCTTTCTGTCCTTTCCAGCCCCTACTTCACGAACTGCACCTCGAACATCTTCGGCCAGTGCTTGCCGGTGATCAGGAAGGTCTTCTTGGCCGGGTCCCACGCGATGCCGTTCAGCACCTCGGCCCGGGCCTTCTCCTCGGGGGTGAGGAGGCCCGAGGCGTCGATGACCGCCGTGGTCCGGCCGGTCCGGGGATCGATCCTCAGGATGGCGTCGGATCCCCAGACGTTGGCGTAGACCATCCCGTCCACGCATTCGAGCTCGTTCAACTGGAAGGCGGGCCTTCCTGAGTAGGTGACGTTGACGCTTCCGGTTGGGGAGAAGGTCGCCGGGTCGCGGAAGGTGAGGCGGTCGGAGCCGTCGCTCATCACCAGGCGCTTGCCGTCGTAGCAGAGCCCCCAGCCCTCGCCGTCGTAGCGGAATTCCCCCTTCTTTTCGAAGGTGGCGAGGTCGTAGACGAACGCGACCTTCTCCTGCCAGGTGAGCTGGATCAGCCGGTCGCCCACCAGGGCCAGACCTTCGGCGAAGTACTGCTGCGGCACCGACACCCGGCGCTTCACCGCACCGGTCTGGGGATCCACCTCGCGGAGGCTGGAGACGCCGTAGAGGCCGGCGCTCTCGTACATCGAGCCGCCGTGGAGGAGCAGACCCTGGGTGTAGGCGCCCGGGTCGTGGGGACGGGTGGAGACGACCCGGGCCTTCAGACGCTCCATCCCCTCCGCAGGAGCGCTCGCTGCCAGAAGCTCCCCCCGCGTCGGCGCTCCGGAAGGCCGGCGCCACGCCCAGACGGCCCCCAGCCCCACGAGGAAGAAGGTCGTGACGACGAGGAGGAGGGCCCAGTCCCGCTGCCAGAGGGGAGGGGGGGCGTTTCTTGTTTCACGTTTTGCTCCCATGCGTCCACTTTAACCGAAGTCGGTGCACGCCCCCACTCCCAGCCCATCGTGCCCGCCCCGGTCTTCACCGACCCTGCCGCGGGCTCGCTAATCCTAATCCCCCCACGAGCACCCGCCCAACCCTTCCGGCGCTCCGGACGGCATGCCGATGGGCTGGCCCGGCGGCGGGGGCGGCGGTTCGGGACGCTGGCCGGCGGGCATTTGCTCCCCCCGCTCCAGATAGCGCTCGATCTCCCGCGCCAGGAAGGCGCGGTGGGCGGCCTGGGGGTCGCTTCCCGCGGCGGCGGACAGCCGCTTCCCCAGTCCCGCCAGCGTGGCGTCCACCCGGGCACGCACGCCCGGGGAGGCCTGGGGATCGCCCGAAAGGCCGATCAGCCGGCGGACCACGACCCACTGGACCGTCCGCCGCAGCTCGTCGTGACGGGGGCCCTTCACGGCTGTGCCGCCGAAGGAGGTCTCGATCAGAGCGTTCAGCACTTCGTCCAGACCGGGCAGCGACGGATCGCGGCGGTGGAAGTCCACCAGCCGGGAGGCCCGCTCCGGCCGGAGGAGCCCCTGCACGGCCATGTCGGCCGCCGTGGAGGCCGCGGCGAGCGGGTCGAAGGCCGGCGCGGTCAGCCCGGTGAACATCTCCCGGTTCGGCTGGTAGCCCGCGGGGCGCGGCAGCATCAGGGAGATCACGGGCTCGGGCAGGTCCAGGGTTTCGGGCGCGAGCACTCTCAGGATCGCGGCCAGGGCCGCCCGTTGCTGCTTGCCGTCCACCGGCCGGGACGCGGGTTGGCCGGAGCCCCGGATCGCGTAGGTGTACTCGAGCCCCCCCACCACCTTGGTGGCGGCCTCGAGCTGGTATCGGTGGTGGAAGTAGAGGGGGACAAGGACCTCCTGGAGCAGCGAGACCGGCTGGCCCGCGGCGATGTTGCGCTCGCCGAACCCCGCGAGGCCGATCTGCCGCACCCGCAGGGCATGGAGCAGCCCCGCCACCGCGTCCGGTCCGTTGTCCCAGAGGTGCGCCCGGGGATGCGCCGATCCCTCGGAGCGGGCGTCCTCGTCGGTCAGGAAGAGAAGGCCGCGCGCCTCCCCTTCCCGCAGGATGTCCTCCAGTGCCTTGCGCTCGTCCGTGCCCGGCGGGAGCTCGGCGTAGGCGTAGCGGACCGCGTGGACGTCCCACTCCCCCACCCCCACGCCGTAGGCGTTCGAGACGTCCAGCCGGCCGTCGTCCGCGATCCCGATGAGAGGCGCCGGGTAGTCCATTACCGAGGCCCGGCCGCCGTAGGTCGAGGCGGCGAAGTTGTGGGCGAGGCCGAGCGCGTGCCCGACCTCGTGGGCGGCGAGCTGGCGGATGCGGGCGAGCGAGAGCTGGACCGGGTCGTCCGCCCCGCCCGAGCCGGTCCTGTCCACGCCGAGCAACCCCTCGAAGAGGAGCCGGTCCTGCCGGACGCGCAGCGACCCGAGCGTCACGTGCCCCTTGACCATCTCCCCCGTGCGCGGGTCGATCACTCCGCCGCCGTAGGACCAGCCCCGGGTCGAGCGGTGGACCCACTGGATCACGTTGTAGCGGGCGTCGAGGGGGTGCGCGCCCTCCGGCAGGAGCTCCACCCGGTAGGCGTCGATGAACCCGGCCTTGTCGAAAGCCTCCCTCCACCAGCCGGCCCCCTCGACGAGGGCGCTCCGCACCGGCTCCGGCGCTCCGGGATCGACGTAGAAGACGATCGGCTCCTTCACCCGGGAACGGGCGGCCGTGGGATCGACCTTCTGCAGCCGGTGCCGCACGAGCCAGCGGACCTCGATGGGCGCCGCCAGGGGCGCGGCGTAGTCGATGAAGTCGACCGAGTACGAGCCCGCCCGCGGGTCGAAGCGCCGGGGCGCGTAGCCCGGCTCCGGCAGGCGCAGGAGGGAGTGATGCTGGACGAGCGTGACCGCGTTGGCCGTCGGGGTCGTCTCGCGCACCAGCTCTCCCGGCTCGTCCGACTCGTAGGTCAGCAGGGATTCGAATTCCAGGTTCTCGGGGAAGGCGAGGCAGCTCTCCGGATCGACCACGCTGCGGGCCGGGTCGAGCTTCCACGCCCCCTGCCCCGCCCGTTTCATCCGGGAGGCGATCTCATGGGCGTCCCGCACCAGGAACGGAGTGAACTCCACCAGCGCCCTCCCGTCCGGATCAAGGGCGGCGATCTCGCCTGCCCACAGGATCGAGGTGGCGAACGACTCCCGCACGGCCCGTAGCTCGGCGGGGTTCTCCGACAGGGCGCGGAAGCGGAGGTTCGGCTGCTCGACCAGAAGCCGGCCGCCCACGCGCCGGAAGGTGACCACCCGGGTGTCCCCGAGCTGTCCGCGGTCGAGCCCCACGGGGTTCGAGCCGAGACCGGTGAGCAAGCTCTCCACATAGAGGTAGCTGCCCACCGCGCCGTCCCGGCCCGTGGCCGGCGGCACCTCCAGCCAGATCTTGCCTTTCTGGCGGTCGAGGTAGAGGTCGAGGAGCCCCTCCTTCTTCTCCAGACCCGCGGTGAGCTTGGAGATCCCGGGAAGCCCCTTGGAGGCCTCGGAGGTGCCCGGCTTCTCATCCCGCGGCACGGCGGGAAGCGAGGCGGAGGAGAGCGGGAGGAGGAGGAAGAACGCTGCGGAAACGAGGAATCTGGCAGGAAGTGTCATTCGAGGTCTCTGAAATCCTTTTGCCGATCGAACCCGGCCGTTCAATGGTGGAAAAGTGTATCACCCCGTTCTCGAGCGTGCCCTCTGCGCCGACTGCCGGTCTGCGTCTTCGCAGAAAAATCGCTTGATGGAGATTTCTCATTGAAACGAAACCTCTCCTTCCGCCATGGCTTCTTGCAGAACCACTGTTC
>DASQEB010000538.1:0-8082 GCA_035633875.1 Thermoanaerobaculia bacterium
GCAGCCGCGCCGCCGCCCCCACGGCGAGCAGGGCGGCGAGGCGGAGGAGGAGCGGCAGCCGGAACTGCCCGGCGAGCCAGACCAGGGCGGGCACCTCGACCGCCCACGCCACCGTCCACCATTGGCGCTCCATCTCCAGCGGCACGGCCAGGCTCACGAAGGCCGTCACGGCCACGGCCAGGGCCGCCAGCGCCGGCGAGAGCTCCGGCCGCGCCGCCCGACCCCGGGCCACCGGCACCGCCGCCGCGAGATACAGGGCCGCGGCGGTGAGCGCCGCGGCGCCCCACGGGACCTCTCGCTCGGACGGCACGAAGAACCAGGCGATGACGAAGAAGGCCACCCCCGCGGCGGCCGAGAGGGAGGCCCACATCCCGGGCCGCGCCGACCCCCGGTGCGCGACGTACGCTCCCGCCGCCAGCAGGACTCCCATCCCCAACGCCGTTCTCAGGAACCGGCCGGCCTGCGCATCCTCCAGCGCCGAGCCCCACAGGGCGAGGAGCGCCGCCGGAACGACCGCCGCCACCCAGGCCAGGGCCTCGAAACGGGGCTGCAGCCGGGCGAGGACCAGGGTCCCTCCCGCGAGCACGGCCAGGAAGACCCACTCCACGGTCGAGTAGCCGCTCCGCCCCGCCGTCATGGCCAGAGCCAAAAAGGCGGCCGCGAGCATCGCCTGGGACATCCAGGGCTCCTCCCTCTCCCCGACGAGGTCCGCCGTCAGCGCGGCACCCGCCGAGGCGAGCAGGAAGAGGCTGAGCCAGGGAGCGTCCGCCGCCCGGAAGGGGCTGCCCAGCCAGAAGAGCACCCACAGGAAACCCGCTCCAAGAGCCGCCGCGCCGATCAGCTCCCAGCCGCGGCCCCGCCGGTGAGAGACGGCCAGCAACCCGGCGATCAGGAGGAACAGGTAGCCGAAGAGGTTGCGCGCGTCCGGATCGCCCACCCGGATCAGGGCGGGCGTCAAGAACCCGCCGATCATCCCGATGAGCGCCACCATCATCCCGTGCCGCAGCGAGAGGAGCACGGCCACGGCCGTCGTCAGGACCATGAAGAAGAAGCCCGCGGCGGGGGGGATCAGCTCATAGAGATGGACGGCGGCCAGGAAGCAGGCGAAGAGGTCCGCGATCCCCGCCGCCGCGAGCCCTTGGGAGATCCCTGGCGAAGGCTTCCTCAGCCGCTCGCCCGCCGCGAGGAGGACGATGCCGAAGAGGACCCCGAGCGAAACCCGCACGACCGGCGACAGCCACCCCTGCTCGAACGAGTACTTGACGAGGAACGCCCCCGCGAGTGCCAGGGCGATCGACCCGATCCACACCGGCAGCCGCGCCCCGAGCCGCTCCTCCAGGCCGGCCGCAGGCCGGGCGGTGGGAGGAGGGACGGGAGGCGGTGAGAAAAGACCGGGGGATGAGGGCCGGGCGAGGGGAGGCACCGGCACCGCCGGCTCGGGGGGAGGAGGGGGCGCCGGCCGGGGAGCCTCGACCACCGGCGCGGGCGCGATCCCCGCCGCCCTCTCCAGCTCGACGATCCGCTTCTCCAGCCGCGCTACGAGCAGCCGCAGCCCCTCGACCTGCTGCTCCTGCCGCTGCTCCGCCAGTGCCCGGTCCCCCTTCTGTCTCTGGGTCAGGACCAGGACGACGATCGCGATCAGGATCGCTGCTGCGGAGAGGCATTCCATCGGAAGGGATCTTCAGCCCTGTCCGGGAGGCGGCGCAATGGGCAGCTTCCTCCGGAGCAGCCCGAGGAGAGCGCCCCCGGCCAAAGCGACCAGCGGCAGCCGCAGCCAGGAGACCGATACGTCCCGAGAACCGAGAGACGCGGGACGCCAGGGCCGGGCCAGGATCTGCGACTCGATCAGAGCGAGGTCGTAGCTCGGCGCTCCCCTCTCCCGGTCCCCTGCCACGAGCCGGACTGGCCCGCCCTCCGGCCAGACGAAGACGAGCGCCTCCCGGCGCCGCCAGACGGAGACGTCGAACGTGGGGATCTGGAGGTCCTCGATCGTCACGACCGGTGCGAAAGCCCTGTCTTCCACCCCTCTCGTCGCACCGTTGAACTGACACGGGAGAAGGGGTTGGGGGCGACAGTACCACCCGGGTCGCCAGTCGGCCGGCACGAGGGACAGCGACGGCCACTCCTCGATCGGGCCCGAGTCCGGGGGAGCCGTCAGGCGATAGGTAGTCAACGGCAGCCTCGGCTGGGGGAGACGGATGTCGAGCCGCGGGCTTCCCACTCCGAGAAAGCGCTTCTCCAGCCGGGATCTCCGGACCTCCACCACCCGCGCCGGCTCGTCGAGGTTCCGGCGGACAAAGGGGATCTGCCATCCCCCTGCATGCAGCCGCACGTCCGCCAGGTCGGGGAGAGAACGGGCATAGACCTCGTCCGGGATTTCCAGCCGCACGACCTCTCCCGGCGAGGCTCCCCGGGACTCGACCGTCCAGGAGAACGCGAAGTCGCCTCTCAGGGGGACCTTGGGGCGGATCAGACGGCCGGGCAAGGAAGGCAGCTCCCCGGCGCTCTCCGGCCCGGGCTCGATCCAGGCCGCATCGTCGGGAACAGAGTTGTCCTCCCGGAGCTGGAGCCCTCCCCCTCCGCCGTAGGCAAGCCTGTACCGGCCGGGGCGGGGAGCCTCGAACACGGCCACCGGCTGCGCCAGGGGCAGGATCGCCCGGACGAGTCGGGCCGGCGCTCCCTTGGTGCCCAGCTCGAGACGGAGCGTCCTCGTCCCGAGCGGCAGGTCGACCCCGAGAGGGACGACATGGCGCGCGCCCGAAACAGGCCGGCTGACCCCCTGGACCAGCGGCTTCCAGGCACCTTCTTCCGCCGCGAGGAGCCGGAGGCCCAGATCCCTGCGGTCCGCCATCTCCAGGATCAGGCGGAGTGGACGTTGACCTCGGGCCGGAAGGCGGAGGACGCAGACCGTCAGGTCCGCGTCGCGCCGGCATTCCGGCCGCTCCACCGTCCAGGAGGCGGTCCGCCCAGGGAGGCTCGCGACCTCGGTCCAGCCGAAGTGATGGGACGGCAGGACCCGCACGAACCGGTACCCGCTGGGGGGAAGGAGCATGGAGACCTGGTGGTCACCAGACCGCCATCCTTCCTCCCTCCAGACCTCGAAGAGGTCGGAATTCCCGAGCGGATGCCAGCCCCGGCCGTTGTCGCTCCCTTCGACACGCACTCCGGGGGTCGCCCCGAAATTCCGGTTCCTGGAGACCAGGAAGATCTGGTCGTAGGAGGTGGAGCTCTGCCCCGGAGCGACCTCGATGACGAAACCCTGCTTGTCCCGGCCACCGCTCTGGGTCGCGGCCGAGATCGACGGAGGCTCGATCTTCTGGAAAAACGTCTCCATCCGGCTCGGCACCTCCTGCCCGTCCGGCCCGAAGACCCTCACCCCCTCGCCGTCCGCTCCCAGGTGCCGCAGCGCCGCAAGATCGAGGGGAACGCGGACCGGCCCCTTCGCAGGGACGTCCACGGGGCGGGTGTGCAGCCGGCCCTCGGCGGCCACGAGACCGGAGGTGCCGGCCAGCATCATCAGAAGGACCATCGGGAGAGCCTGGGGCCCGGAGAGCCTCTCCCGCACGCGCCAGCCGAGGAGGCCGAGGAGGACGGCCCCCGAAAGGATGAAGGCGGACGCGGAGGATTTCGGCTCGGCGGGAGCGAGGAGAGCCGGACGCCAGGGCCCCTTCTCCGGCAGATCCACGTGCGCGCTCACAGGCTCGTCGCTGCCGCAGGGTCCCACGAGGAGGTCGACCGGCCCATCCTGCGGCCAGATGAACAGGAGCGCCTCCTTCCATCTCCGGATCTCGACGTCGACCGCCGGCAGGGGAGGGTTCTCGCCGTCCAGGAACACGAGGGAGAGCCGGGGTGTCCTCGCCCGTTCATGGAGCGCCGGCCACCAAGGGATGGTCAGGGATTCGGTCTCCAGCCGGCACGGCCTGGGGCCCTGGGAGCGGCAGATCCAATCGAGCTCGGCCAGGGCCGGGCCCTGCTCCGCTGCGAGCAAGACTTTCCGGGAAAAGGGCGGCGAGGTCGTCGTCAAGCGGAGCGAAGCGAGGCGAACCCCGGGAGTGAGAGCGAGATCGATACGGCTCACCCGCAACTCCGGCTCAGGCCTCGGACGCGCCCGCTGAAGCCGGACCGCCGTCACGGGCTCGGAGGAGAGGCTGACCCCGTAAGGGAGCGCTCGGCCGTCGGCCACGAGGGACAGCCAACCGAAATAGCCGAGGGATCGGGCATGGATCTCTTCCGGGATCTCCAGCCGCACCAGGTCCCCCGGCTTGGCGCCCGGCGCCCGGATCCGCCACGACGAGGCGAGCGCCTCTCCCTCGAGCCCAGCCGCTTCCGCTCCAGTCGCTCCCAGGACCGCGACGAGCAGGATCCCGGCCGTCGCCACCCGCGGATCCCGGCCCCGTGGTCTCCGGGACGCCCGAAAGACCCCGAACGCGAGGATGACGGCGAGGCCAACCAGGACCAGGAGGACGGTGCTCTTCTCCGGACGGAGCTGTCGCACCGAAAAGACCACCAGGAGGAGAGTGAACCCCAGGGCTGCCCATTCGAGGCGGTCCGCCACCCTTGTCTCCCCCTGCCGGCGGGCGAGCCATCCAGCCAACAGCATCGCCAGCAGAGGGATGCCGTAGCCGTACAGGAACCAGGGAAGATCCACCGCCCCTCCGTCCGAAGACCCGAAGTCCTCTCCGTGACGCCACAACCAGAGGACCGACAGCGCCGCAAGGCCGAGCGCCAGAGAGCGCAGGGCCTGCGAGGGGAGCTTCGGGAACAGCCAGACCAGGAGCGGCACCGCCAGCGCGAACCCGACCCCGGGCCAGCCCCGGCCGAGCTCCAGGGTCACCGCGAAGGCGGAGAACAGAACGGAGGCCGCTGCCAGGGGCGCTGCGGCGGACAGGGTTTGTCGCCTGGCCGTCAGCAGGGCCAGCCCGGCGGAGAGGGCTGCTCCGGTCAGCGCCAACCCGCTCCACCACCATTTGTACTCTCCGTACCGGGAGACGGCGAGCAGGAGGAACGTCACTCCGGCAAGCGCCGAGAGAGCCGTCCAGCGGGCCGGCCTCGGGGCACCCCAGCCGGCGCCGTAGGCGGCCCCGGCCAACAGGACCCCGCCCGCCAGGAGGGTGGCCGGAGATTCGCCGCCCGCCACGACAGGTCTCACCCCTAGCAGAGGCAGCACCATCCCGCTCACGATCCAGGCGATCCCTTCGATCCGCGGCTCGAGCCGCGCCAGGACGAAGGCGGCGGCCGTGAGGACCGCCATCCCGATCAGCTCTCCGGGCGAGCCGTCGATGATCTCTCCGAGGTCGCTGGCCACGACGAGGAAGAATCCGCCTCCGGCCAGAAGAGGCCCGATTCCAGATCCGCGCTTCCAGGTTGCCGCGATTCCCACCAGCACCAGCAGCCCCCCCGGCAGCAGGAGATCGACCGCATCCTCCACCGGGGCGATCCCGATCACGGCCACGAACGCTCCCAAAGAGGCGAGAAGAGCCGCCGCCATCCCCCTGCGCACCCCCAGGAGCGCCATCGCGGCGGACGCGGCCAGCCCGAGGAAGGTGGCCCCGGCAAGGAGCGGAAGCGAGCGGAAGAGGAAGACCGCGCAGGCGAGGGAGACGAACAGCGCGGCGACAGCGGCCCAGACCAGAACCTCTCCGTGAGCCGTCCACCGGGTGCGGAGAAGAAACCCGCCCGCCACCAGCAGCACCGTCCCTACCGCCAGAAGGATCTCGGGGAAGCTCATGGCAGGATATTTGAATAGATTGTCAACCGGATCGGAGCCCAAGGGGCACTGTGAGAAAGCCCCCCTCGCCGGGAGTCCAGCCGAACCGGAGAGAGGGGCCTTCGAGAAGCTCGGGTTTTATTCTACCACGGCATGGAGGCCGGAGGTCTAGCCCCCGGCCGAAATTCCTCACGCCACGTGTGCCGCGCGGTGGTCTTCGACCAGCTTCTCCACCACGGACGGGTCCGCCAGGGTCGTGATATCCCCCAATTCCTCGTACTCGCCGGCCGCGATCTTGCGCAGGATGCGGCGCATGATCTTGCCCGAACGGGTCTTCGGCAGCCCGGCGACGATCTGGATGCGGTCCGGCGTCGCGATCGGCCCGATGGCGTGCCGCACCTGCTCCTTGAGCGCCCCCACCAGCTCCTCCGGGTCCCAGCCCTCGTACTCGGCATTGATGTAGACGTAGGCGTAGATGCCCGTCCCCTTGATCTCGTGGGGGAAGCCCACCACCGCCGCCTCGGCCACCGCGTCGTGGGCCACGAGCGCGCTTTCGATCTCCGCCGTGCCCAGCCGGTGGCCCGAGACGTTCAGCACGTCGTCCACCCGGCCGGTGATCCAGTAGTAGCCGTCTTGGTCGCGCCGGCAGCCGTCCCCGGTGAAGTAGAGGCCGGGGAACTGCGAGAAGTAGGTCTGCTGGAAGCGCCGGTGGTCGCCGTAGATCGTCCGCGCCTGCCCCGGCCAGGTGCCGCGCAGGCAGAGGTTGCCCGACACGTCGTTGCCCTCGAGCTCATTGCCCTGGTCGTCCACGATCACCGGCCGGATGCCGAAGAACGGCAGCGTGGCCGAGCCCGGCTTGCACGGGGTCGCCCCCGGCAGCGGCGTGATCAGGATGCCGCCGGTCTCGGTCTGCCACCAGGTGTCCACCACGGCGCACCGGCCCTCCCCCACCACGTCGTGGTACCAGAGCCAGACCTCGGGGTTGATCGGCTCGCCCACCGACCCCAGCACCCGCAGCGACGTCCGCCTGTGCTTCTTCACCCACTCGTCCCCGGCCCGGGCGATGGCGCGGATCGCCGTCGGGGCGGTATAGAAGATGTTGATCCCGAGGTCGTCGACCATCTGCCAGTAACGCCCCGCGTCCGGGTAGGTGGGGATCGACTCGAACATCACCGTCGTCGCCCCGTTCGCCAGTGGCCCGTAGAGGATGTAGCTGTGTCCGGTGATCCAGCCGATGTCCGCGGCGCAGCAGTAGATGTCCCCCGGGTGGTAGTCGAACACGTACTTGTGGGTCATGGCCGCGTAGACGAGGTACCCGCCGGTCGTGTGGAGCACGCCCTTGGGCTTGCCCGTCGAGCCCGAGGTGTAGAGGATGAACAGCGGGTCCTCGGTCGCCATCCACTCCACCGGGCAGGTCGAGCGCTGCTTCGCCGTCTCCTCGTCGAGCCAGAAATCGCGCCCGGCCCGCATCGGGACCGCCTTGTCCGTCCGCCGCGCCACCAGGACCGTGTCGACCAGGGACAGGCCTTCGATGGCCGTATCCACCGTGGCCTTCAGGGGGATGCGCTTGCCGCCGCGCAGTCCCTCGTTGGCGGTGAGCACCACCCGGCAGCCGGCGTCCAGGATGCGGTCGCGCAGCGACTCGGCTGAGAACCCGGCGAAGACCACCGAGTGGACCGCGCCGATCCGCGCGCAGGCGAGCATCGAATAGGCCAGCTCGGGGATCATCGGCAGGTAGATGGCGACCCGGTCCCCCTTCTTCACGCCGTGGTGGCGGAGCACGTTGGCGATCCGCGCCACGTTGTGCTTGACCTCCCTGTAGGAGATGGAGCGGTATTCGCCCGGCTCGTCTCCGGCCCAGAGGATGGCGGTCTGTTCGCCCCGGATGGGCAGGTGCCGGTCCACGCAGTTGTAGCAGGCGTTCAGGCGGCCGCCCGAGAACCACGCAAAATCCACCTCGCCTAAGTCCACGTCCACGACGTTGCGCGGGGGATAGAACCAATCCAGGATGCCGGCCTGTTCGCGCCAGAACCCTTCCGGGTCCTCGACGGACCGGCGGTACATCTCCTGATACTGCTCCAGGCTCTTGATATGGGCTCTTTCCGAGATCTGAGGCTTGACGGGGATCATGGGCTCGCTTCCTCCGGGTGGGCCGAACGCAAAGCGTTGAGCGAGGGAGGATTTTACACCCGGGACCTCACCCCCTATCCCCCTCTCCCATCGCCCTCCCCCCGACCGGGAGAGGGGGAACGATCCCGAGCCGGTCATCTCGAAGAGGAGGCATACACTCCTCCAGAAGGTGGTCACCGGTGCGATTCCGGCAAAGCCGCCTGCATGGGTCCCCCTCTCCCGGGGATGGGAGGGCGACGGGAGAG
>DASQEB010000539.1:0-11360 GCA_035633875.1 Thermoanaerobaculia bacterium
AACCGACCCTACAAGTCCAGCAGGCTGCTGACTTTCCCCTTCGAATCCATCGTTCTCCCTCCTCCTCAGGGAGGAGGGCTGCTTGATCCCTGGGTTCTACTCCCCGAAGGGCAGCGCTCGGAAGGAGAAACGGCTTGCGGCGGCCGGCTTGCCACCAGGGGCGAGCCCCTCGACGGCGAGGGTGTAGTCGCCGGGCGCGAGCAGGCTGGAGGGAAGGCTCAGGCTGAGCGTGTCGCGCTCGTCGAGCCGGAGATCGCCGCCGCGCCAGAGCTCGCGCCCGCGGGCGTCGCGCAGGATCACGCGGTAGGACGGCTGGTGCGGCGGATCGATCACCAGGGCGAGGACGACCCAGCCCGGAGCGGGTGGCAGCCGCAGGCGGGCGCTGGGCTCGCCTGCGGCCGGTCCGCCGCCGCGCTCCGTGTCGAGGAAGAGGATCGGAACGTTGCCCTGGGGCTGGCGGGATTGCGCGAGCTGCTCGACCGCGCTGGCATGGGCCTCCCGCTCGGCGGAGAGATCGCGCCGGCTTGCCTCCAGCTCCGAGCGCAGCGTCTCGACCTCCGTCGCGCTCCGGGCACCGGCGGCCGACCTTTCGCGCTCCCGCTCCAGGACGGAGCGAGCCTGTGCCAGCTCGCGGTTGCGCCGGTCGATCTCCCGCAGCGCGAGGCCGGCCGGCAGGACCGCAAGGACGAACAATGTCATGGTGAGCACCGCCATCTGGCGCGAGCGGCCGAGGCGGGCAAGCCAGGCCACGAGGGCGAGTTGCC
This sequence comes from Thermoanaerobaculia bacterium, assembly GCA_035633875.1. Taxonomy (GTDB): domain Bacteria; phylum Acidobacteriota; class Thermoanaerobaculia; order Multivoradales; family UBA5704; genus DATARR01. The sequence continues at coordinate 765 of DASQEB010000539.1, forward strand.
GCGCCGCGGCCAGGCGCATCACGTCCTGCCCGGCCGCGCGCTTGAAACCCCGCTGCATGGATTCCGCGAGATCGAGCCGGTCGAGGCACTCGGCACAGGAGAGGTAGTGCTCCTCGAAGCGCTCCGCCTCCACGGCCGGGAGCGTCCCCATCACGTACCGTTCGGCGATCTGCTGCTCTTCGATATAGGTGTGATCCATGATCAACCTGCCGCTCCGTTTCCCCTTCTCTCATGAGGCCCGGGGCGCCGACCCCTGTCGCGCCTGGAAGCGCTCCAGGAGCTCTTTGAAGCGATGACGGGCCCGGAAAAGAACGCGATTGAAATGGAGGCTGTCCAGGCCGAGGTCGGAGCAGATTCTCTCCTTCTCCTCTTCGGCAACGTAGAAGCGCAGCAGGAGCTGCCGGTCGCGGTCGGTCGGCAGCTCGCCGATCAACCGCCGTACGATCACGGCCTCTTCCTCGTGGAGGACGGAGGAGAGCTGGCCCGGCTCGGGATGGGCGACCTGCTCCAGCCCCTCGGGATCCGCGTCGGTCCGGCGGCGGGCCGTCTTGCGCCGCTCGGCCATCACCAGGTTGCGCGCGGTGCCGCGGAGGAAGCCCGCGAGCCCCGCCGGCTCGTCGAGCCCCCTCCGCCGCAACCGCTCCAGCACGATGCGGAAGGTCTCCTGGTGGAGGTCCTCCGCGAGCTCCGGCGGGGCCCCCAGGCGCCGCAGCAGGTAGAGGAGGCCCCGGCTGTAGCGCTCGACGAGCGCCGCCTCGGCGGCGGTGTCACCCGCCGCAATCCGCCGCACGAGGTCGGTCGCAAAGTCCGCCTCGCCAAGCTCGGGTCCCGCATCGATGCTCATGGCGCCTGCTGCGCCTCGGAGCGGGCGGACCGGCGGGGCCGGTCGCGCCGGAGGTCTTCCGAGGAAGGGCTCCATTATATCCTGAAGCCCGGCAGTCGCCGTTCGAGCCGCGCTCAAACCTGGGGACCTCCTCGCCTGGCCTCAGACGCAATCAGAGCGGCCCGGGCTTCGGCGGCGGATTCTTCGGCCGCCTTGGCCCGCCGACGTCGCCTCCCTCATCGGCCGTCCAGGAACCGGGGGGAGGATCGTCATCCCCCGGATAGCTCTGCTGCGCTTCTGCAGGGGCGACGCCCAGAGTTGCGGGAGAGGAAGGCGTGGAGAGCCTCCCGGTCAGGATTCCGTTCTGACACTCGATGGTGAAACTCAGGCTCGGCGTCGCCACCGTATGCCCCATGAGCGTCGTCCCCGTGTCTTTAGTGATCTTGCCCCAATTGCTGGCGGTCGTGCTCGTGAGAGGTTGGCGCTGCACGTACTGATCGGTGCCAATCTTCTTGTAAATCACGGAATCGGTCTGACTCAGCCCTTTGGTATCGTCCTGGGTCGACCCGATACGCCAACCTGATGTGCTACACTTCCAGCTACTCAGCGTTCCCATGTCTTACTCCTTTCTCCCGGCGGGTTTCCGGATGCTCTATGCCTCACGCTCTAGACTGTCGCAACGTCGCCAGGTATCTCACTCGAGTTTCAGCGCCAGTCCCCCTGGAGGACGAAGCCGGCCCAGGAGTAGGGATCGCGGTACCGCGGATCGCGTCGCAGGGACCGCTGGGCCTCGCGCAGAGCCGCCGCTGGCGGCAGACGGTCGCGCCACAGCGCGCGGTAGAAATGGGTCATCAGCTTCGCCGTGGCATGGTCCTGCACCCGCCAGAGGCTCGCCACCACGCGCGGCACGCCGGCATAGAGGAACCCGCGCGTGAGCCCCATGATTCCCTCCCCACGGACCTCTTTGCCGAGCGCGGTCCGGCAGCCGGAAAGAACCACGAGATCGGCCCCGAGGTCGAGCTCGTAGATGTCAGACAAGCTCAGAAACCCCTCCCGAGGCCGGCCGGCGGCGTCGACCAGCGAAAGCACCAGGCCCGACAGCTCCGGGTTGCGGGTGTCGGCCAGTCCGTGGGTGGCGAAGTGGACGACGCTGTAGTCGCGGAGCCCACCCGAGAGCACCGCTTCCCGGCTGGCCGCGAGATCGCGCGCGGTCCACACCTGGCCTCGAGGAGCGATTCTCGCGATGGCGTCCGCCTCCTCCCCCGAGAAAGGCAGGCGCTCAAAGGCGGAGAGGGGGTCTCCGGTCTCTCCTCCCCGCGGGGGATTCTGTTTCACGGCCTGACGGCTGGCGACGGAGGGGACAGTCAGGCGCGGATCGTCCGCCGCGAACACCGGATCGGCGAAGACCGCGGCCCATTTCGCGGCCGCGGGGCGATGCGCCAGCCGTTGCCGCTGCAGGGCCAGGGTCGTGGCCGAGGGCAGATAGGCTATCTCGAGCTTATCGACGAGAGGCCCGCCGGAGCCGGGAGCGGGCAGCGCGCTGAAGGGGAGAAGGTGGAGCGCCGCATCGGGCACCACGACCAGGCGGCCGCGGCGCGAGGCCTCGGACCACACCGGGCCCAGCAGAATGCGGCTCAGCTCTGCCGCCGCACTGCTCCGGGAGCCGGTCCCGGCTTCGAGCGTGCTCAACTCGTCATAGAACCGGCGGGCCAGCGCCTCGATCTCCCGCTGGGGCGGGAGGACGAAGCTCCGAAAGGAGCCGTTGCTGATCTCCCAGACATAGCTGCGGTCCTCGCCGAGCGAGTACTCCAGGAGAAGGGTGTCGGGCTCGAGCAGCTTGGTGATCTCCTCCACGTCGAGGGATGGCGGCTCGAAGGCAGCGGCATAGTGTGGGTCGAGCCGGCCGATCTCGCCTTCCTCGCTGACGAGCTAGGCGAGGAGCTCCTCGACCTCCCGCACCTGAGCCTCGGTCTTCTCGTCTCCTGCGCCTCCCTTCCTCAGTTGTTGGTCCGCCTTGGCGCTCAGGCGATAGCGCAGGGCCCTCCGTCGTGTGAGCAACTTGGCGGGAGCGGTGCCCCCGCTCCGGACGGAGTTGCCGGAGTACAGCGCATCGAGCAGACTGCGAGCGCGCGCCTGCTCGCTCACCAGGAAGGCGGCCCGGTCGTAGCCTGCGCCCGGATCGGCAACCCGCCGGTCCATGAGCAGATCGATCAGGAGGGCATACGCGCGGCGCTGCGTGGCGAGGAAGGCGGCCCGCAGGTCCTGGCTGACGAAACCGGTCCGTAGCTCCTCCACCCGGGCTACAGCCTGCTCGGCGTGGACGCGCGCCTCCTTCGCGAGGCCGAGAGAGCGCTCCGCTGCGGCAAGCCCCTGGAGCGCCTCAGCCTCACCTGCCCGATCGCGCAGGATTCGTTGCCGCTCCACAACCTCCTGGAGAATCGGAAGAGCCTCGCGCGGCCTCCCTGCCTTGGTGAGCGCAAGTCCCCGAAGCCGGAGGGCCCGCAGCTCTGCGTGCCGGATGCCCGTTTCTCGCAGATAGGGGAGAGCGGAATCGAGCTCCCGCAGCGCAGCGGAGGGGTCGCCCAATTCGAGCCGGACTTCTCCCAGACGCAGCCGAGTGAGCGCCTCCTGCCGGTGATCGCGGAGAGCCGTGATCTTGTCGAGGGCCTGCTGATGATAGTCGAACGCCTTCCTCAGATCCCCGAGCGTGCGCCAGGTGGAACCGATGTTGTTCAGCGTGATGACTTCCCCTAGACGGTCACCGATCTCCCGGCGCAACGTCAGCGCGTCCCCCAGGAAAGAGAGGGCACGCTGCGGCTCCCCCAGGCTGTTATAGGTGAAGCCGATGTTGCTGAGCAGTGAGGCCTCCTGGGAACGCTCGCCGAGCGGCGCCAGGATTTTCCGCACCTCGCCGTAGACGCGCAGTGCTTCCTGCCACTCGCCCAGGGCGCGATGGACCACCGCGATGTTGATGAGGGTCTGGGCCTCGCCGCGGCGGTCTTCGAGCTCGCGGCGCAACGCCAGGGCTCGCCCGTAATGGTCCAGCGCGGCGTCCGGCTCCCCCAGGAGGCTGTGGACACCGCCGAGATTGTTGAGAATCGTCGCCTCGCCGCTTCGGTTTCCGAGATCCCGATTGAGCGTCCAGGCTTCCTGATAGCAGGCGAGAGCCGCCGGCAAGGCGCCGCTCGTCTGCTCCAGCAGACAGAGCTCGTTGCGGCTCTGCGCTTCTCCAACCCGGTCTCCGAGGCTCCGCCAAAGAGCCAGGGCCTTCTCCTGCACCTCGCGGGCCTCCGCGATCTCGCCGGACCGCCAACGTGCCACCCCGAGCCACTGCAAGGAGGCGGCCTCACGGTGCCGCTCAGAGAGATCGCGCCAGAACGCCAGCGCCTTCTGGTAGTGCTCGACCGCCGCCGGCAGATCCTCCAACCACAATTCCAGGGCAGCGATCACGTACAGGGTCTCGGCTTCCCAGCGCCGGTCGCCGAGCGAGCGCCACGCTTTCAGGACCTCGCCAAAGGCGGTCAGGGCCTGCCGGCGCTCCTCGGGCGTCCGGAGCGGGAGTCGGCTGGCGCGGCTCATCCTTTCCAGGACCGCGACACGCTGTTCCTCCTCCGCTGTCGCCGTCGAAAGCACCTCGACCCGGATCGCATAGCTGCCTGACGGTGGAAACGGATATCTTGGATGAATCCCGATTTGGTGCTCTCCGACGGATCCGGCCGGCAGCAGCAGGATCTCCGGACCCCAGCGCCCATTGGAAGTGCTGATGGTGACCGGGCTCTGCCAGCCTGGCCCCTGGGCCTCGATCACGAGATCGATCCCGCGCTGCTCGACGGTGACGAGGAGAGGCACGTCCGCCACCTCGATCTGGTAGGTGTGCGCCGCCCCGGCAGCGATCGGCCGCTCGCGGACCTCGCCGGGCCGCAGGACTTCGCGCTCCGTGTCACTTCCGAGGACAGCGGGTACGACCAGAGACAGGAACACCAGGAAAAGGGCCGGCCGGCCGCGCCTCACGACGCCCCCACCTTCTGAGATGGAAGCCGATTCCAGAGCATTCGCTAACTATACGTCTTTGCCTGCAAGCAAGACAACCACGAGCGGGCGTCTTACAACGAGGCGAGATACTCCGCAAAGGGGACCAGGAAGTGACCTGAAGACACTGCATCCAGGAACAGGAACTGGCCTTGCTGATTGACCTCCAGAAACACGGGGGTGCCGTCCGAACGGATTTTCAAGTCGAAGACGCCCATCCGGAGCTGGAGCAGCTCCAGAACATTCCCGATCTCCGAGCACAGATCCCCGGACAGTTGCGCCGGGTGGATTGGCACCGTGAAGGAGCGAGCAGAAGCGGCTCGGGATCCAACAGGTGATGAGGCAGCAGCTCGAACGTCAGGAGCGATCTGCCCGGGACCCACTCCGCGAGCTCTTCCGGCTCCGTGAGGATCTTGACTCGTGCGGCCACGCACCGCACAGCACGATCGGGCGCCTCTCCGCACCGTTGATGGTCAACGAATTGCCTTGAACTTCGATCATCAGAGCAGTTCCCTTCTTCCTGCAAGTTGAAGGTTCGGGGTCGCTTTCGACGACCGGCTTGCTCCAGGAGACGGTGTCCTCTGGAGTCAACCTGCAACTGTCGCCTGGGGCCTTCCATCTCATCTGGATTGCGCCTGCCTGCGGCGGGTGGGCGGGGGAAAGGGTTGAGGTGAGACTCCCGGGAGTGAGACTCCCGGGCGGGGGCCTGCTAGTATCGGCCTGAGGTTTCCGTCGCAGAAAGGAGCAGTTCATGGAATTTAATCGCTCGAACATCCGCCGGTTCCGGTCCCCCACCGTCCCGAGGCGGCTCATCGGCGGGTTGGTCCTCGCGGTCGTCGCCCTCTTCGTCCTCTTCTCGACCTGGTTCACCATCGACCCGGAGGAGGCGGGCATCGTGCTCCGCTTTGGCCGGTTCGTGCGCCAAGTCCCCTCCGGGCTGCACATCAAGCTCCCGTATCCGATCGAGAGCGTCCAGAAGGTTCCGGTCGAGCGGCAGCTCAAGGAGGAGTTCGGGTTTCGTACGGAGGAGGTGGGCGTCGGCACCAGCTCGACCTACTCCTCCGAGGACCTCACCGCGGAGTCCCTGATGCTGACCGGCGATCTGAACGTCGCCGTGGTCGAGTGGACCGCGCAGTTCCGCGTCCGCGATCCCTACAAGTACCTCTTCAAGGTGAGGAACGTCCGCAACACGTTCCGCGACATGAACGAGACGGTCATGCGCGAGGTGATCGGCGATCGCAGCGTCAACGAGGTGCTGACGGTCGGCCGCCAGGAGATTGCCGCCGAGGTGGAGCAGCGGCTGCAGCAGCTCTGCGATCAATACGAGACCGGGATCAAGGTCGAGCAAATCGTGCTGCAGGACGTCAATCCGCCGGATGCGGTCAAGCCGTCGTTCAACGAGGTCAACCAGGCGCAACAGGAGCGGGAGAAGATGATCAATCAGGCCCGCGCCGACTACAACCAGATCATCCCGCGCGCCAAGGGACAGGCGGAGCAGGCTCTCGAGCAGGCCCAGGGCTTCGCCACGGACCGCGTCAACCGCGCCCGCGGCGACGCCGAGCTCTTCGTGCAGGTCCACGCCGCATACCAACGGGCGCCGGAGGTGACGCGGCGCCGCATGTACCTCGAGACGATGAGCAGAGTCTATCCCAAGGTGAAGAAGAAGATCGTGCTCGACGACAGTGTCAAGGGCGTCCTGCCGCTCCTTTCACTCGAGAACCAGACAAAGGTGACACCATGAGATCGATCAAGACTATCGTCATCGTCATCGTCGCGCTCCTCGCCCTCATCGTCCTCTCGAATACGCTCTTCACCGTCAAGGAGACGGAGCAGGTCGTCCTCACCCAGTTCGGCAAGCCGGTGGGGAGACCGATCACGACACCGGGCCTGAAGATGAAGGTGCCGTTCGTCCAGAAGGTGCACGCCTTCGAGAAGCGTTTCCTCGAATGGGACGGCGATCCGAACCAGATCCCGACCAAGGACAAGCGCTTCATCTGGGTCGACTCCTACGCGCGCTGGCGCATCTCCGATCCGCTGCTGTTCTTCCAACGCCTTCACGACGAGCGCGGCGCGCAGTCGCGGCTCGACGACATTCTCGACGGCGAGACGCGGAATACGATCGCCAAGCACGAGCTGATCGATCTCGTCCGGTCGACGAACCGGCCGTTCGTCGTGGCCGAGGACGTCGCCGAGTTGAGCCAGCCGGAGGCGGCCGAACGGGTCGAGTTCGGCCGCGAGAAGCTGACCGAGGAGGTGCTCCAAAACGCCCGCCGGCGCACCGGCGACCTCGGCATCGAGATCCTCGACTTCCGCATCAAGCAGATCAACTACGTCGACGAGGTGCGGCAGGAGGTCTATGCGCGCATGATCTCGGAGCGCAAGCGGATCGCGGAACGCTACCGTTCCGAGGGCGCGGGCGAGGCCGCGCGCATCGCGGGAGAGAGGGAGCGCGAGCTCCGGGTCATCGAATCGGAAGCCTACCGCGCCGCGCAGGAGATCCGCGGCAAGGCCGACGCCGAGGCGGCCGACATCTACGCCGCCGCCTACAACCGCGATCCCGAGTTCTACCGCTTCCTCAAGTCGCTGGGCACGCTCGAGGAGAGCTTCGACGAGGAGACGATGCTCCTGCTGTCCACCGAAGGCGATTTGCTGCGGTATCTGAACGGGGCCCGGTGAGGCATGGGAAGCCAGCCCAGGGCTGAGGGCCTGCGGCCTCAGCCCTGGGCTGAAAGGTGATCGATCACCGCGGCCAGGCGTCCCGCCGTCGGCGGGACCGCGCGATAGCGCGGTATCCGTCCGCTCCAGGGAGGCGGCTTTTCAACGCGTGCGGTCCGCTGCCTTCAACGGAGGATTTTGCCGCCGCAAGTCCGACAAGACACGCCGCGACATGAACCTTCCACCGCGTACGATCATGCATAGGACCTCCCTTCATCGCCCCAGGACACCATGTAGTGTTGGGGATACGGCGTTCCGGCGAAATCGAGATCGGCGTCGGGTTTCAGCCCCGGCCGCAACAGGATCTGGCGCACCATCTCGGGGATCATGACCATACCGACGTACTTACCGAGACATTCGTGGCTGCCATATCCGAAGTGCATGTAGCTCTCGAACGGTCTCGTGGAGTCGAACTCCTCCGGATGCGGAAAGAGCTCCGGGTCGAACATCGCGGAGAGGAGCAGCGCCAGGACCGTCGTTCCCTTGCGGACGAGCGTCTCTCGCTCGGAGCCGATCGCGACCGCCTGATCGCGCGAGGCAAGCCGGAAGACGAAGGGCGCCACCGGATCGAATCGCAGGGCCTCCCACACGATCCCGTCGAATTCCTCGATCGCTTCCGCTTTCGCGTACGCGATTGCCTGAGCGAGCACATGCGGCCGCTTGAAGAGTTGCCGCAGGCATTGCAGGACCGCCTGAGAGGTGGTCTCGATCGTTCCGACGAGAAGACCGCCCGCGTTGCGTGCGGCGCGCGGCAGAGGGAACTCGACGCTGGGCGGGAATTGCGTCTTCAGCAGACGCGTCACGATGTCGTCTTTGGCCGTGCCGGCCTTGATCTCTCCTCCTCGGCGGGTCAGGAGCTCGCCGAGGTAACCGGCGATCGCCTGGCCGGCCGCGGTCGACTGTTGCCGCACTGCCTCTCTGTCGGGCAACTCCAGGAACGGCTGGTTCCTGAACGTGTCCATCTGCTTGCTGTAGGACCACTCGATCATGGTCCGCGGGTCTCCGCCGTCGAGGCCGAAGTACTCCTGAACGATCGCGATGGGGACGAGGCGGCTGTAATTCTGCCCGAGATCGAGATGCCCCCCGCCGCCGTCGAGCAATTGCCTGGCACGGGCCGCGACCAGCTCGCGGACGCGCGGAATGTCGTCCCTGTTGAGCAGCGCGCGCATCACCCCTTTCTCACGGGTGTGGAGCGGCGTTTCGTCCTGCGCCAGCATGTGTTCACCCACGGCTGGCACGTACAGCTCGACGGTGAACGTTTTGGGCTGGCGCAGGATCTCGATCACATCGCGATAGCGCGCGAACAGGATGCACTCGGGTGTTTCGAGAACGGGCCGCCTTTCGCGCAGTTCCGCAAACAGTGCCAGTGGAGACTCGTCGAGCCATCGGCGCGTCAGCGGCCATCGTTCATTTTCAGCAGCGGCGTCATACTGGTCGAGAAAAGCCATGGTGTCGCACCTCCGGGTCCGAGATCAGCGAGTTGCCGAGAATAGACTGAGTCCGAGCCCAGTCCATAGCGAGCCTGATTTGACAGTCCTCATCTCATTACACCTGTGAGCGCCCAACGTGATTGGGCCTAGCGTGCGCCGTAGGCGTCCGCTAGGGCTTGCGTTGGGCGCTCTAGCTGCATTTGATTGGGCGGATTCAGAGTTTTCCTTACGCACGTTGTTATTATAGCTCGCGCATTCACGTGTGTAAAATCCTACCGATCTGAACGGTTATTCCTCCGAAAGAACCACCTCGAGCGGCAACACCTTTCGCCTCGTAGGTTTAACCTCCGTGAGCGCCAGAACAGGTCGCTCCTTGCACCGACGCAAAGACGAAGGCACCCTGGTGCATTTACGATAGAAGCTCAATTCGATTGGGGAATCCTCATCGGCAGGTACATCCAAACTAAAGTATCCTAGGTCGTCTGTTATGCCGACCCTCCAGCCAGCCATGGCCGGCGAGGTCACAACCACCGTTATTGCGGTGACAGGAACACTCCGGCAGTCTCTCACGGTGCCCTCGACTTTACCAATGTGTTCGTTGGGATGGGCTTGTTCCCCTGCTCTCAGGTCCCGTACCGGCTGCACGATGAGGGCTGAGGTGCACTCCGCGCGAGCAGCCTGTTTATACTGCGGCGCGCAACCGGCTAACGCGCCTACTAGGGCGAGGACGGCGAGCAACCTTCGGTGCTCCAGGTTGCTCATGTTGCTGGCGTTGACTTGACAGACACCGCTCCAGAAAGCAGCGGAGCGAGGGTCTCTTGGTTTGTTCATGAAAGTTTCCGCTTTCACCTGTCAAAATACCCCCCGCCTACCGAACTACGCCCAACGTGCGGCGGTGAGCGGCGGGAACCGCGCTGTTTGTGGTTTTCGTCCGCTCGACCGCCAGGGTTGGGCGGCATTCTTCATTACTGCCTTTGAAGCTCCTGCGTTCCACGGACTTCATATCTCCAATGACTTGTCCTGTTTGGGCATCTGTTATTCGCCATACAACCGAGCCCGAAGCCGACATTCTGTTTCCTGTGATAGTCGCCACCTGGACAGCTCCGTCAGTACGGAGTTCCATCCGCAAAGTCATCCGTGGCGCATTTGGGCAAACAACCGTTTGCATGGTGTCCCTTTGCTTGGTTGCATTTCTGCCATCCTACGCCAGTTCATTTTCCTCGTCAATTCTCGGACTTCCGCCCGCCTAATTCGACTGCGCTCTGCAGGCCCCGGGTTGCTTGGGACCTCCGGTCGCCCAAGGCGATGAGGGTGCGGAAGTTCTACCAAAGACCTCCGGACAATCGGCCGGCAGGTTAGGCGGCCTGGTCGCCGCCGTAGGCAGGTCGTGGAGAGGGGTAGAAGCGGAGGGAAGTCACTGCAATTCATGGGCTTACGTGCTATCGCCGGCTCGGCCCTCTCCGGGTTAGGCGGGGGAGGCCGGTCACCTAATTCTACTTTGGCAGATTGCGAAGGCCACTCACTCATCGGGCGTAGGAGCCCGGCCCAACGGGCTGGGAGAGCCTAGGCTCTCCCAGCCCGTTGGGCCGGGCTCCTACG
>DASQEB010000540.1:0-3844 GCA_035633875.1 Thermoanaerobaculia bacterium
CGAAGGCGCCGCCCCGGCGGTCCCCCTCGCGGGACCTGGATACGGTCCGGACCCTCGATCCGGAGTTCTCGGTGGTCCTGTTCGAGGACTTCGTCTACGCCCTGTACGCCAAGGCCCACCAGGCGCGGTCCAGCCAGCGCGAGCTCGACTCCCTGGCCCCGTACCTGAGCGAAGCCGTGCGCGGCCATCTCGCCCAGCGCCGGCCGGTGGGCGCCCCGGTCTCGAACGTGGTGGTCGGCGCCATGCGGGTGCTCGACCTCTCCCTTCCTTCCCCGGCGGCGCCGGTGGCGGGGCAGACGCCCCAGGTCGCGGCCACCCTGGAGTTCGAATCCAACATGACGGTGGGGATGGCGGGGGCGGAGCATACGCAATACGTACGGGAGCGCTGGCGGCTGGTCCGGGATGCCGGAGCCCGGAGCAGGCCGCCCGCTCTCGTGCGCACGTTCGGTTGCCCCAACTGCGGCGCGCCGTTCGGTCCCGAGGGGGGCGACCGCTGCGCGTACTGCGGCGAGGTGGTCTCCGGAGGCCGGTTCGACTGGAGCGTCGAGACGATCGAGCTGCTGCAGCTCGAGGAGCGTCCGCCCGCCCTGACCGCCAACGTCCAGGAGGTGGGGACGAACTGGCCCACGATCTACCACCCGGCGCTCAACGCCCGTTGGGCCGAGCTGGTGCGGGAGGACCCGGCGGTGACCCAGGAGGCGCTCAACGCCCGCCTGCACCTGATCTACGACGAGCTCAACGCCGCCTGGACGCGCCGCGACCTGGAGGGCGCCCGGCCGTACGTCTCCGACGGTCTCTTCGACTACCTCCGGTTCTGGGTGACGGCCTACGAGCGGCAGGGGCTGCGCAACGTGCTGGAGGGGATGCGGATCGTCGAGTGGAAGACGGTCAAGGTGATCCGGGACAAGCACTTCGACGCCATCACCTTCCGCGTCTGGGGAACGGGCCGGGACTACACCGTGCGTCAGACGACGGGGGACGTCGTCTCCGGCAACCCAAAAGCCGACCGCTTCTACTCCGAATACTGGACGCTGATCCGCGGCGCCGGGGTCCACGGCGCGCCCCGGGCCGACAAGAGCTGCCCCAACTGCGGCGCCTCGCTCGACGTGAACATGGCCGGCGAATGCGAGCACTGCGGGACGAAGATCACCAGCGGCCGGTTCGACTGGGTGCTGTCGAAGATCGAGCAGGACGACTCGTACACCGGGTAGGGGCGGCCCCATGTGGCCGCCCCTCCAGGCAACTAGCCGCACTCCCCGTCGTGGTCCTTCTGGATCTTGGCCGCCCGCCGCGTGCAGTCGTTGCCGTAGGTCTGGCCGTCGCACCCGCAGACCGGGCGGTACTCCTTGGTGCAGGCCTGGGGGACATCGACGCAGACGCCCTGGAGGTCGGCGCCCCGGCACTGGCCCGCGGGCAGATCGCAGAATCGATCCTCGGGGCACTTCAGGCCGCGGATGCCGCCGCAGGCCTCGCCGTCCGCCACGACACCGTTGCTCCGGCAGGTTGCCGCGGTGAGCGCCACCGCGGCGAGGAGCAGGAGCAGCCTAGCCGCCCACGCGAGACGCGGCATCGTTCCCTTCCTGGACAGCGAGATCCCTGGCCAGCACTCCGTAGCCGGACGTTCCCAGGAGCAGCCGGCCGTCGAGGACGAGGGCCGCGGAGATGTCCCGGGCGGGAACGGGAACCTCGATCGCCTGGAACTTGCGGGCTTGCCCGTCGAAGAGGCGGACGGTGTCGCCGCTCACCAGGAGGGCGGACCAGCGGGGATCGCCCGTGGAGAGGAGCCGCGAGGGCTCCTCGGTGAGCTGGACCCAGGAGGACTCGGGGCCGCTCCGGGTCCAGGTGCCGGTCTGTCCCCAGAGGAGGAGCTGGTCCGCCAGGGGGAGGAGCCGGCCTCCCGGCACGGGGGCGGCGATGGTGTCGTTGGTCTTGGACGTAAGGCGGTAGACCCCGTTCGCGTCGCTCACCCAGAGGGCGCCGTCGTAGAAGGCTGCGGAGCGGGGCAGGCCGTGCTTGAACTCACGCTTGACGAAGACACGGCCCCGAAGGTCCCAGAGCCCCGTGGCGGTCCGGGCGACGAGCCCGGAGGGGCCGGCCACGAGCTGCTCGACCCGGGACTCGCCCAGGTCCCGCATCCAATGCCAGCCGGCGCCGCGCCGTTCGTAGATCCCCCGCTCGGTCGCCGCGAAGATCCGGCCGTCATAGACCGCGATGTCGAGCACGGTGGGGATCGCCGACAGCTCCGCGAAGGTCTTGCCGCCGTCGCGGGAGAGGTGGAGGCCGGAGAACGGCCCGGCGTGGGAGACGCTGACCAGCAGCTCGCCATCGAGCTTCGCCAGGGTGGAGACGCGGGTGTTGGTCATCCCGCCAGCGGAGGGGCGCAACGTCGAGGCGCCGTCCTCGGAGATCCAGACGCCGCTGCCCTCGGTCCCGAAGATCACGAGCTCGGGTCGCTTCGGATGGAAGGAGATGGCGGGGATGGAAAGGCCGGGGTCGCCCGTGCGCTTCCAGGTCTTGCCGCCGTCGTCCGAGACGTGGAGACCGGCCACGGTACCGGCGAGGAGACGGCCGTTCGGCAGGGCGGCGAAGCTCAGGGTGCGGCGTTCCAGAAAACCGTCCTTGAAGCGCTGCCACTTCGCGCCGCGGTCCTTGGTCTGGTAGACCCAGCCGCAGGTGGTGGCCCAGATCTCCCCCGGCTTGCCGGGGATGGGGGTGAGGCTGAAGACCTCGGAGTCGAGGACCATGCCGTCGAAGATCCCGGCCCAGGTCTTGCCGCCGTCGTCGCTGCGGTAGGCGCGGCGCCAGGTGCCGGCGATGACCGTGTCCGTCTGGTCGGCGTCGACGTACAAGCTGGTGACCTTCTGGACCTCGGGGAGGTCGCCGGTGAGGCGGCGCCAGGTGTCGCCGCCGTCGTCCGTCGCGTAGACGCCGGTCAGGGTGCCCGCGTAGAGGCGGCCCTCCCGGCCGGGGACCAGGGCCAGGGAGTACACCGGCTCGTTGGGCAGCCCACGCTTGACCCGGGAGATCCAGGTCTTGCCCAGGTCGTCCGACGAGGCCACGTGGCCGCCGCCCCAGACCCCCCACAGCCCGGCCCACAGGCGGCCGGGGTGGTTGGGATCGAAGCGCAGGGCGCCCACCACCCAGCCGGGAAAGGGGAGGTGCGGCCCGGCGTGGGTCCAGCCCTTCCCCCCGCTCCGGGAGACGTAGAGCTGTCCGGACGATGTGCCGGCGAACACCAGGTCGGGGTCGTCCGGATGGACGGCGACGCTCCGCACGTCCGCGCCCCAGAGCGGCAAGACCTGCCACTCCGGGTCGGCGGCCGCGGAGCCGGCCAGGATCAGGGTCATCCAAAGAGCGAGCAGCGTTGTCTTAAGCATCCTCCACCTTCTCATACCGTGTTCCGATCATCTCCGCCAGGACCGAGATGGCGATCTCGCCCGGGCTGTCACCGCCGAGGGGGAGGCCGATGGGCGCGTGGAGCTCCACCCCGGATAGATCGAAGCCCAGCGCTTCGACCTCCTCGCGCACCCGGGCGATCTTGCGCCGGCTCCCCATGAGGCCCAGGTAGAACAGGTTGCGGGGCGCCTGGCGCAGCACGGCCGCCAGCGCCGCGGTGTCGGTCTCCCAGCACCGGGTGACGATGGCGATGTACAGGTCCCGGTGCCGGACCGGGTCGAGGAAGTCCTCCTCGTAGCCCCGCCCCACCCGGGCGAACCGGGCGCCGGCCGGGAACAGCTCCGGCCGCCGGAACTCCTCGCGGTCGTCCGCCACGAAGGTCTCGAAGCCGGCCAGCGCCCCGGCCCGGGCGAGGGCCTGCCCCACCGGGCCGCCGCCGCAGATCGCC
>DASQEB010000541.1:0-28570 GCA_035633875.1 Thermoanaerobaculia bacterium
CGAGCAGATCCCGCTCGTGGCGGAAGCCCCCCTCGGAGATCCCCGCGTGCACCCGCCCGGTGCACACCACCGGGAGGTTGGAGGCCATCGCTTCCAGGACCTTGTTCTGTACGCCCTGGGCGATGCGCAGCGGAGCGACGAAGACCCAGGCGCGGGTGAGGAAGGGGCGCACGTCGCCCACCGCGCCGGTCACCTGCACGCCGGGCAGATCGCCCAGGCGGCGCACGGCCGGCGCCGGCGAGCGGCCCACCACCAGCAGCTCGAGCTCGGGGAACCGCTCCCGCAGGCGGGGGAAGACCCGCCGGGCGAAGTGGACCACCCCGTCCACATTGGCGAAGTAGTCCATCTGTCCGGTGAAGACCAGCGTCGGCCGGGGGGCCTTGGGCAGGTCGAGAGGCTGGAAGAAGTCGAGGTCGACCCCGTTGGCCACGGCGGAGACCCTTGCCTGGGGCGCGAACGACTGGAGCAGCCGCGCCTCCGCGCCGGTGGCGAGCACGACCCGGTCGACCCGCGCGGCGAGCTCGGCTTCGTAGGCCCGCAGGCGCCGGGCTTCCAGAGCGTAGATCGGACGCAGGGGCAGCGGGGCGAAGCGGGCGTACTGCGCCCATTTGGCGGAGTCGACGTCCACCATGTCCATCACCCGGGGCACGCCCGGCATCAGGTCGAGGTAGGGCCCCACCGAGGAGCTGTAGCCCACCACCGCGTCGTAGCGCTCCCGCCGGGCCAGCTCACGGATTCTGTCCGCCAGCTCCCGCGAGGCGAAGAACGCGAGGGTGAGCGGCCGCGACCGGAGGAGCCCCAGGAACGAGCGCGCGTAGGCCATCGGGCGGTTCACGGGGAAGACCTCGACCCGCTCGCAGAGGGCGTCCAGGGGAGCAAGGTCGGGGACCGGTCCGTCGGCCAGGGTCAGCAGGTGCACGCGGTGCCGCCGGGCCAGGGCCCGGATCTGGTGGAAGGCGCGGATCTTGTCCCCCTTGTCCGGTGGGTAGGGGACGCGGTGGCAGATGTAGAGAATCCGCATTCCGGAGCGCGGCCGGTTGTTGGGCCGCAGCAGGTCCACCTTCGGCGGGGTCGGCTGGATCATCGGGCACCTCTTCCCAGGAGCACGATCCTGGCCGTGGAGAGCAGGATCGAAATGTCCAACAGGAGGGACATGTTCTTGATGTAGTAGAGGTCGTACTTCAACTTTTCGATCGACTCCTCGAACGTCGAGGCGTACGGCGCCTTGACCTGGGCCCAGCCGGTCAGCCCAGGCCGGACCACCAGACGCTGCTCGTAGAACGGGTTCTGCGCGGTCAGTTGGTCGACGAACATCCGGCGCTCGGGCCGCGGCCCCACCAGGCTCATGTCCCCCACGAGGACGTTCCAGAGCTGCGGCAGCTCGTCGAGACGGGTCTTGCGGATGAAGCGGCCGACCCGGGTGATGCGGGGGTCGCCCTGAACGGCCCAGCGGGCCCCCTGGGACTCGGCATCGGTCCGCATCGACCGGAACTTCCAGAGGGTGAACTCGCGGTTGCCCCGGCCCACACGGTCCTGGCGGAAGAAGATCGGCCCCGGTGAGTCCAGACGGACGGCCATCGCCACCAGCACCATGAGCGGGAGCGCCAGCAGCAACCCGGCGGTGGCCGCAACGATGTCGAGCAGGCGCTTGGCGAACAGCGTGCCGCGGGCAACGACAAACCCGTCGGAGAAGATCAGCCAGGACTTCCGCAGCCCCTCGACCATGATCTTGCCGGTGAGCTGTTCGTAGTAGCTCGAGGCCTCCTGGACCCGGATGCCCGAGGTCTTGCACTCGAGCAGGGAGTCCATGCTGACCCGGCCGCGGTAGTCCAGGGTGGCCACCACCACGCGGGTCACGCCGTTGGCGACCGCCAGCTCCCGGCACTGGTTCGTGGTCCCGATCACCCGCGGGTTGAGCAAGCTCACTCCCTGGAGCTTCGGGTCGTCGTCCAGGAAGCCGACGACGCGGTAGCCCAGGTGCTTGCGGGCGAGGGTCTCCCGGGCCACGTCGATGGCCTTCTCGTCCGTGCCGACGATGAGAACCCGCTCGGCGAAGCCGTCGCCCCGGAGCATCCACCGCAGCAGGTAGCGCCAGCCGAAGAGGCAGAGAAAGGAGAAGACGAGGGCGATGGCAAAGACGCCGCGCCCGGTCATCATCGTGGGGAAGAGGAAGTACAGGGCCCACAGCGCCACGGCGGCGAGGAAGAAGGCGCGGAGCAGCCCGATGTAGAGCTGCCGGTTCGAGAGCCGCTCGCCGAAGTCATAGAGGCCGGTGGCGTAGAGGGCCAGAAGCCCCA
Source organism: Thermoanaerobaculia bacterium (assembly GCA_035633875.1). Classification (GTDB taxonomy): domain Bacteria; phylum Acidobacteriota; class Thermoanaerobaculia; order Multivoradales; family UBA5704; genus DATARR01. Next base: position 2,298 of record DASQEB010000541.1, read on the forward strand.
CCGCCACGAACCCCACGCTCTCCATCAGGACGAGATCCGGGTAGGGCGGCTCGCCCGGACCGATACCGAGCCGCAGTTGGGTGGCGAGCGGGATCGCCACCGAGAGGACGAAGCCCTCGACCAGCAGCGAAAGGACCGCCGGCACCGCCCAGTAGCGACTGAAGATCCGGATCATCGCTGTCCCCTAGTAATACCCGCGGTATCCCCGGCGGGAGACCCGGGCGCCGTTCAGGACCACGCCGATGAGCTTCTCCGGACCCAGGGTGGCGAGCGCCTTCTCGATGTTCTTCTTCTTGCTCTGGCCGGCGCGGACCACGAGGACCACGCCATCCGCGCGGGCGGCGAGCGAGCGGGCGCTGGCGAGCAGGCCCAGGGGCGGCGAGTCGATCACCACGATTTCGTAGGCGGCCCGGGCCTCGGTCAGCACCTCCGACATACGGCGGCCCGACATCAGGTCGCCCGCGACACCCGAGGCGCCGGCCAGCAGCACGTCGAGGCTGCTCTCCTCCACCGAGACCACGGCATCGGCCAGTGGGAGCCGCCTTTCCAGGACCTGCGTCAGGCCCGGCCAGTCGGTGCGTTCAGGCTGGAAAAAGGTGTGGAGCCGGGGACGCCAGAGGTCCCCCTCCAGAAGCAGGACCCGGCGCTCCTCGCCCCGGGTCAGCGTGAGGGCCAGGTTGATGGAGGTCAGCGTCTTGCCTGCTCCCTCCTCCGAGCTGGTCACCGTCAGGGCGTAGCCCCAGGTGCCGAGAGGGTTGATGTGCTCCTCCACCTGCAGTGCCAGGCCGCGGTACTGCTCCGCCGCGAACGACGGCGGATCCGTGTAGAGAATCACCGGTGCGTCCTCCTTGAGCTGCGCATGCCGCGATGGCGTGATCTCGCGTGGGATGCGGGGCGGTCTCTCGGTCGTCCGAAGCGGTAGATCCATGCGTCAGCTCCTCCTGGCACCGGCGCCGGCGCCGCTGAAGACGGGGATGGTGGCGAGCAGGGGCACCCCGGGGAAAGCCTCCTGCAAGGACTCGGGGTCGACGTAGGTCGGATCGGTCTGCTCGCGCAGCAGGGCCAGGACCGTCCCGAACAGGAGGCCGACCGCGAGACCGAGCCCCAAGACGATCAGAGGCTTGGGTTTGAAGGGCAAAATCGGTGGCCGGGCCCGCTCGAGGATGGTGAAGCGCTCCCCCTGCTGGCTCTTCTCCAGGTTCTGGTAGAGGCGGGCATTGAGCTGTTTGTCCAGCAGCGATTCATACTGCCGCTGGATGTTGTCGTAGTCGCGGGTCAGCGAAAGCAGCTCCTGCTCGACCCGGGGGACGTTCTCCAGGCGCGCCTGGTACTGGCCGATGTCGGCCAGGATGCGCTGCCGCTCCGCCCGCAAGCCGCGGATCTCGAGCTCGACCGCGTCCAGCTCCGCCCGCAGTACGGGATCCATGCGAGGCGTCTTCCGGCGGGGCAGGGGCGCGGCCTCCGAGACCTCGACGTCGGCCTCCGCCGCCGCCGCTTCCCGCTCCAGCCGCTCCCGCTCCAGCACCTCCAGGCGGGCGATCTGCTCCTCGAGGCGGATCACGTCCGGGTGGCGGTCGGTGTAGCGGGAGCGCAGCTCGATGAGCTCCGTGCGGAGCTGGTCGAGGCGCGAGGGGGCCGGGGGGGCCGCGGGAGCCCGCAGACCGCCAACGATCGGGGGCGGGTCCAGCGGATCGGCGGCGCGCAGCTCGGCGGCCTGGCGCTGCAGCAGGAGCTTCCGCGTTTCGGCTCCGTTGAGGGCGTCCATGTTGATCTCCAGCTTGGTCTGGAGCGCCTCGACCGATCGCAGGTTGGTGTCGCGCTGCTCGGGAAGCTGGCCCATGTACAGCCGCTTGAACGCCGCGATTCGGGCCTCCTGGCCCTCCAGGCGCCGCTTGGTGGCCGCGAGCTCCGCCTCCAGGAAGGTGGAGGTCCCCTTCGCCTGGTTCTCCCGCAGCTCGAGGTTGCTCGCGATGAACAGCTCGGCCACGCGGTTGGCCGTCTTCGCGGCCTTCACCCGGTCCGGGTTCTGGAAGCTGATCTCGAACACATCCCCCCGGGGCCGCACGTCCAGGTCGTTGCGCACCTTCTCGATCACCCGCTCCAGGGGCCACGACTGCCGCAGCTCGGGGTAGAGGTCCAACTCGCGGATGATCCGCGCGAGGTTGTCGTGGTTCTCGACCTGCGGCTGAATCGTCCGCACCCGTTCCTCGATGCTCGAGGTCACCGTCGGCTTGACGTAATCGGCGGGCACCTTCTGGGCCTCGACCAGGACCTGGGTCGTGGCCCTGTAGACGGTGGGCATGAACTGGAGGGCCACGTAGGCCCCCACCACCCCGAGGACCACCGGCGTCAGGAACCAGACCGGCCGGCGCCAGAGGGATTTGAAGAGCTCACTGAGCGTCAGGTTCTTCATCGCTGCTTTCTCCGACCAGGGCGGGTTCGGTCGGGGTCTCCCCCGTGTCGTAGATGCGGACCGCGAGGCCCAGGAACACTCGGTCGTAGGAAAGGTCGTCGAACGGGCCCCGCCGGGCGCGCTGCCACACGCGGGTGTAGCCGCCCGTCAAACGGAGGATCTGGCCGAGGTTCCAGCCCACCCGAGCGCTGCCGGCGAGGAACTCGGTGTTGACGTCCTGCAGCACGATCGGGCCGCCCTCTTCGGGGTCGACCTCGGGTTCCCCGAGCAGGTCCTCCTGCCGCGAGGCGTTGGCGTCGAGACCGAAGGACCACCGCCGGCCCACCGAGGTGGAGAGACCGGCGAAGACGTTGTCGACCTCCGCGGCGCGGCCGAGGCCGGCCCCGGGGGAGACGTCGTGGCTGTAGCCCAGGGCCCAGCGGATGCGTTCGCGGCCGTGGGAGAGATGGAGCCCGCCGCTCCAGCCGGTCTCCTCCTCCTGCTCCACCGGCAAGTCCAAGGGCTCGCCCAGGAGGTCGAACCGCACCGTCTGTTCGAGCGACCAGTAGCCAGCGTTCACGCTCAACTGGCCGTCCCTCCCGATCTCGCGGGAGTAGCCCACACCCAGGCTGCGGACATCGGCCTCGTTGCGGTTCTCGTATTCGTAGCGTCCCAGGCCGGCCGTGGCGTCGATCCGGCGATCCGGCGTGAAGCTCCAGCCGATGCCGAACCGCGCGCCCAGGCTCTCCGAGTCGAAGAGGGACTCCTCCTCGTAGATCCGCCGCCCATGCCCGAGGCCGAGGCTCAGAGAGGTCCGGCGCGTCATGGCGTGGTTGAGGGAGACGTCGAGGCTGTGGGCCAACTGATCGCCGCGCTGGGTGACGGCGATCGTCTCGGGCGACGCGACCGGTTCGTAGGGATCGAGGTCCGGGGTCTGGTAGAGACGCTCCTGGACTGAGAGGCGCAGGCGCCGGGTCAGATCGCCCGCCAGGCCGAAGGCGAGGCGGTGCGAGAGCCCCGAGAGCTCCGAGTTCTCCAGGCTCCGCTCGTAGGCGGGGCTGTAGGCCAGGGCAAGGTCCAGGCGCTGCAAGGCGTAGGAGAGCCGCAGGTCGAACGCCGCCCGGCCGATGGACTCATAGTCGTTCACCGGCACTCCCTCGTCGACCTCGTCGTAGCGGCTGTCCGTGACGCCGGCCTCCCCTTCCACCACAAACCGGAATTCCCCCGCGCCTGCCGGTCCCGCGAGCAGGAGGAGGAGCACCGGGAGGAGCCTCCGCACCTCTCCTCCTTGCTTCCAGTTCCTGCTGACCGCGTGATTCCTGTTCGCTCTCATCACCTTTCCAGTCTTTAAAGACGCCGAAACCGGCGTGTCTGCTGAACGCCGGCCGGTCTCGGGAACACCACTTCGGGCAAAGAGCCCCTCGCGCTCCTCCCCTTCCTTCGCGCCTCTTGACAGCGGCGGAGCTCTTCTCTCAATCCTTCGCGGCCATCAGAACTTGCGCCAGAGCCGTCAGCAGCTCTTCGTATCCGCTTGGCTCCGAGGCCGCTCGCATCCTTCCATTCATCTCTTGCGGGATGATGGCTCTCGCTCTCAGGACATCGCTCTCCGATGCAACCACATGTCAGCGCCAGGAAAGTGCAAGACAGGTGCCAGAAAAGCTCCCCCCTGTCTTCGCCCTCTCCGCTCTGCAAAGGGGCGGGAGAGAGCCGCTGTGGAAGCGCCCGCGCCCGGACTCCGCGTGTAGCTTTTTCCCCGAGCAGGATCTCCCTTTGGAATCTTTCGAGAGAGGAGATTTTGGAACGGAGAGAGAGATGGATAGATCGGAATGAGAGCAGAGCACCTTTCGTCACTGCCGTGGTCACCACCCGGGCCAAATCTTCAAGAAATTCCTTGCTTTCACATGCGCGTTGAGCCATGAATGGAGGAGCGGAGCGGGACTGCGAGGACCCCCCCTGTGGCGGCAGCGCCGCCCCAGGGGATCGTCGGTCAGGGAGCAACCGGCAGGAGATCAGGGGACGAACAGGGTGTCGCCAGGGAGCAGCACGATGTTGTCCGCGGGCCGCTTGCCGGAGATGATCGAGGAGATCTCGATCTCGTAGCGCCGGTCGGCCTTGCCGTCGCGGCTGTCCCGCAGCACGACGACCCGTCCCCTGGCGTACGGGGTGAGGCCGCCGGCCAGAGGGATCACCTGCATCAGCTTGGTGCGCGGCTGCAGGTCATAGGCCCCCGGGGTCTGCACCTCCCCGGTCACGAAGACCCTGCGCGAGTGGATCTCCTTGATGACCACGGACACTCCCGGGGCGGTGACATACTCCTTGAAACCGTCTGTCAGTGTCTGACGCAGGGCGAGCGGGGTCATCCCCGCCGCCTGGACGTCGCCCAGGAGGGGAACGGAGATACGGCCGTCCGGCCGCACCGGCGTGGTCACCGACAGCTCCGGGTTCTTCCACACCGAGATCTCCAGCACGTCCCCGATCCCGATGGCATAGGCATTGGGAGCGTCGTCCTCGGTGCGGATGACCACTCCCTGGGGAATGGAGGGGGCCGAATCCTCCGCCCGATCGGCGGCCCTCTCCGTGTTCCGGGTGGCCTTCCGCAGCCTCAACTGGGGAAAGGACTCGGACGTCTGCGGGACCCCAAGGACAAGAAGGGCGGGAACGATGATTCCGACGACGGCAAGGGCTTTGATCCCCATAGTTTCCTCCAGCGTGACGGGCTGCACGGAGCCCGGGTGAACGCGGCACCTGGGGCATGACACACTGCAAGAAGCGTTCCCAAGGACCGCGAGTGCGCCGGCGGAACGAACCGCCGGTGGCCTGCTCGTTGCATTCGCGTCAGCCCGCTGGAGGACCGAACGACGATCCGATACCGCCTGCGTCTGCGGGGAGGCTGCGAACGATGAAGAAACGTCTGCTCGACTGGATCCTCTGCCCGAGCTGCGGCGAGCGCCCGCGGCTCCAGGTCTTCGCCCAGGAGAAGGTGGAGATCCCCTCTGCCGTGGCATCTCCCGCCTGCTCCTTCTACTGCGGCCGGCACGACGTCTCCCAGCCGCACGCCATCACACCGCCGCCCGACTGCAACACCTGCTACCAAGAGGAGATCCTGGAAGGGGCCCTGTCCTGCGCTTGCGGGCTCGTCTACCCCATCCTCGACGGAGTCCCCCGGATGATCCGCAACGCCCGGGAAGAGTACCGGGAGTTCTTCGCCCGGCACGGTCTCGCGGGCGTCCCGAAGGCTCCCGCCGGAGCCCTCGCCAAGGACCGCCGGAGCTCGAAAAGCTTCGGCCTGCAGTGGACGATCTACAAAGAGGGCGACCACACCTGGTTCAAGGACGACGCCGGCCTGCGCAAAGGCGAGTTCCTCTACAACCTGCAGACGACCCCCGAAGAGCTCGCCGGCTCCACCCTCCTCGACGGCGGCTGCGGCAACGGCGAGCTGACCCGGGCGGTGGCCGAGTACGGGCCGGAGATCGTAGGCATGGATTTCAGCCGCAGCGTCGAGCACGCGCGACGGCGCCTCTTCGAGAAGGGCGCTCACGTCTCCCACCGGGTCCATTACCTCCAGGGAAACATCCTGGACTTCCCGCTCAGCCCCCGGAGCTTCGACATGGTGCACACCTCGGGCGTGCTCCATCACACTCCGAGCACCTACCAGGCCTTCCGCTCGATCAGCCGGGCGGTCAAGCCGGGAGGCAGGCTCTACGTGCAGCTCTACCGCCGCCGGCCGACGTGGATCCACGTCGTCAACGTCTCGCTCCGGGCGGTGACCACGCGCCTGCCCATGCGGCTCCTCTACGGGCTGTGCTATGCCGCGACCCCGGTGCACTCAGGCCTGTCGCGGCTGATGCACTTCCTGCGCGGCGAGCCCGCGCCGCCCCGGGCCACCGCGCGGGAGCGCGCCGTCCAGATGTTCGACAACTACAGCCCGCGCTACCAGTACCGCCACACCGTGCCGGAGATCATCGAGCTCTTCCGGAGCGAGGGCTACGTGGACATGAAGGACGTGACGCTGGACAACGAGGCCCGCCACATGCTGGCCGTCCTGGGCCGCAAGCCCGCCGAGGCAGGGGCGGCAACCGGGGCTGCGGCGGTCCGGCAGAGCTCCCCGATGACGGTCCAGCCGGCGTAAAAAGCGAAAGCGGACAGACACGGTCGAACAAGGACACGGTTTTCGTCCGTGTCCGTCCGTGTTTGTCCTTTCAGCTCCCAGCTAGACGGCCGCCCTTCGCAGCTCGGCAGCAGCGCTGGCGTCGATGAATTTCCGGTGCCATTCCTCCAGCACCAGGAGCTGCCAGAGCACCCGGTGGTGGTCCCGCTCTCCGGAGGTGTGCTCGCGCAACATCCGCCGTACCACCGCCGGCTCGAAGTAGCCGCGGTCCAGGAACCGCTCGCTTCCCAGGACATCCTCCACGTAGCCCCGCATGGCGCCCTTGAACATCAGGGCGAGCGGCGTGGGGAAGCCCATCTTGCCCCGGTAGAGGATCTCTCTCGGCAGGTACGGCTCCAACGCCTTCTTCAGGATGTATTTCGTCGTCCAGCCCTTGATCCGGTAGCGCGGCGGGATGCGGCCGCCCAGCTCGACCACGCGGTGATCCAGAAACGGCACCCGCAGCTCGACCGAGGTCGCCATCGTCATCTTGTCCGCCTTGACCAGGAGATCGTCCGGCAGCCAGCTCTTGACGTCCAGATACATCATCTGCAAGAGCGGATCGAGCCCTTCCGTCTTTTCGTAGTAGCGGCCGACCAGACCCGGCATGGAGCTGCCATTGAAAAGGTTTTTGATCGCCGGTCGGAACAGCGAATTCTTGACCGGCGTCTCGTAAAAGGAGACGCCCGTGTAGCGCTCGGCGAGCGGCCGGTTGGACAGCTCCGTATACTTCTTCCATTTGCCGCCCAGGAGGTTCAGCGCGGGATTGATCACACCGCGGCGCAGCGGCGCCGGCAGCCTGCGGTAGCGCTCCAGCGTCGCCATGTACTTGTAGATCGGGTAGCCGCCGAAAACCTCGTCCGAGCCCTCGCCCGAGAGCACGACGACCACGTCCTCCCGCGCGAGCCTGGAAACGAAATAGAGGGAGATCGCCGCCGACTCCGTCACCGGCTCGTCCATGTGCCAGACGAGCTGAGGGATGAACTCCTGGAAGTCCTCGGGGGTGACGAAGACCTCGCGATGGATCGTGTTGAATTTCTGCGCCACCATTCGGGACCAGCGGGTTTCGTCGTACTGCGGTCCGAAGTCGTAGGCCACGGTGAACGTGCGGATGTCCCGGATCCCCATCTCGTGCATCAGGGCCACCACGGCGCTCGAATCCACGCCGCCCGAGAGGAAGACGCCCAGCGGCACGTCGCTGCGGAGCTGGAGGCGGACCGAATCCCGCAGCAGGTCGAGAGATTGGCGGATGCACTCCTCCTCGCCGATCTCCTCGGGAGCGGGGCGCAGGTCCCAGTACTGCCGGAAGCGGAGCCCGCCCCGGTCCACGCGGAGGCTCCAGCCGGGCTGGAGCTTCTCGATCCCGGCAAAGAGGGTCCGCTCGGTCGGCACATAGCCCAGGCTCATGTAGGCATCGAGCATCTCCAGGTCGACCCGGGGCCGGACCGGGAGCACGGCGAGCAGAGCCTTCACCTCGGAGGCGAAGGCGATGCCGTCCGGGGTGACCGTGTGGTAGAGCGGCTTGATGCCCAGCCGATCCCGAGCGATGAAGAGGGTTCCGGCGCGGCGGTCCCAGATCGCGAAGGCGAACATGCCGTTGAGCTTCTCCAGCATGGCCTCGCCCTCGACCTGGTAGAGGCGGAGGAGGACCTCGGTGTCGGTCTGGGTCCGGAACGTGTGCCCCCGGGCCTCCAGCTCGGCCCGCAGCTCGAGGAAATTGTAGATCTCGCCATTGAAGACGACCGAGACCTGGGCGTCGTCGCTGAACATGGGCTGCCGCCCGCGGCTGGAGGTGTCCAGGATCGTCAGCCGCTTGTGGGCGAGGCCGAGGGGACCCTCATGGTAATACCCCTCGTCGTCCGGACCCCGATGGGCGAGGCAGGATCCCATCGCCCGCAACATCCCGGGGTCGACCGGCCGCCCCGAGCGAAAGTTGTACAGACCCGCGATGCCGCACATGCCGTCTCTCCTTCGAGTTCCCCGATGAAGTCGGGTTACAGATTCCCCTGAGAGGAAAGGGAAGCAAAAAGCGGGCCTTGCGGCTCAGGAGAGGGGCTGGGGGGAAGTCGCGCCCGCGGGCTCCGGCACGGGGAGGGGCGCGGGCAGGGCCGGGGCCAGATCGAGCGAGTCGATCACGCCGAGGAGCTGCCTGCGGACGGTCTCGCGGGAGTAGTCGGCGGCGAGGCGGCGGCGGCCGTTCTCGACCAGCCACTGCCGGGCCGCGGGGTCGTCCAGCAGCTCGGTGATGGCCCCCACCCACTCCACCGGGTGCTGCCCCACGAGCCGGAAGTCCTCCCCCTGGCGGCCGGAGGTGCCGGCCACCGCCCAGGAGGAGGCGAGCACCGGCACGCCCACCGCCCACGCCTCCAGGACCTTGATGGGGACCCCCGAGCCGCAGCGCATGGGCGCGAGCGAGATGGTGGCCTGGGAGATGATCGAGCGCATGTCGCGCGGCGTCTCGACGAGCCGCACCCCGGCCCCGGCCTTCCCGACCGCCCGGCGGAGGGCCCGGCTGGGCCGGTCGCCGGCCACCACGATCCGGACGTCCGGCCGGACGCGGCGCAGGTGGGGCCAGACGTCCCGCAGCCACCAGGAGACCGCGTCCACGTTGACGAAGTAGCCGAGATTGCCGGTCATCACCAGGACCGGGCCCTCATCCCCGTCGGGCCGCAGCACCTCCCGCTCCTGGGGAGGGTCGACTTTGCGCTCCCGCACCGACAGGCGCACGACCGCGACCTTGGCCGCGAGGTCCGCCGGCAGCCGGTTGACCAGGGCCTGGCGGTCCCGCTCGCAGACGACGAGCAGCCGCTCGGCCTTCTCCGCCAGCCGCCGCTCCGCGATCGCCAGCAGCCGGGCCTCGATCTTCAACGGGATGCGCATCCAGGGGCGGTCCACCTCGGCCCGCAGGGAGAAGCTGAGCGAGAGGCTGTCGATCAGGTCGACCAGGAACGGCGTCCCTCCGAAGTCCTTCACGTGGAGGGCCAGGCGGACGAGCTGGAGGATCCCCAGGTCGTGCCGCGGCGCGAGCTCCCGGATCTTCCTCCTCAGGTCCGCCCCATAGAAGAGCCCGCTCTGCAGGGGCTGGTTCTTCACCACCGACCGGGCCATCCCCGAAAAGAGGGTCGCCCGGCCGCCCGGCTGGTAGAGCTCGATCCGGTAGGGGAGGTTCTCCGGCGGCGGAGCCTGCCCCTTGCCCGGCACCGGGGTGAGGAGCGTCACCTCGTGCTCGCCCGAGAGGAAGTCGAGCATCTGGACGGCCCGGATCTGGTCGCCCCGGCGCGGCGGCCAGGGATAGCGCGAAGTGACGAGGAGAATTCTCATGGGTGCCCCAGGACGGGCCCTATTGTATGTTTTTCCGGCCCGCCGCAACCGTCCTCCCTGCCGGCGGCCTCAAAGATCGATGTCGTCGAGCGACACGAGCCCCTGTTTCAGGCGTAGATCACGGCCTGGGTGCGGTGGCTGAGCTGGAGCTTGGCGAGGACGTTCCCCACGTGCGTCTTCACCGTCTCCTCGCTGAGGTGGAGGGCCTGGGAACGCGCCGGAGTGGACGTCATCGCCCGAGAGGATGATTTTCGCCTCCCCCGAACGGGGGAGCCCGGGTTGTGACAAAATCCCGGGCTTCGGATGGATCGGATCGGAGGGATGGCCTTGCGCAGAGTCGGAATCTTCGGTTGGGGCATCGTGGCGCCCCGCTCTCCCAATATCGACGCCTTCGAGAAGAATCTCCATTGCACCGGGAGCTGGCTCCAGCCCTTCAACGGCTTCGGGCCGGACAACTTCCTGGTGGGCGTGCCCGAGTTCTCCTTCGAGGACTACCGCCACTGGCTTGCGGAACGCTTCCCTCCCGCCCGCTATCATCAGCTCGAAGAGAAAATGGACCTGCCGGTCCTCTACGCCGTCGGCGCCTTCATCCAGGCCCTCGGGCAGAACCCCGGGCTCGAGGCCGAGCTCCGGGCGCTCGGCCCCGCCGCCCACGTCTACATGGGCACGGGCATCGGCTGCGTCAACGCCATCTCCCAGAACACCCGGTCCCTCGACAAGGCCCAGCGCCGGTGGGACCGCTTCTGGGCCGAGCGCAATCCCGCCCTCAAGGAGCACCTGGCCGGCGGCGGCGCGGAGCGCGACGGCGCGCCGCCGCACCCGGAGACGATCAGCGACCCGGAAGACCGCTACGAGGCCGAGTCCGCCTGGTGGCACTACTGGGCGGCCTCCTCGCCGGATCTCGAGGAGTACCTCCGGGAGCTGGCCGAGATCGAAGGCCTGAACGTCCAGGGGGACATCGACAAGGGCAAGGTGAGCGTCCTCAAGGAGAAGCAGCGCCGCCACCGGCACCTCCACGAGAAGTGGGGCGAGCCCACCCCGCCGTGGCAGTCGGTCTCGGCCAACGTGGTGTGGAACATCTGGAACACGCCGGCCTCGCAGATCTCAATCCTCGGCCACATCACCGGGCCCGCGTTCGCTCCGATCGGAGCCTGCTCGACGTTCGGCCTGTGCCTCAAGCTGGCGATGGACGCCATCCGCCGGGGGGACGCCAAGGCGGTGGTGGTGGGGGCGACGGACCCGCCGCCGCTGGCCCTCTCGGTGGGCGCCTTCTACGCCGCCCGGGTGATCTCGGCCGACGCCGCCGTCTCGAAGCCCTTGACCGGCCTGCGCGGCACCCATGTGGCCGGCGGCTCGATCCTCTGGATCGTGGGCGACTACGAGCACATGACGGCGAAGGGCTTCCGTCCCCTGGGAATGGAGCCCGTGGCCGTGGGCATCAGCTCGGACGCCGACCACATCATCACCCCCTCGGTCCACGGCCCCACCGCCGCCATCGGCCAGGCCTTCGCCGAGGCCGGGGCCAGTCCGGAGGACATCGCCACCTGGGACCTCCACGCCACGGCGACCCCTGGAGACTACCGGGAGGTGGAGACCCTGCGGGGCGTCGTCCCCGACGCCGTCCTGGTGACCGCCCGCAAGGGCACCTTCGGCCACGGCATGTCCGCCGGCGGAGGCTGGGAGCTGACCGCCCAGTATCTCGGCTACGAGAAGGGGCTCCTCTACCCCACCCCGCTCCATCCGGAGGAGCTCAACCGGCAGATCGCCGAGATCCACGACATGTACGTCTTCGACGAGCCCTGCGCCGCCGGCCGGGGATTGGCGGGCAAGCTCTCGATGGGGATCGGCGGGATCAACGCGTGCGTGCTGTCGCGGCCGTGGTGAGGTCCGGCTCCGGTCCTACTCCTCCGCCCGCCCGAACAGCAGCTCGATGAACGGCCGGTCCTCCCGGCGGCAGAAGAGGTGGACGTGGTCTCCCGGCTGGAACGTCACGTCGCCCCGGGGCGCCATGAGCTCGCTCCCCCGCACGATGAGCATCACGGCCGAACGGGGAGGGAAGGGGATGTCGGCGATGGCCGCACCCGCCACCGGCAGCGCGGGATCGACGTAGAAGGAGGCGACCTCGCCGTCCACCGGTTGGGTCGAGGTGATCTCCAGCACGGCCCTGGGCGGCGGAACGGCGGGCAGCGCCAGACCGAGCCGGCGCGCCGCCCAGGTCACCGTGCTCCCCGGGACGAGGGCGCTCGCGACGACCATGAAGAAGACGACGTCGAAGAGGCGCTCTGCCCCGGGAGCCCCTTCCAGCACCGGGAAGGTCGCCAGAATGATCGGGACCGCGCCGCGCAATCCGACCCAGCCGACGAAAACCGCCTCCCGGAAGGGGAAGCGGAAGAGCAGGAGGGAGGGGACGACCACCAGCGGCCGGGCCACGAAGGCCAGGACGAGCCCGAGGACCAGACCCGTTCCGGCCACCTCCAGCAATCGCGACGGAAAGACGAGGAGCCCCAGGACCAGGAACATCATCACCTGGCCGCACCAGGCCGCGGCGTCGTGGAACCGGATCAGGCCGTTGCGGTACGGGGTCTCGCCATGGCCGAGCACCACGGCGGCGAGGTACACGGCCAGGAAGCCGCTCCCCCCGAGCACCGTGGTGAGGCCGAAGGAGAGAAAGGCCACGGCGAGCGTCAGCACGGGGTAGAGGCCGCTCGCCGGCAGCCGGGCCCAGCGCAGCAGGAGGCGCCCCCCGAGCCCGATCGCCCCGCCCAGCGCGCCGCCGACCAGGAGCTGCAGGAGGACCTCCGCCAGGATCCCGAGCCCCGGCGCCTGCCCGTCCACAAGGCTCCGGGTCAGGGACATGGTGAGGATGACCGCCACGGGGTCGTTGAGACCGGACTCGATCTCCAGGGTCGATCCGACGCGCGCCTTGAGCTGGGTCCCGCTCCCCCGCAGGACCGAGAACACGGCCGCGGCATCGGTGGAGGAGACGACCGCTCCCAGGAGAAAGGCTTCCGTCCAGGAGAAACCCAGCAGCCAGGCCCCGAGAGCCAGCAGCGCGGCCGTGCCTGCGACTCCCGCGGTGGCGAGCACCGAAGCGGGCCGGACCCCGCGCCGGAGGTCCGCCCATGGCGTGTTCATTCCGCCGTCGAAGAGGATGAGGACCAGGGCGATCGTCCCCAGCCGGAAGCTGAGCCCATAGTTCTCGAACTCGATCCCCCCCGGCCCCTCCGAGCCCGCGAGCATGCCGAGGAGGAGAAAGAGGAGGAAGACCGGCACCCGGACCCGCTGCGAGGTGCGGCTCAGCAGAGCGCTGGCGCCCAGCAGGATGCCGAGGACGATCAGCAGCCAGGAGGTGGTGTGAGGCTCGGAGACTTGCACCGCCGGCCGAGGATATCAGCGAGCCCAGGGTTCCCACCCTGGACGCAGGGCACAACCGTTGCCGCTGGATGATCGCTCCTCTGGAGCGACGTTCGATGAGCCCAGGGTGGAAACCCTGGGCGGAGACCCCGGGCGGCCCTACCGCTCCTTGCCCCGCGACGACGGATGGGGAAGGACCCGCCCCTCCTCCTTCGGCCCCTCCCTCCCCCGCTCCGGCCCGGCCTTCTTCCCGAGAGCGTCCAGCTCCTCCTGGAGCTGGGCCTCGCTGACGTAGTGGATGCGGCTGTTCTTCTGGTACTTCTCCGCCTGCACGATCAGCCGGTTGAGGAGGCGGGAGTGGCGAAAGTCGAAATAGGCCTGCTTGATCTCCGGGTAGAGGAAGCCCGCCACCGCCAGGAGGAAGGCGAAGCCTCTCTCCGCAAGCAGGTTCGGGGGCACCGCGATGAGGAGAGCCCCGACCAGCAGCGCGGCCATGCCAAAGAGGATCCTGGCGGCCGGGTCCCCCTGCCGCCAGACGCCGTACCCCGTCTTCTCGAGCCGGGTCTGCGCGACGGCGGCCGGGATGTACTGCGGCAGCGCGGTCTCCAGCACCTCCCGCTCCAGGGCCTGCCAGTAGGCCGGGGTGCCGCCGAGCTCCTCGTAGCTCGCCCGGACCTCCCGGAGCTTGCGGCGGGCGATCTCCTTCAGCCTCGCCTCGGCCTCGTTGGGCAGCAGCCCCCGCCGGGCGTGCTCGCACTCCTGGAGCACGGCGAAGAGGACGTTGCCGAAATCGTAGGATGAGCCCGCCAGATTGAGCATCGTCTCGTCGTCCGCCTGGACGCGAAGGGTAGCACGCCGAGCCCTCTCCCTACATGCCGCCGGACCGAACCCCTGCTTGCAGCGCCGGCCGCTCCCCCCCTCGGGAGGAGCTACGACGCGGCGAGGAGAGGTTCGCGAGAGGCGGAGGCCTCCCAGCTCTCCCGGTCGATGCCGTAGCACAGCATCTCCCTCCCCTGGTGCTCGATGCGGGCTTGCAGCCTCTCGCCGAGGCGCTCGACGACGCGGATGGAGGCGTGGTTCTCCGGGTGGACGAGGCTGATGACCCGCTCCTTCTTCAAGAGGGTGAACGCGTAGTCCAGCGCGGCCCGGGCGCCTTCGGCGGCATAGCCGCGGCCCCAGAACCGCCGCGCGAGAACTCCGCCCAGCTCGAACCCCGGCCAGCCCTCCGGCTCGGCATAGCCGACCAGACCGAGGAAGGCGCCGTCCCCCTTCCTCTCCATCGCCCACATGCCGGGCTTCCCGAGATGCCAGTGGCCGAGAAGAAAGGCCAGGTGCCGCCAGGCGCGGCCCCGGTCCCACGGTCCGACCAGGTGGCGCATCACCTCCGGGTCCGCCCGCAGCGCGGCGTAGTCCTCGAAGTCGCTCGCGCGCAGGGGCCGCAGCCGCAGGCGTTCCGTTTCCAGGGTCGGGATGACGAGGCTGTCCATGGTTCTCTCCTTTCCGTTCGCTCGTCCCGACTCTGCCAAAGGAGCGGACGGCCCCGGGGGTCTCTTTTTCCGGCAACCGGTCAACGGCTGACCAGGCGCGATCCCACCCTGCTTCCTCCTTTCCGCTCCCCGGCTTGTCCCCCCTCCTGCAAAAGGAGCAGACTGCCCCGGGGGTTCCTTTTTCTGGCAACTGGTCAACGGCTGACCAGGTGCGTCCCCGCCCCCGGAAAGGACCTGTTCCATGCTTCGCACGACTCTTCTGGCCCTCGCCCTCGCCCTCGCCGCGGGAACGCCCCACCTCGGCAGCCTCCTGGATGTGGTGGTGAAGGCGGGCAACCATTTCGATCCCAACGGCGCCACAACTGAGGCGGGCGGCCATTACGATCCCAATGGCGCCATGGGCGATGCGGGCAACGTCCTCGACCCTGATGGTTAACGGCGCCCAGTTTCCCGCGCTGGAACACTTCTTTCTTGGGGGCAATGCCTGCCCCCTCTTTCGGGTATACTGAAGCAAGTGATTTGACATGGAGGCGAGATGGGCCGGCACTTCAGTCGGGAAGCTTTTTTCCGGCTTCTCGGCGGACAAACGAACGAGGGCGAGATGGCGCGGGCCATCCGGCATGTGTTGGAATGCCGCCGCTGCCGGGCGACTGCGGCGGGGTGCCTTTTCCGAGAGAACTTGGGTGGGAGCCCGCCGGGTCGCTCGACGGAGATCCGCAACGCCCTCATCATGCTCCTGGAAGGGGAAGTGAGCGGCTGGCTCGAGAATCTGAAGGCCCGGACCTGGTGGGCTGAAATCAAGGATCTCAGCGCGGCGGAGCAGATTCAGAAAATCCGGTCAACCATCTCCCTGCAGAGTTTGGCGTTTTTCGAGGCGATCTTGGATGATGCGAGAGCCGCCGGGCGCTCGGACCCCCATCTGGGCGAGGGCATGGTCCGGGCCGCCTGGACGGTCGCGGATCACCTCCCCGAGCCTCGGTATCCGAGGTCTCTCAAGAGCGACCTCCGCGGGCAGGCCCTGACGGTCATCGCGAACTGCCGCCGGCTCGCGGCAGATTTCGCGGGCTCTGCCGCTGCAATCAAGGAGGCACGCCGTTGTCTTGCCCAGGGGACGGGTGATGCAAGCCTGGAAGCGGGGATTCTTTCCATCCATTGCTCGTTGTGCACCGATATCGGCGATTTCGAGGAGGCGCTCGTCTCTGTACGCAGAGCGGTGGAGATTTTCCGGGAACTGGAAGATTGGCAGGCCGTCGCCCACAATGCAGTCAAGGAGGCGGGCTGCTTGTTTGCCGCCGGTCGGCCGACGGAAGCGATCGAAAGAGCTCAGTTCGCTCTCGAGCGCATGCCTTCGCAGGAGATCCGGCTTCGGGTGCTGGCAAAGCTTATCCTCGTCGAGAGCCTGGTTGTGCTGGAGCGTCCTCTGGAAGCCCTTCCCTACTTCATGGAAACCAAATCACTCTGTGAGCAATCGGACCCGCGGACACGATTGCAGGCCGATGTGATTGAAGCCTTGCTTCTTGATGGTCTCGGTTGCGTACGGGAGTCAGAGAAACTCTTCCGCCACACCGTGAGAGCTTTTTTCGACCAGGAACTCTACAAACAAGCCTTTCTCGCCCTGCTGAATCTTTTCGAATGTCTCTGCCGGCGTGGCGCGCTCGGCAAGGCCGCGGCTCTCTGCGAGGAGGCCATCGCCGCGACCTCGGAGGCAGGCGAGGCGTGCAACGAGCAGATCCGGCGGGCCTGGGAGGAGCTTCTGGCCGCCGTACGCGTGCGCCAGCTCAGCGAGAGCGAGCTGATCCAGGCCCGGCAGTACCTCGTGCGCAACTGGAGCGTGCCGGCCGGCGCGCTCGTGCTCCATCCGCTGGAGACCGCCGCCCCCAGCCCCGCCCCGCCTGTCCCCGCGCCGCCGCCCCTGCCGGCCGCCAACGAGGCGGCTCCGGGCAGCTTTCAAGCCGCGCGCGAAGAGTACGACCGGGCGCTCGTGGCCACGGCCCTGGAGCGGGCCGGGGGCAACCTCAGCGAGGCCTGCCGGATTCTCGGGATCTTCAGGAATCCGCTCAAAGCGAGGATTCGTCTGTACGGGCTGTGAGCCGCGGCCGAGCGCCTAGACCTGCGGCTTTCCTGCCTGGCAAGTAAAGCTGCAAGACCGCGTGTCGGGACCGCAACTGCACGAGTACGAGCTCACCCCCTGGGTGCAAAGGGCAGCCCCCTTGTCAGCGCAGGCGTCGCAGAACGTGGTGCAGGTGTCGGTAATGTTCTTCTCCTGACCGCGACGCCCTTCAGAAGCGAGCCCCAGGTCTACGGCCTTGACCAGGAGCAGATGCTTCGAGCTGATCTTCAAACCCCCGAACCCTGTCAGCACGGAGATCCCCTTCCGATCGGGCGTGAGCATCTCCGGGGCGACGGTGAACATTCCCCCACCCGCTGTCGTCCCATCCGCGGCGCGAAGCTCGTATTCCACGTTGAGACCGGTGAGAGGCTTCCGGAGCTCTCCGAACGTCAGGATGAGCTGATAGAGCGTCGTGCCGTCCAGAGTCTCGATCGGCTTGACCTCCGCTGACTCGATCTCCGCTGACTCGAGGAAGGTCCGCAGCGCTGGGGAGCCCTCGAGCCGGGGTGAACGGGGGGATGCCTGGGCAGGCTGCTGGCCCACCGCGATCATTCCGGCTCCGAGAAGCGCAAAAACGATGATCTGCCTTCTCATAGCAGTGATCTCCTCTCCAATCATAAGATAAAGCACTTCTCCGAGGTGCGCAAGGACCGCGCTCTGCCCTCGCGGCCCCCTCCGCCGCGGTGCCTCACCAGGAGGCCTGAGGTCACATCCCCTCCGGCCCGAACCCCTGCTTCTCCCAGGCGTCGAGCAGGCGCTCGTACGGCCCGGCCCAATACGAGTAGAACGTCTCGTCGCAGCGCTTCCAGAGCAGGCCCGGGTCGGTCTCCTGGAGGTGCTTCTCGAAATCCGGCCGGCGGCCGTCGACGTCCGTGAAGCCGTATTCGCGGGAGAGCACCCAGGAGCTCCAGACCCTGCCGGACTTCTTCGCCACCTCCGGGTCCGCCGCCAGGGCCGCCACGGCCCGGCCCACGTAGAACGGCGTCTCCGACTCGATGAAGTGCGGGTCCTTCTTCGCCCCCTCCTGCCAGTTCTCTTCGGTGACGCCGAAGTGCTCCAGCATGGCTTCCGAGCGGAGGAAGCCGGGCGTCACGGCCACGGCGCTCACCCCGTGCCGGCGCAGCTCCTCGGCCAGGATGAAGGCCATGCGGATGACGGTCGTCTTCACCAGGTCGTAGAAGAAGTTCCCCCGGTAGTAGAAGCCGTCGCCGTCGGTGATCTCGACGAGCAGCCCGCTCCCCTGCTCGACCAGGAGGGGCGCGCCATGGCGGGCGGTGATGATGTGGGTGTGGACCGCCCGCTGGAGCATGAGCAGCCCCTTGTCCAGGGAGAGCTCCCAGAGCTTCCTGCCCCACTCCGTCAGCTCGTCGCCGCCCCAGACGTCGTTGACCAGCACGTCCAGCCGCCCCTGCTCGGCCCGGACGCGCTCGAACAGCGCCTCCACCTCGCTCTCCACCGTGTGGTCCACCCGCACGGGGATGCCGACGCCGCCGCGCGCCGTCACCATCTCGGCCGTCTCCTCGATCGTCTCCGGCCGGCCGGCGGTGGCGGGGTTGCCGCGGACGCTGCGGCCGGTGCAGTACACCGTCGCTCCCGCCTCCCCCAGCATCGTCGCGATCCCCCGCCCCGCCCCCCGCGTGGCCCCCGCCACGACGGCGATCTTTCCTTGCAGTGGCTGCATGGGTTCCTCCGTTCTCCAGTCCCGAATCGTTCAGCAGACGAGTTTGCCTGTCGCAATCCTCGGAAGGGGAACGACTCCCCCCGAAGTTTCTGCCGCAACCCTCCGGATTTTTTTCGCAATCCCCAACACAGGCGCGGCAAAACCCCGAGTTTCTGTTGCGGAACCCAAGGTTTCTGGCGCAACCCTCCCGGTGGCGGTCTCCGCCCCAGGAGAGGAGACCGATCCCCTCGCAAAGCGGGCCAGCTCCCTCGCGAGGGGAGCCGTCGCGCCCGAAAGGGGGGAGTCTCCCGTGGGGAGGGCGACGGCTCCCCTCGCGAAGGTTGCGACAAACACCTGGGGGGAGGCCATCGTCCTCTCGCGGGAGGGGGCAGCCCCCGGGAGGATTGCGACAGAAATCCGGAGGGCAGCGACCGAAACTTCCCGGGATGCGGAAAGAGCCCTCCGGGCTGCGACAAATCCCCGGCGGGTTGCGACAGAAACCCGGGGAGCTGCAGCGTCTCCCTGGAGGGAGATGGACGCCCCTCGTCAGGACTCGCCGGGCATGCGGAAGGGAGCCGCTCCCCCGTCCAGGATGAGCTCCTTGACCCGGAGGCGTCCCACCTCGAGCTCGCCGATCGAGAGCTTCTCGATCGTCCCGCGATGCGCAGAGAAGCGCTTGACCGCCAGCCGTCCGACCGCGAGCGTCCCGATGGCCAGCGCCCCGACCGCCAGGGCGCCGACGCTCAGCGCTCCCAGAGCCGTCGCGGCCCGCGCGAAGGCGAGTTGCGCGCCGGTTCGCGGGTAGGTCAGATGCCGGTGCTCCTGTCTCATGGCTCCACCTCCATGTCTGAACGTCCATGCTAGTACGGCGTCAGCCTGGAAAGGATCGGTCCCCGGTAGAGGCGGCCCTCTGTGGCCGCCCCCTAAGACCAAATTCCCCTGACAGACCACCAGGACAGGGCCCGCCGAAAGGAGCTCACGAGCCTGCCCGCAGATGATTCGACGCACACCGGTACCCGCCGTTGAGGATCACGCTCCGCACCAGCGGCGGGAAGAGGTCGAGCCGGGCTCCCAGATCCCTGAAGACCTCTTGCGCCACCCGGTCTCCGGCGGGGAGGAGCGAGGAGAATCCCTCGGCCCGGACGGTTCCCTTGCGGGTCTCGACGACCACGTTGTTCCAGGTGACCAGGAACTCTTCGTGCGCAAGGCCGGCGCGGTCGCGGAGGAGGGCGACGGGGAGGGTGAGGATCGGCAGGCGGCGGACTTCGAAGCCCTCGGTGGCGAGGTGCCGGGCGGCGAGCTCCAGGAAGGCGTCCAGGTCGGCCATGGCCTGGGATTGCTGAGCCGCCGCGAGGCGGTCTCCGGACGGATCGAGGCCGTAGCCGCGCTGGAAGCCGGCGAGGTCGGCGGCGGTGGCCCTGGCGAGGAGGTCCCGCCCCAGGGTGGCGTCCGCCACCAGGGCGGCGAGGCGGCCGTCCTTCTTGGGAACGAAGGTGACGATGGAGTCCAGATCATAGCCGGCGGCCCCGCCGAGGGCCCGCATCAGGGCGGCGTCTCCCGAGCCCGGCGCGGGCAGGGAATGGACGAAGCGGACGGGCCGGCCGTAGAGGGCGCCGAGGTCGGCCGCGGCCTTGCGGGCGGCCTCGACGTAGCGGTCGATGCCCGCGGCGGTGTTGAACGTGGCCACGGGGACGCGATCGAGGCCGAGGAGGGCCAGGATGCGCGGCTCCAGGGCATGGAGAGTCACCCAGGCGGCGTCGCGGGTGAGGAGCACCTGACCGTTGTGAAAGGGGACCGGCGCCTCGGCCCAGGTGACGCCGCCCCAGGCGCGGTCCAGGCTCTCGGGCAGGGTCTGCACCAGCTCGGGGCCGAGGTGGAGGTCCTCCTCGCGGCCGGGCTGGGCGTTGGGGCGGACGAGGAGGCGTACGCCGCCGCTTCGTGCCCGGGTGAGGCTGAAGGGGTCCCGCGGCCAGGGGGAGTAGGGACGGCCGTGGGTGTCCAGGAGATGGACCTTCAGCTCCCGCGCCCGCGCCTCCAGCCGGCCGAGGAGCGGCTGGTCGGTGAGGACGACCAGGGTCCGCTCGGGGTCGGCGGCCCGGACGGCGGCGAGGAAATCCCCGGCGGTGGAAGCATCGAAGAAGAACGACGGGAGGGAGTAGACGGAGGCGGCGAGGCGGCCTGCGACGTCCGGGTCGAAGGACTGGTCTCCGGGGGTGAAGCCGACACGGCGGCCGGCGCTGCGGCGCGGCGCGGTCCCCCAGGCGGTCTCGATCTCCTCGGAGGCGGCGAAGCCGATGCCCTGGATCTGGTTGAGCTCCTGGAGGAGCGCATCCCGCAGCCCCGCCGGCACGGCGGGGTCGAGGGCCCGGGGAAGCAGGGCGAGGACGCGGCGCCGGAAGGTCTCGTCGGCCACGAAGCGCTCGGGGTCGACGAGTTGGAGGGCCACGAGGGCCTGGACGTCGGCCGGGCTCCATGTGCCCCGGCGGGCCAGGGTCCGGCCCCGCTCCCGGGCAGAGGCGGCAAGATAGTTCCCGGCCTTGGCGGAGAGGTCCGGATCGGCGGAGCCCAGGGCCCGGCCGAGGGCCGCCACCGTCTCCAGGGCGCGGGCCGGCTCGCTCTCCATCCGGGCAGCGAGCTCCGCCGGGGTGGCGGCGGAAAGGAGGGCCGCCGGGTCCTCGGTCGGGGCGGACAGGAGGAGGGAAAGGAGGAGAACGACCCTCGAGGCGCCGATCCTACGCCCCTCCCTTCTTGATCTGCTCCAGGTTGGCGGCGGCCGTCCGGTCCTGCGGGTTGAGCCGGAGGACCTCTTCGAGGAGCTTGCGGGCCTCGTCCGTCTTCTTCTGGCTGATGAGGAGCACGGCGAGGTCGTTCATGGCCGCGGTGTGCCGGGGGGCGAGCTGGAGGGCGCGCCGCAGGTCGGCCTCGGCGGCGGCGAGATTGCGGGTCGCCATCTGCACGGCGCCGCGCTGGTAGACGAGGTCCGCGTTCTCCGGCTGCAGGGCCAGGGCAGCCTCGGCGGCCTGGAGGGCCTCCGGGGAGCGCTGGAGGACGAGAAGGAGCCGCACCTGGAGGGCGCGGGCCTGCAGGTCCGACGGCGACGCCTCGATCTCCCGCTGCACGGCCGCGAGGGCCGCGTCGTTCTGCCCCTCGCTCATCAGGCGCACGGCTTCCTGGAGGTTGGCGCTGAGGGCCGGGGCCGTCGGGGCGGCAGCGGCGCCGGAAGGCGCGACCTGGCCCGGGGCGGCGGGCTCCTCGAGGGCGGGCGTGGAAGGCCGGGCGGGCCGGGGTGCGGCCGCCGCCTTGGCCAGCTCCTCGGCCCTGGCAGCCGCCTGCTGCGCTTCGTCCTTGCGGCCGGAGGCGGTGAGGGCCTGGGCCAGACCCGTCCAGGCATCGCGGCTCTGAGGATGGAAGCGCGTCGCCTTCTCGTAGAACCCAACGGCCTCGGCCGTGCGGCCCGAGGCGGCCAGGAGGGAGCCGTACTCCATGGCGATGCCGGCGGCCGGACGCGGGTCGGGCACGGTGTTCGGGTCCTCGGGCAGCTTGTCCGCGAGGGGCTGGAGGGTGGCCATGGCGGCCTGGGCGTCGCCCGCCTGGCGCTGGGCCCTGGCCGTGAGCAGCACGAGGGAGGGGACGCCGCCGGTCTTGCCCTCCAGGAGCTTGATCGCCTCGGCGGGCTGACCGGCGAGGAGGTAGGCCTCGGCGGCGGCGCGGCGTACCTCCAGGTCCACGGACGCGGGATGGTTCGCCAGGACGGGCTTCAAGAGCTCGAGGGCGCCGGGACCGTCTCCCCGCAGCACGCGGATCCGGCCGCGCAGGAGCTGCAGGGCGGGATCGTCCTCGGGCATGCCCTGGAGGAGCTGCTCGGCGTCGTCCGGCCGCTCGAGCTGCACGGCGAGGGAGGCCGCCAGGAGACGGGCGTCGATATCCGCGGGGTTGCGGAGCGCCCACGGCCGGAGCATGGAGTAGGCCTCGACGCCGCGGCCCTGCCGCGACAGCAGGATCCCGAGGTCGCGGGCGGCCGGAGAGGCGGGCTCCTTGGAGATGGAGCGCTTGAGATATTCGCGGCCCAGACCCACCTGCTCGACGAGGAGGGCCGCGCGGCCGGCGTTGTACAGCACCGCGGGATCGGCGTCCTCGGCGTCGGCCAGCGGCTTGAGCACGGCCAGCGCCTCCTGGGGCTTGTCGGCCTGGAGGTAGAGCGCGCCCAGGAGCGAGAGCACCCGGGGGTTGACGGGGGGGGACTTGCGCAGGGTCTCCAGCTTCTGGATGGCCCCCCCCACGTCTCCGGCCTGCGTCAGCTTGAGCGCCTCCTGGACGGCCGCGTCGGTCCCGGAGGTCGGGGCGGCCGCGGGGGGCTGCTGGGCCGGCGGGGTCTGCGCCCCCAGGGGGGCCGCGAGGAGGAGAAGGACCGGTAGGACGGCGAGTTTCTTCATGAAGAAGGCTCCAAGGGCATGATGGGCTCTGTGGAAAAGAACAACGGGGGGCGCGAGGGCTCTTCCCGGGGTCCCCTCCGTCAGCCTCCGAGCTGCGCCAGGATCTGGCGCGCCTTCCGGATGTCGGTCCCCCAACGGGCCGGCGGGGCGGTGGCGACGAAACGGGAGAGGGCCTGCCGGGCCTGGGCCGGACGCCCGGCCTGGGCGGCCACCAGGCCGATGTTGAACAGGGCGTCGTACTGCGCCGGGTCGAGGGCCACGGCCTTCTCCCAGGCATCGAGGGCGGCGGCCGGCCCTTCCAGGCGGTAGAGGGCGACCCCCAGGGTGTTCCACGAGATCGGCAGATCCGGGTTGAGCTGGAGCGCCCGCTCGAGCTCGGCCCGGGCCTCGGCCGGCCGGTCCATGCGCAGAAGGGCGATCCCCAGGTTCTCGTACCCCTTGGGGTCCTGCGAATGCTTCGCCACGACCCGCCGGAGGACCTCCACGGCCTCGCCGTGCCGGCCGGAGTCCGTCAGCGCGATGCCGTAGGCGTTCAAGGTGGCCGGGTCGGCCGCCTCACCCTGCGCCAGGGCCCCAAGCACCTCGACGGCCTCCGGGGACCGGCCCGCCTCGGACAAGGCGAGACCGAGCTGCCGGCGGAGGGACTCCCGCTCGGCCCCCTGGGCGAGGGCGCTCCGGAGCACCTCGATCGCCTCGCCGTGGCGCTCGATCTGGCGCAGCGCCAGGGCCAGGTGCTCGTATCCCTCGGCCATGGACGGCCGGGCCTTCACCACCTGCCGCGCCAGATCCGCGGCCTCGGCGTAGCGGCCCCGGGAGTAGTGGTCGATCACCTGGTGGAGCTTGCGGTCGAGATCCACCAGGTTCTTGGGATCGTCCTCGGCGATGTAGGTCGCCTTGGCCGCGGCAGACCCCACGGAGTAGCCGAGGCTGCGCAGGCGCGCCTCCTCCTCGGGGGAGATGGCCCCCCGCGGCGGCGGCCAGACCGACTCCCCGGGCAGAGCGTCCCGCAACGCCCGGGACGTGCGCCGCTCCCGCGCGAAGAGGTTCTGTCTCTCTCCCGGGTCGGCGGAGAGGTCGTAGAGCTCGGGCAGCGGCAGGTCGATGTACTTCTTTCGGTTCGCGAGCGTCCCCCGCAGCGGCGCCCAGCCCCGGTTCAGGTGGGTCGAGAGGGCCTCGAAGTAGGAGGAGGTCTCGCCGGGCTGGGCAGGGGCGAGGAGCGAGCGGCCGGGCATCCTCTCGGGAACCTCCAGCCCCAGAGCCTGGAGGATCGTGGGGGCGATGTCCACGTGCCGGGCGGAGCGATCGTCCCGGCCCGGCTGGATGCCGGGGTGCCACACCACGAGCGGCACCTTGAGGGTGGGCTCGTAGGCGAAGAGTCCGTGGGTCAGCTCGCCGTGCTCGCCCAGGGCCTCGCCGTGATCCGAGGTCACGACCACCAGGGCCGGCGGCTCCTTGCCGTCGACAAAGGGGGCGAGCAGAGGGGTCAGGAACGAGTCGGTGGCGGCCACCTCGCCGAGATAGGGGGCGTCCCGGTAGCGGCTGGCGAACGGCTCCGGCGGCTCGTAGCCCGCGTGGGGATCGTACGTGTGGACCCAGAGGAAGCGGGGCTTGCCGCGCCGGGCATTCCACCACGCCAGGGCCGGCGCCACGACCTGGTCCCCCCGGCGCTCGGCGATGACGAACTCGTCCGGATCCGAGCCCCGGGGGAAACGGTCGTCGTAGACGTCGAACCCGCGATTCAAGCCGAACCGGGCGTCCAGCGGGTAGGCGGCGACGAAGGCGCCGGTGGCATACCCGGCCTCCTGGAGCAGGGTGGCCAGGGTGGGGACCGAGCCGCCGAGCACGAACCCGCTGTTCTCCCGCACGCCGTGCTGGAAGGGGTAGAGACCGGTCAGGATGTTCGCGTGAGACGGGAGGGTGACGACGTTGTGGGCGTGGGCGTCGTCGAACACCCGGCCCGCGGCCGCCAGCCGGTCCAGGGTGGGGGTGTCCACCCGCTCGTTGCCGGCGAACCCGAGGGCGTCGGCCCGCAGGGTGTCGATGGTCACGAGGAGGACGTCAGCGCCTTGGAGGGAAGGACCGGAGCCGGGAGAGCCCCCGCGGCAGGCGAGGGAGAACAGGAGCAAGGCCAGGGCCAGGGTTGCTGGAGACTTCATCGGAATCAAGGAGTAGGGGAACGCCTTTCGGCTCGGGCCGCCTTTCCCGGGAGTCCTCACCCAACCCTCTCCCCAAGGGAGAGGGGCGTTGAGTGAGCGGGGCTGCCTTTCTCTCCCTCTCCCCGGGGAGAGGGAGTCGGAGGGTGAGGACTCGCGGGCAGACGTTGCGACGCGGATCGCCCTACAGGTCCTTCAGGAACTCCCGCGCCTCGGCCGCGTTGGCATGGTTCGGGTCGAGCTCGACGAGCTTCTGGAAGTCGGCCTTGGCCTCCGCGTTCTTGCCCTGGTTGAGATAGACCAGCCCGCGGTAATAGTAGGCGTCCGGAAGCTGCGGGTTCTCCTTGACGACGCGGTCGAACTCGGCGAAGGCCTGGTCCATCTTGCCCTCGTTGAAGGCCTTGATCCCCAGGTTGAGCAGCACGGCCGGATCGACCGTGGTCCCCTGGGGGAGTTGCTCCATGTAGGTCTTGGCCTCAGCCTCCCGGCCCGCCGCAGCCAGCAGGTTGACCATGAGCTGGAGGGTGACGGGGTCCTGGGGGGCGAGAGCCAGAGCCTTCTTCAGGGCGGCGACGGCCTGGTCCGTGTTGCCTTCCTTGTGGTAGGTGTCGGCGATGGCGCGCAGGATCGCCGGGTGGAGGCTGGAGTCCGGCAGCTTGGCCATGCCCGCCTCGTAGGCGGCGCGGGCCTCGGCGTACTTCTGCTGCTGGAGCAGCGCATTGCCCTGCTCCAGGGCCGCCTTGGCCTGGCCGGTCTCGCTCTGCTTCTCGGCCTGCTCGATGACCTCCTTGGGGATCACCTTGAGGGTCACGTTGACCGGCTGGGCGGGGCCGAACTCGTTCACCTTGAGCCGCCCCTCGGAGACCATATAGCCCTCCTTCTCGATGAGGACGCCCCATTCGCCTCCGGCGAGCCCCAGGATGGACCACCTGCCGTTCTTGTCGGTCAGGATCGCCTTCGGGCCGTCGGTGCTTTCGACGACGCGGTCGGTCACGTCCTTGCGCAGGACCACCTTGGCGCCCTGGATCGGTTTGCCGCTCTCGTCCCTGACCTGCCCCTGAAGGCGGCCCTTGCCGGCCCAGGCCTGTCCCCAAACGGGGACGCCTACCGCCAGCAAAAGGAGCCCCAGTAGAACTGCTGTGATATTCCGCGAACCCATGTTCGATCTCCTATGTCTCGGCTGGTAAGAGGAGCGCGCCGCCTCCGGTGGGGAGGC